>JAYYSE010000050.1:0-70673 GCA_036126475.1 Pseudomonadota bacterium | reverse complement strand
AGGCGTAGAAATGGTAATGCCAGGTGACAACGTTCAAATGACTGTTGAGCTTATCGCTCCAATCGCAATGGACGAAGGTCTACGTTTCGCTATCCGTGAAGGTGGCCGTACTGTAGGTGCTGGTGTTGTAGCTAAAATCTTTGCATAAGATTTGACGAACCACTAGTAAAAAGGGCATCATTTGATGCCCTTTTTCTGCGCTAAAAAAAGAGTTGAGCGAATTGGCATCAATTTCAGCTCTTAGTAAAGAACTAAACAGTCTTTTTGACTAAAATGACTGTTAGGTGTGTTGTTCTGCAACGCAAAGGAATGTGCCCTGCAACAGCGGGGTTATTGTCGTCTATATCTAAGACTTATCACAGGTTGGTTTTATGAAAGCAAACGCTGAAACTCCTGATAGCTCAAGTGCAGCAGATACAATGAAGTGGGTAGTCGCTTTTGTACTGTTAGCCGCTGCTGTTGTGGGTAATTACCTGTATGGTGAATTGTCTGTTGTAATTCGCGCTGCAGGTGTAGTTGTGCTGATTGCTGCCGCACTAGGCGTTGCAGCAACAACAACAAAAGGTAAAGCTGCGATCGATTTTGCAAAAGAATCTCGTATGGAGATTCGTAAAGTGGTTTGGCCTACTCGCCAAGAAACTATGCAAACTACATTGATCGTTTTAGCTGTATGTATTGTTATGTCTCTAGTGCTTTGGGGAATTGACGGCATTATGGTCCGTTTAGTTTCTCTAGCGACTGGGGTGTAGAGGGTTCTGATTCATGAGTGAAGCTCCAAAAAAACGTTGGTATGTAGTTCAAGCCTTTTCTGGTTTTGAAGGTCGTGTTGCACAATCGCTACGCGAGCATATTAAAATGCACAACATGGAAGAACTATTTGGCGATGTGCTGGTACCTACTGAAGAAGTAGTGGAAATGCGTGCTGGACAACGTCGTAAAAGTGAACGTAAATTCTTCCCTGGCTACGTATTAGTTCAAATGATCATGAATGATGAATCATGGCACTTAGTACGCAGCATTCCGCGTGTTATGGGCTTCATTGGTGGTACCTCTGATCGTCCAGCGCCAATCACTGATAAAGAGGCTGATGCTATCTTGAACCGTCTAGAGAAAGCGAGCGAAGCTCCACGTCCTAAGACGATGTTCGAAGCCGGTGAAGTGATTCGTGTTAACGATGGTCCATTTGCTGACTTCAACGGTACTGTTGAAGAAGTTGATTACGAGAAGAGTCGCATTAAGGTATCTGTATCGATCTTTGGTCGTGCAACACCGGTTGAGCTTGAATTTGGTCAGGTTGAAAAACTGGACTAAGACTCGATTAATTGAACTAAGTTGTGGATAACTTATTAGCAACTTGTTCAAAATGAAAGAGTATAAAAAATCACCTTTTTAGGGTTGTTAAAGGCGCGAATTATGATTATAATTTCGCGCCTTTTTGCTTTTATGGAAGTAAAAAGCGTTAATTGAATTTATGGGGAGCTTGCCTTACGGCTAGCGCATGTACCCAAATATTAGGAAATATCATGGCTAAGAAAGTTGAAGCTTATATCAAACTGCAAGTTGCAGCTGGTATGGCAAACCCGTCGCCACCAGTTGGTCCTGCTCTAGGTCAACACGGTGTTAACATCATGGAATTCTGTAAAGCGTTCAACGCAAAAACAGAATCTGTTGAGAAAGGTCTACCGACTCCAGTAGTTATTACTGTATACAACGACCGTTCTTTCACGTTCGTAACTAAGACTCCACCTGCTGCTGTTCTTCTTAAGAAGGCTGCTGGCGTTAAGTCTGGTTCTGGTCGTCCAAACACTGAAAAAGTGGGTACTGTAACTGACGCTCAAATCCAAGAAATCGCAGAAACTAAAGCTGCTGATATGACTGGTGCTGACATCGAAGCAATGAAGCGTTCAATCGCTGGTACTGCTCGTTCAATGGGCCTAGTGGTAGAGGGTTAATAAGATGGCAAAACTTACTAAGCGTATGCGCGTAATCCGCGACAAAGTTGACGCGACTAAAGAATACGAAATCAACGAAGCTGTTGCACTTCTTAAAGAGCTAGCTACTGCTAAATTCGTTGAGTCTGTAGACGTTGCTGTTAACCTAGGCATCGATGCTCGTAAATCTGACCAAAACGTACGTGGCGCAACTGTGCTACCTCACGGTACTGGCCGTGAAATCCGCGTTGCTGTGTTCACTCAAGGTGCAAACGCAGAAGCAGCTAAAGAAGCTGGCGCAGATGTTGTTGGTATGGAAGATCTTGCTGAGCAAGTGAAGAAAGGCGAAATGAACTTCGACGTTGTTGTTGCTTCTCCAGATGCAATGCGTGTTGTTGGTCAACTAGGTACTATCCTAGGTCCACGCGGCCTTATGCCAAACCCTAAAGTTGGTACTGTAACTCCTAACGTTGCTGAAGCTGTTAAGAACGCTAAAGCTGGTCAGGTTCGTTACCGTAATGACAAGAACGGCATCATCCACACTACTATCGGCAAAGCATCTTTCGAAGCTAACCAGCTTCAAGAGAACCTAGAAGCTCTTCTAGTTGCTCTTAAGAAAGCTAAGCCTTCTTCAGCGAAAGGTACTTTCCTGAAGAAAGTAAGCATCTCTACTACTATGGGTGCTGGTGTTGCTGTTGATCAGGCTAGCCTGAACACTCAAGCAAACTAATTTGCTTAGGCGCAGATTTAGTGTATACTTCTGCGCCTAATATTTGTGGTTGGGTGATTTGAAGCAATTCAAATTATCTATCCCAAGACCGTAGGCGCTGTACTTTTCGGAGCTACAGCTTAATAAAACCTACGTAGGCGGTGCCTAATTTAAATGAAGTGATTCATATTTATTAGCATCGTAAACGCTCATTACACACTGTAATGGGTGCTGTAATCACAACCAGAGGTTAATCCAAATGGCTTTAAATCTTCAAGACAAAAAAGCAATTGTTGCTGAAGTCAACGAAGCAGCTAATGGTGCACTTTCTGCAGTTGTAGCTGATTCTCGTGGCGTTGAAGTTGGCGCAATGACTTCTCTACGTAAACAAGCTCGCGAAGCGGGTGTTTACATGAAAGTTGTTCGTAACACACTAGCACGCCGTGCGGTTCAGGGTACAGACTACGAGTGTCTAACTGACACTTTCACTGGTCCAACTCTGATCGCGTTCTCTAACGAGCACCCAGGTGCTGCAGCGCGTCTTTTCAAAGACTTCGCTAAAGAGAACAAAGATTTCGAGATCAAAGCTGCTGCATTTGAAGGCGCAGTTACTGATGCTGAAGTACTAGCGACACTACCAACTTACGACGAAGCTATCGCACGCCTAATGATGTGCATGAAAGAAGCTTCTGCTGGCAAGCTGGTTCGTACTATCGCTGCACTACGTGACCAAAAAGAAGAAGCAGCGGCTTAAGCCTTGCTTTTCACTGGTTGCAAATTAAACTTATTGTTGACTTAAAAGAGAATTGTTATGTCTATTACTAACGAGCAAATCCTAGACGCAGTTGCAGAAATGTCTGTAATGCAAGTTGTTGAGCTTATCGAAGCTATGGAAGAGAAATTCGGCGTATCAGCTGCTGCTGCAGTTGTAGCTGGTGGCGCTGCTGGCGGCGAAGCTGCTGCTGAGCAAACTGAATTCGACGTTATCCTAACTTCTGCTGGTTCTAACAAAGTACAAGTTATCAAAGCTGTACGTGGCGCAACTGGCCTAGGTCTTAAAGAAGCTAAAGGTCTTGTAGACTCAGCTCCAGCACCTCTAAAAGAAGGCGTTGACAAAGCTGAAGCTGAAGCTCTTAAAGCACAGCTAGAAGAAGCTGGCGCTTCTGTTGAAGTTAAGTAATTATTACTTAATTTCTTAGCCGTAAGGCTAATGGCTGGTGGTTATTTAACCACCGGCCTTTTTGCGCTGTAGGGCTATGACGAATTTTCCGCTGTTTAAGCGTCATAACCCGAGCAAAAAAACAGTCATGTTTTCGATATGATTGTTCACTACATTAAACAGCTGTTAGTCACTACCCCCTCCGTGGAGTGTGTTGGGTAGTTTGGGTCACTTATCAGCGAGCTGAGGAACCCCATGGTTTACTCTTATACCGAGAAAAAGCGCATCCGTAAGGACTTTGGTACTCGTCCACAAGTTTTGGACATTCCATACCTGTTATCGATCCAGCTTGATTCTTTCGATAAATTCATCGAACAGGATCCAGAAGGTCAATACGGTCTTGAGGCTGCTTTTCGTTCTGTATTCCCAATTCAGAGCTACAACGGCAATTCTGAGCTGCAATACGTTAGCTACCGTCTTGGTGAGCCAGTTTTTGATGTTAAAGAATGTCAAATCCGTGGTGTAACTTACTCAAAGCCACTACGCGTTAAACTACGTCTAGTTATCTTTGATCGAGATGCGCCAGCAGGTACTGTAAAAGACATTAAAGAACAAGAAGTCTACATGGGCGAAATTCCGCTTATGACAGACAATGGTACTTTCGTAATTAATGGTACCGAGAGGGTTATCGTATCCCAGCTGCACCGAAGCCCAGGCGTGTTCTTCGACAGTGATAAGGGTAAGACCCACTCATCTGGTAAAGTTCTTTATAACGCACGTGTAATTCCTTACCGTGGCTCATGGTTAGACTTTGAGTTCGATCCTAAGGATAACTTATTCGTACGTATTGACCGTCGTCGTAAGCTACCAGCTTCAATCATCCTTCGTGCACTAGGTAAGTCAACTGAAGAGATCCTAGATCTGTTCTTCGACAAGGTGAACTTCGAAGTGAAAGACCAAACTCTTCTTATGGAGTTGGTTCCTGATCGTCTACGTGGTGAAACTGCGTCATTCGACATCGAAGCAAACGGTAAAGTTTACGTTGAGACTGGTCGTCGTGTTACTGCTCGCCACATCCGTCAACTTGAGAAAGATGGCGTTGAGCACATCGAAGTACCTGTAGAGTACATCGTTGGTAAAGTTGCATCTAAAGATTACATCAACGAAGCAACTGGTGAGATCATCGTTGGCGCGAACCAAGAGATCAGCCTAGAGGCACTTGCTAACCTATCTCAAGCAGGTCACAAAGCTCTAGAAGTACTGTTCACGAATGACCTAGACCATGGTCCATTCATGTCAGACACTCTACGTGCAGATAGCACAGTAGATCGCATCTCTGCATTGGTAGAAATCTACCGCATGATGCGTCCTGGCGAGCCACCAACGAAAGAAGCTGCAGAATCTCTATTCGAAAGCCTATTCTTCTCAGAAGAACGCTACGACCTATCAACTGTAGGCCGTATGAAGTTCAACAGCTCTATCGAGCGTGAAGAAGAAGAAGAGCGCGGTACTCTGGATGAATCAGACATCATCGAAGTGATGAAGAAACTGATCGGCATCCGTAACGGTAAAGGCGAAGTGGACGATATCGACCACCTTGGCAACCGTCGTATCCGTTCTGTAGGTGAAATGGCAGAAAACCAATTCCGTGTTGGTCTAGTTCGTGTAGAACGTGCCGTTAAAGAGCGTCTAAGCCTTGGTGATCTTGATGCAATCATGCCTCAAGATCTAATCAACGCTAAGCCTATCTCTGCTGCAGTTAAAGAATTCTTTGGCTCTTCACAGCTTTCACAGTTCATGGACCAAAACAACCCATTGTCAGAAGTTACGCACAAGCGCCGTATCTCTGCTTTAGGTCCTGGTGGTCTTACTCGTGAGCGCGCAGGCTTCGAAGTACGTGACGTTCACGTAACTCACTACGGTCGTCTATGTCCGATCGAAACGCCTGAAGGTCCAAACATCGGTCTAATTAACTCACTATCTGCATTTGCACGTTGTAACGAATACGGTTTCCTAGAAACTCCGTACCGTCGTGTAGTAGATGGCGTAGTAACAGACGAAGTTGATTACCTGTCTGCAATCCAAGAAGGTCAATTTGTAATCGCGCAGGCGAACACCGTTCTTACTGAAGAAGGTACGTTCGCAGATGAGCTAATCACTGCTCGTCAAAAAGGTGAATCTGGTCTTCACCCACGCGACCACGTTGACTACATGGACGTTGCGACAAACCAAGTAGTATCTATCGCTGCATCGCTTATCCCGTTCCTAGAACACGATGATGCGAACCGTGCATTGATGGGTGCGAACATGCAACGTCAAGCGGTACCAACACTTAAGGCTGATAAGCCTCTAGTAGGTACTGGTATTGAACGTAACATCGCAGTTGACTCTGGTGTTACAGCGGTTGCTAAACGTGGCGGTATGATTCAGTCTGTTGACGCTTCTCGTATCGTAGTTAAGGTTAACGAAGATGAGCTAGTACCTGGCGAAGCTGGTATCGACATCTACAACCTAACTAAGTACACGCGTTCAAACCAGAACACATGTATCAACCAACGTCCTACAGTGCTACCGGGTGAACCTGTATCACGTGGCGACGTACTAGCTGACGGTCCTTCAACAGACCTTGGTGAGCTAGCACTTGGTCAAAACATGCGTATCGCGTTCATGCCTTGGAACGGTTACAACTTCGAAGACTCGATCTTAGTATCTGAGCGCGTAGTTCAAGAAGACCGTTTCACGACTATCCATATCCAAGAACTATCTTGTGTGGCTCGTGATACTAAGCTGGGCTCTGAAGAGATCACAGCTGATATTCCAAACGTAGGTGAGTCTGCTCTGTCTAAACTAGACGAGTCAGGTATCGTTTACATTGGTGCTGAAGTGAAGGGTGGCGACATCCTAGTTGGTAAAGTAACACCTAAAGGTGAAACTCAACTGACTCCTGAAGAGAAGCTACTACGTGCAATCTTCGGTGAGAAAGCATCTGATGTTAAAGATACTTCTCTACGTGTACCAAACTCTGTTTCGGGTACTATCATCGATGTACAAGTCTTCACTCGCGATGGCGTAGAAAAAGACAAGCGTGCACTTGAAATCGAACAGATGCAGCTTAAAGAAGCTAAGAAAGACCTAACTGAAGAGTTCCAAATTCTTGAGGGTGGCCTTCTTAACCGTGTTAAAGCTGTACTTCTGTCTGGTGGTTACTCTGAAGCTAAGCTTGATACGATCGGTCGTAAGCAATGGCTAGAACAAGTTCTAGAAGACGATGCGCTACAAACACAGCTTGAGCAACTTGCTGAGCAGTGGGATGAGCTAAAAGCAGACTTCGATAAGAAGTTTGAAACTAAGCGTCGTAAGATCACTCAAGGTGATGATCTAGCGCCTGGCGTTCTTAAGATTGTTAAAGTTTACCTAGCGGTTAAACGTCGTATCCAGCCTGGTGATAAGATGGCGGGTCGTCACGGTAACAAAGGTGTAATCTCTAAGATTAACCCTGTTGAAGACATGCCATACGATGAGAAAGGTCAGCCTGTAGACATCGTACTTAACCCACTGGGTGTACCATCGCGTATGAACATCGGTCAGATCCTAGAAGTACACTTAGGTCTGGCAGCGAAAGGTATCGGTGACAAGATCAACCAAATGGTTAAGGAACAGCAAGAACTTCATAAGTTCCGTGAGTTCCTACAGAAGGTTTATGATCTTGGTGATACTCGTCAGAAAGTTGATATTGCTGAACTGTCTGATGATCAAGTTCGTACACTGATCAAGAACCTACGTGGCGGTCTACCGATTGCTACTCCTGTGTTCGATGGTGCTTCTGAAACGTTAATCAAAGAACTACTTAAACTGGGTGATCTGCCAGAATCTGGTCAGCTTAAACTGTTTGATGGTCGTACTGGTGACTCGTTTGAGCGTCCTGTAACTGTTGGTTACATGTACATGCTGAAACTGAACCACCTTGTTGATGACAAGATGCACGCTCGTTCTACTGGTTCGTACAGCCTAGTAACTCAGCAACCACTTGGTGGTAAAGCTCAGTTCGGTGGTCAGCGTTTCGGTGAGATGGAAGTATGGGCACTAGAAGCATACGGTGCTGCTTACACGCTTCAAGAAATGCTAACAGTTAAGTCGGATGACGTTAACGGCCGTACTAAGATGTACAAGAACATCGTAGATGGCAACCACAGCATGGAACCTGGCATGCCAGAGTCGTTCAACGTACTGTTGAAAGAGATTCGCTCGCTAGGTATCAACATCGAGCTAGAAGACGAAGAGTAATCCCTTCTTTCTTTCTAGAGAAAAGTGATTATTTGGTTGAAGGTGCTCACTTTTGCGGGTGAGCCCCTTTTAACTCCTTACAGGAGCTGATTGTGAAAGACTTATTAAACTTTCTAAAAGCGCAGCATAAGACCGAAGAATTTGATGCAATAAAAATCGGTCTATCTTCACCAGACATGATCCGTTCATGGTCTTTCGGTGAAGTTAAAAAACCTGAAACGATCAACTATCGTACGTTCAAACCTGAACGCGATGGTCTGTTCTGTGCGCGTATTTTTGGTCCAGTTAAAGACTACGAATGTCTTTGTGGTAAATACAAGCGTCTGAAACACCGCGGTGTTATCTGTGAGAAGTGTGGCGTAGAAGTTACACAAACTAAAGTTCGTCGTGACCGTATGGGCCACATCGAGCTTGCTTCACCAGTTGCTCACATCTGGTTCCTAAAATCGCTACCGTCTCGTATCGGTCTACTAATGGATATCCCTCTACGTGATATCGAACGTGTTCTTTACTTCGAAATGTACGTAGTAACTGAACCAGGTATGACTGATCTAGAAAAATCTCAGATGCTTACTGAAGAAGAGTATCTAGATCGCCTAGAAGAGTGGGGTGATGAATTCACTGCTAAGATGGGTGCAGAAGCGATCAAAGATCTGCTTGCAACAATGGACCTTCATCAAGAAGTGGAAGAAATGCGCGAAGAGTTGGAAACAACTAACTCTGAAACTAAGCGTAAGAAGATCACTAAGCGCCTGAAGCTAGTTGAAGCGTTCATTGCATCGGGTAACGATCCGCAATGGATGATTCTGACTGTACTTCCGGTTCTTCCGCCAGATCTTCGTCCTCTAGTACCTCTAGATGGCGGTCGTTTTGCGACTTCAGATCTGAACGACCTTTACCGTCGTGTGATCAACCGTAACAACCGTTTGAAGCGTCTTCTAGAGCTAGCTGCTCCGGACATCATAGTACGTAACGAAAAACGTATGCTGCAAGAGTCTGTTGATGCCCTTCTAGATAACGGTCGTCGCGGTCGTGCAATCACAGGTTCGAACAAGCGTCCTCTGAAATCTCTTGCTGATATGATCAAGGGTAAGCAAGGTCGTTTCCGTCAGAACCTTCTAGGTAAACGTGTAGACTACTCTGGCCGTTCTGTAATCACAGTAGGTCCATACCTTCGTCTACATCAGTGTGGTCTCCCTAAGAAGATGGCACTTGAGCTATTTAAGCCGTTTATTTACAGCAAGCTAGAGACTCGTGGCATGGCTACGACAATCAAAGCTGCTAAGAAGATGGTAGAGCGCGAAGAAGCTATCGTTTGGGATATCCTAGACGAAGTAATCCGCGAACACCCAGTACTACTCAACCGTGCACCTACACTTCACCGTCTAGGTATCCAAGCGTTTGAACCAGTACTAATCGAAGGTAAAGCGATTCAGCTTCACCCACTAGTGTGTGCGGCATACAACGCCGACTTCGATGGTGACCAAATGGCGGTACACGTGCCTCTAACTCTAGAAGCACAGCTTGAAGCACGTACTCTGATGATGTCGACAAACAACATTCTGTCGCCAGCGTCAGGTGATCCGATCATCGTACCTTCTCAGGACGTTGTATTGGGTCTTTACTACATGACTCGTGAAAAGATCAACGTGAAAGGCGAAGGTATGTACCTTGCTGGCCCTGAAGAGGCTGAGAAGGCATACCGTACTAAGACAGCTGAGCTACACGCTCGCGTTAAAGTTCGTATCACTGAGACCGTAGTAGACGAAGATGGTAACAGTACTACTGAAACGAAGCTGGTTGATACAACAGTTGGCCGTGCAATGCTATGGCAAATCGTTCCAGCTGGTCTACCGTTCAGCATCGTTAACCAAAAGCTAGGTAAGAAACAAATTTCTACCCTACTTAACGAAGCGTACCGTAAGCTTGGTCTTAAGGACACAGTAATATTCGCTGACCAAATCATGTACGCAGGTTTTGCATACGCTGCACTTTCAGGTGTTTCTGTAGGTATCGACGATATGGTTGTACCTCAAGCGAAATACGATGAAATTGAATCTGCTGAAGAAGAAGTTCGCGAAATCCAAGAGCAATTCCAATCTGGTCTTGTTACTGCGGGTGAGCGTTACAACAAAGTTATCGATATCTGGGCATCTACGAATGACCGCGTTGCGAAAGCGATGATGGATAACCTATCTTCTGAAACAGTTATCAACCGTGACGGCGAAGAAGAACAGCAAGAATCGTTCAACAGCATCTACATGATGGCCGACTCGGGCGCACGTGGTTCCGCAGCTCAGATTCGTCAGCTAGCAGGTATGCGTGGTCTGATGGCGCGTCCAGATGGTTCAATCATCGAAACGCCGATCACAGCGAACTTTAAAGAAGGTCTAAACGTCCTTCAGTACTTTATCTCAACGCACGGTGCTCGTAAGGGTCTTGCGGATACAGCACTGAAAACAGCGAACTCGGGTTACCTAACTCGTCGTCTAGTAGACGTTGCTCAAGACGTTGTAGTTCACGAACATGACTGTGGCACGCACGAAGGTATCGACATGATGCCTCACATCGAAGGTGGTGACGTTAAAGTTGCACTTTCTGAGCTTGCTCTAGGTCGTGTAGTAGCGGAAGACGTTCTTAAGCCTGGTACTGAAGATGTATTGATCCCACGTAACACTCTGATTGATGAGAAGTGGTGTCAGATCATGGAAGACAACTCTGTAGACCGTATGAAAGTGCGTTCTGTTGTTACCTGTGATGCAGACTTCGGTTGTTGTGCACAGTGTTACGGTCGTGACCTAGCACGTGGTCACCTAGTGAACCAAGGTGAAGCAGTTGGTGTTATCGCTGCACAATCTATCGGTGAGCCGGGTACACAGCTAACGATGCGTACGTTCCACATCGGTGGTGCGGCATCTACTGCAGCAGCAGAGAACAGCATCCAAGCTAAGACAACTGGTACTGTGAAACTTCACAACGCTAAGTTCGTAATCAACAAAGATAAGAAGCTAGTTATCACCTCTCGTGCATCTGAGATGACGATTGTTGATGAGTTCGGTCGCACCAAAGAGAAGCACAAACTTCCTTACGGTTCTGTACTGAGCAAAGCGGACAACGACGCAGTAGAAGCTGGCGAAGTTGTTGCTAACTGGGAAGCGCACACTATGCCAATCATCACAGAAGTGGCAGGTCGCATCCAGTTCGTTGATATGATCGACGGTGTAACTGTTTCTCGTCAAACGGATGATCTAACGGGTCTTTCTTCTTCTGAAGTTACAGACGCAGCGGCTCGTCCAGCAGCAGGCAAGGATATGCGTCCAGCTATCAAACTTGTTGACGAGCAAGGTAACGATGTAATGATCCCTGGTACTGAAATGCCAGCTCACTACTTCCTACCTGGTAAAGCGATTGTAAACATCGAAGATGGCGCTGAAGTTGGCATTGGTGACACACTATCTCGTATCCCTCAGAAATCTGGCGGTAACAAAGATATCACCGGTGGTCTACCACGCGTAGCAGACCTATTCGAAGCGCGTAAGCCTAAAGAGCCTGCGATCCTTGCTGAGCACACAGGTACTGTATCTTTTGGTAAAGAAACGAAAGGTAAGCGTCGTCTAGTAATCACTCGTGAGGGTGGTGACACTTACGAAGAGATGATTCCTAAGCATCGTCAATTGAACGTGTTCGAAGGTGAGAAGGTTGAACGTGGTGATGTAATCGCCGACGGTCCTGAAACTCCACACGATATCCTGCGTCTACGTGGTATCCACGCAGTAACTCAGTACATCGCGAACGAAGTTCAAGAAGTTTACCGCTTACAAGGCGTTAAGATTAACGATAAGCACATTGAGACTATCGTTCGTCAAATGCTACGTAAGTGTACAATCACACATTCTGGTGACTCTCAGTTCCTACCTGGCGAACAAGTTGAGTACCACAACGTGAAGATTGCTAACCGTAAGCTAGAAGCTGAAGGTAAAGAGCTAGTACGTTTCGAACGTGATCTACTAGGTATTACTAAAGCATCTCTTGCAACTGAGTCATTCATCTCAGCTGCATCGTTCCAAGAAACGACTCGCGTACTAACAGAAGCTGCGGTTTCTGGTAAGCGTGATGACCTTCGCGGTCTGAAAGAGAACGTAATTGTTGGTCGTCTGATCCCAGCTGGTACTGGTTTCGCATACCACCAAGAGCGTCAAGCTAAGCGTGAAGAAGAGCAGGAAGGTCCATCAGCTGAACAAGCTACTGATAACCTTGCAGCACTTCTAAATGCAGGTTTCTCTTCAGAAGAGTAATCTCTAAGAGATAACAAAAAGGCACCTTCGGGTGCCTTTTTTGTATCTGGCGTTTGGGTTATTGGTGTATGGTTTTAGGCGTACTTTTACAGATGCTAGCCGGTGAATCACAAGCATCGGTGGAAAGGCGATAATCGGGATGAGTCGTAGATACGGATTGGTGGTTTGCTGGTGGCACTTAGGCCTCAACAAAGTTGAGTGGGTAGGGAAGCTATAGGCAAAACAAAAAGCTTGCACAGAGGCAAGCTTCTTAAGAGTTCAGTTAACTAGGCGCCTGGTGGAATCGCTAAGCTGTCTGCAATGAGCTGGATAAGACTATCTTCTACTTCAAAACGTACTTCGAGTAGTTCACCTACTTTTGACATATCTCCTTCGAAGTTAGGCAACTCATCATTTGCATTTACTTTAACGTACTTATCATTGAACTCTAGAAGAGGCTCGGTAGTAAGTATGATCTTCGCGTAAGTTGCATCAATCTCGTCATTGGTTTTAAAGCCTGTTGCTTGCCATTTCTTCATGACCATATCGTAGATCTTAAAATGGCCTTCTGAGATATAATCGACAACATGATCGCAGAATGAGCTGATTTCTTTAGGGGAAGGGAGTTCAACAACGTTTGATTGCCCGTTGCTAGCTGGCTGCAAGGCACCTAGCTTGCAATATTCGACAATGAGAGCTTGTCGAGTTTCGAGCCAATGATCGATGACCTCGCTTGAGCCACCCCATTGTTCTTGTATTTGTTTAAATTTATTTAGCATGACCATGTCCTCATGATCTGATCACAACCTTGTGATCATTGAAATTGCCTAAGCAGGGTCCGTTTATCGATATCTACTAAAAGTAATAGCTTGAAATATTCTCTGCCACAACTCTAGTATGAAATTAGATTGCCAGTAAAATGAACGAACTGCAAGCAATGAGGCGTATGGATGTTAAAAAAAAGTGATAAGAAAATGGCAGAGCAAGCTTATTGGTGCGTTGTTTCCGGTAGTGATATTTGGGTTAATAATGACCAGTTCCCTTTCGGCTCTGCTGACGAGCTAGGGCTGAATGTAGAGCATGCAATCTGTATTGGTCAGCATCAAGGTCGCAACGTCTATTGGTTGAACGACTGTGACGTTGAGGCAGAGCTGACGATGGTCAACCTAAGAGAATTATTACACTGGCCTGAATCGAGTTTTCTTACTGCAAGTAAAGCTATCCAATATGGCCATATGACCCAGAGCATGCGTTTCTGCCCGCAGTGCGGTGGCCGTAATCACCTAAACCACAATCAAGTGGCAATGCAGTGTGGAGACTGTCGTACTCTGCATTACCCGCGTATTTTCCCATGCATTATTGTCGCTGTACGCAACGACAACAAGATATTACTCGCGCAGCACCCAAGACATAAAACGGGCATGTATACCGTTATAGCGGGCTTCTTAGAGGTCGGAGAGACCTTAGAGCAGTGTGTTGCTCGTGAAGTGAAAGAGGAGACGGGGATTGATGTGAACAACATTCGCTATTTTAGCAGCCAACCTTGGGCATTCCCGTCGAGCATGATGATGGGCTTTCTTGCTGACTATGCTGGTGGTACGCTCAGACCTGATTATAGCGAGCTATCCGACGCGCAATGGTTTGATGTGACGACTCTGCCAGATGTGGCGCCTGTGGGCACCATTGCGAGGCAGCTGATAGAAAAAACGGTTAATGACGTGGTCAAAGCGGGCGCAACAGAACAAGCGTTGGAGCACTAAATCACCTGTCATAGTATTTTGCCTATGGGTGGTCAAAAGCTAAAAAAAACCCTCCACAAGTGGAGGGGGTAAGTAAGATGTCGTTATGAGATGCTGAGTAGTGACTACTCAGGTGTTATAATTGTAATTTTTGCTAGCGAACAAATTTTTAACATGCTCCTTTAATTGGGTGCAAATTAAGCATTGATTTAAAAGTTAATAACTTGATCTAGGTTGCAAAGCACACAGCTTTTACCCCTCAATCAGTGTTAGAATACTTGCCATCAAAATTAGACAAGATTGAATTGGAATTTAACGGAATGACCGAATTAAAGAACGATCGCTATTTACGCGCACTTTTAAAGCAGCCTGTTGATTACACACCGGTATGGATGATGCGCCAAGCTGGCCGCTATCTTCCAGAGTACAAAGCTACGCGTGCAGAAGCAGGCGACTTCATGTCTTTGTGCAAAAACGCGGAACTTGCATCCGAAGTAACCCTTCAACCTTTACGTCGTTTCCCGCTTGATGCGGCAATCTTGTTCTCTGACATTCTAACGATCCCTGATGCTATGGGCCTAGGTTTGTTCTTTGAGACAGGTGAAGGTCCCAAGTTTGAGCGTCCTATCACATGTAAAGCTGACGTAGAAAAAATTGGCCTGCCAGATCCAGAAGGTGAGCTGCAATACGTAATGAACGCAGTACGTCAAATTCGTAAAGATTTGAATGGTGACGTTCCATTGATCGGCTTCTCTGGTAGCCCATGGACGCTAGCAACTTATATGGTTGAAGGTGGCAGCTCTAAAGCGTTCACTAAGATCAAGAAGATGATGTACGCAGAACCACAAACGCTGCACCTACTTTTAGATAAGCTAGCAGACAGCGTTATTGAATACCTAAACGCGCAAATCAAAGCGGGTGCTCAGTCGGTAATGGTATTTGATACATGGGGTGGTGTACTGACTCCTCGTGATTACAACCTATTCTCACTGCAATACATGCACAAAATCGTTGACGGTCTGATCCGTGAAAACGATGGTCGTCGCGTACCGGTAACGCTATTCACTAAGAACGGTGGCATGTGGCTAGAGCAGATCGCTGCAACGGGCTGTGATGCAGTTGGCCTAGACTGGACTATCAACATCCAAGACGCAGTTAAGCGCGTGGGTGATAAGGTTGCTCTGCAAGGTAACATGGACCCTTCAATGCTTTATGCTTCTCCAGAGCGTATCCGTGAAGAGGTATCGACTATCCTTGAAGGTTTTGGTGATGCTGGTACTGGCCACGTATTTAACCTAGGCCACGGTATTCACTTAGATGTGCCGCCAGAAAACGCTGGTGTGTTCGTTGACGCTGTTCACGAATTGTCTAAGCCTTACCATAAGTAACTCTGAGTAAGATAATTGAAAGCGCTGCTGGGTAACCGGCAGCGTTTTTTTATTGCCTTCAGATTGGTAATTTTATGCTCGTTTAATTTCGGCTGTGTGCAGTTCATTAAGCATTTGGATCATGGTAGGCCAAATGCTCTGAGATGTGTTTGCGGATGTAAGGAATAACCTCACTTTCAAACCATGGGTTCTTCTTGAGCCAAATATTATTGCGTGGTGAAGGGTGGGGAAGTGGTAAAAATTTTGGTGCCCAAACCTGCCAGTTTTTGACGGTCTCTGTCAGTGTCTTGGTGGCTTTTTTCTTCAAGTAGTAGTTTTGCGCATACTGCCCAATCAAAAGTGTCATTTGAACATTGGGCAGTGACTGCAATACTTTCTTATGCCAGAGCTCTGCACACTCCTTGCGTGGTGGCAGATCACCACTCTTCCCTTTACCTGGGTAGCAAAAACCCATAGGTACAATCGCAACCTTTTGTTCGTCATAAAAGGTGTCGCTGTCTATTCCCAACCACTCCCTTAATCGCGCGCCACTGGCGTCATTCCACGGGATGGACGATTCATGAACCTTGATACCTGGTGCTTGCCCAATGATCAACAAACGTGCATTTGGATGGGCTTGGATAACCGGGTTAGCACCATGTGAAAGATGAGGTTCACAAGCTCGGCATTGTCTTATCTCTGTGAATAATGGCGAGCTCATCAGTAGCCTTTATCAAAGTCGATGACATGGTTTAGGGTAAATCCATCTCGCCACTGCTTGTAGTTCTCTGCGAAGATCTCGACCACCTGTCTCGGTTCGCTGAGTGCGGCAATGTGTGGGGTAATAGTGACTTGTGGCAGTTTCCAAAATGGGTGCTCTTGAGAAAGAGGCTCATGCTCGAATACATCAAGAAATGCATGCTCAACCCAACGATTTTTAATTGCCAATAACAGCGCTTTATTGTCGACACTTTCACCTCGCCCGACATTGAACAGCAGCACGTTAGAACAATAACTAAGGGTCGTTTGGTTGAGCAGTTGATAGGTTTCAGCGGTCGATGGCAAGGTGTTAATCACAATGTCCGCTTGCTTGAGAGCCGCCTCAAGTTCATTGATGTGGAAAGTATCCTTAAAGGCTTCGTGCTTTGGGGGAATGCCAGTGCGATTGACACCTATGGTGTGAATACCAAAGGCTGATGCGGCTTGCGCTAGATGACTGCCAATTGAACCCGTACCTAAAACCACCATGGTTTTATCGGTAAGGCTAGTATAAAGCTGGGGTTGCCAATTTTGTTGCTGTTGTTGCTTGTGGTAGTGGGAAAAGTGTCTGAAGTGGCTAATGGTATAACCTAGTACGTACTCTGCGATCGCTGGCCCGAAGATACCTTTCACGTTAGTTAGTGTGTAATCATGGCGCAGATTGGGCTGAGTGAGTTTATTGATACCAGCGTAGGTGCTTTGTAGCCAATCTAACTGCGTAAATTCATCCAAGCAATCAGCGATGAGGGGAGGTGAGGCTAATACGATCTCTGCAGACTCTGGGTTTTGAGTGATTTCTAGGTCGGGTAAATCTTGTTTTAGAATCAGTTGTACGTAGGTATCGTCATGCTCAGTAGCAATATAGAGTTTATTAGTAAAATTGTTCATCGGCTTACCTTTTCCCCCCAGGGTTTATCAAGTACACTTTCGCTGTCTTTTTCTGCAATTATTGAGTGACTATGCTTCAGAATCCACTGCAGGTTCGTCTTGAAAAGTTAGAACCTTGGCAACAAATTACCTTTATGGCGTGTCTATGCGAGCGTATGTACCCTAACTATGCCATGTTTTGTGAGAATACAGAATTTGCGGAAGCTCGAATCTATCGTGATGTTTTGGATAGTATTTGGGAAATCCTAACGGTTAAAACGGCGAAGGTGAACTTTGAGCGCCAATTAGAGAAAGTTGAAGAACTTTTTCCTAGCGCAGACGACTTTGACTTCTACGGTGTTTATCCTGCAATGGACGCTTGCCAAGGTTTGGCAACGCTTGTTCATGGTCTGCTTGACCGCGAGCATATGTTTGAAGCTGTGATTAAAGTAAGCCAACAGTCGGTTAAAACGGTTGCTGAGCTTGAGTTCGCTCAAGGCGCTGAAGAAGTGACCAACGAAAATCAGAAAGAAAACGAAGCGGTATGTGAAGAGTGGGACGTTCAGTGGGCTATCTTCCGACCACTACGTGAAGCGACGGAACGTGATATTGAGTTGATCAAAGATTTACGCCACGAACTGCGTGAAGAGCCAGTAAGTAACATTGGCGTTACTCTATAAGTTCGCAATCGAACCAAAGTACATATAAAAACAAAGGCTCCCTCGGGAGCCTTTGTTGTATCTATTGATAACCAATTCAGATTACGCGTCTTTTTTATCTTCTTTAGACAGTTGCTCTTTGTCGGTTGCCTTCGAATCTGAAGCATCGCTATCCTCTTGAGTTTCTTCTTCCAACTCGTCTTCTTCATCGCGGCTCTCAATTACGCCGTGTTTCTCTTTCCATTTTTCCCAGCGTTGGAACGCCAACTCTTGCATGTCGGTCGTTTTATCTGCTTCATCAACAATCTCTTCACCTACTAGATGCTCAAAGATGTCTTCTAGGGTAATGATGCCTTGAATTGTGCCGTATTCATCAACAACAAGAGATAACTGAAGGCGTTGAGCCATCATCTGATCGAACGCTTTTGGTAATGGCAGGTTATTCAGTAACACGTGAATAGGGCGCATTACGTCACCCAATGGTTTTTCGCCACAACCCGCTTGTTGCAGCTTAAACAGCTCTAAACGGTGTACAAAGCCGATGATGTTGTCACTCTGCTCGCTGTAAACCAACGGACGTGAGAATGGCGTGTCTTTATGGTCCGTAAGGAACTGATTGATGCTCATTTCAGCATCGACACGGAACACAACCGGACGTGGTGTCATTACTTGAGTGACAGGTACATCTTGAATGCCTAATAGGTTGCTTAGGATTTTCGATTCACCTTCCGCAAACTCACCACTCTCTTTTGCCAAAATCGCCATTGCAGATAGCTCGTCACGCATTTTGGGTGCTTCGTGACCACGAGCCAAGCGCTTTGTGATTTGCTCTGAGAACCACACAAACGGAGTTAGGAAGAACACCATCCAACGAAGTACGGTTGCGGATGCTGGTGCAAGTTGACGCCAGTAAGTTGCACCAATTGTTTTTGGAACGATTTCAGACAGTACTAAGATACCTAGAGTCAGTACGGCAGAGAATACACCTAACCATTGGCTACCAAAAACAACCGCTGCTTGTGCACCTGCAGTTGCAGCACCGATTGTGTGCGCGATGGTGTTAAGCGTTAAAATTGACGCTAGTGGGCGGTCGATGTCTGTTTTCAGTTTGTCTAACGACTCTGCTGCAGGATGCCCATTTTGTTTTAGTTGAGCGATGTAGCTCGGACTAATACTCAAAAGTACAGCTTCCAAAACAGAACAAATGAAAGAAACTCCAATGGCGATGGAGACGTAAATAGTTAGCAGCAGCATGTTTGCCCTTAAATTAAATTGTACGCTTTATCAGCGATTCAGCGTGGATTATAGAGAAAAAGTAGTGGCTAGGTCATCATTAATTTTGCGCTCAGGCCCTTTTAAACAAGGGCTTGCTCAATAAAATCAGTAATAAATTGTGAGTTATTACTCATAATATGGCTAAAACTACGGCATTAGAGTCAAAGATCGGCGACAAACCTTTGCCAGATGGGGCATTTATGTTTTAGAGTGAATTGAATTCAAAAATACAAAGAAGGGAAACCTAAAATGAACAAGACTCAATTAATCGACTTTATTGCTGAAAAAGCGGACCTTTCTAAAGCACAAGCTAAAGCTGCTCTAGAAGCGACTCTTGGTGGTGTAACAGATGCTCTTAAAGATGGCGATCAAGTTCAGCTAATTGGTTTTGGTACTTTTAAAGTAAACCACCGTGCAGCTCGCACTGGTCGTAACCCAAAAACTGGTGATGAGATCCAAATCGCTGCTGCAAACGTTCCAGCATTTGTTGCAGGTAAAGCGCTGAAAGATTCAGTGAAATAATCTAAACTGTACCGAGGTAGTCGTATTCCACCTCGGTACAGGTTTTTATGAAAAAAGCACTTCTTCTCGTTTCACTATTATCTACATTTCTCATTGGCTGTTCTTCAACCAGCCCTCGCAAAAACCTAGAACAATTTGAAACTTATACCGGCGGCCAGGTCATGGGTGACGCGACAAGTTTTTACTGGGTGACCAATAAGCTCACGCAGCCTCATACATCAGCAGACTATGTTACCGTCGGTGATTACGGTTGGTATCAAACGGATTATGCCTGGTCGGACGGTGTACTTCGTGAATTTATCCGTGAAGGCGATCAGCGCAACGCATCGAATGAACTGGTCTCATATCGTGTTCATGTACGTTTCAACAAGTCAGGCGAAGCTGTGTACCAGCAGTACCGCATTGCTGGCAAAATTCTACCTATCCGATCGTCACAGTTAGAAACCTATAAGAAAGAAGCCTCACAGGTCTTAGAGACCACGGCTAAGCAGAATGACGAAGGATTCAAATTGGTCCAAGGCTATTGGAACGGTCAATCTTTCGAAACTTGCTCGGGTAAAGAATTTTCAAGCATCGATATTAACCAAGCCTTACCAAACTTTGTGATTAACCGTTTGGCATCAGTGGAGAGTTATGCGGCGTTTCTTGGTAGTGACTCACTAGGAAAAATCACTGTAGAGGAGCTATTGATGTTGGCGGAAGAAAGCCATGATTGTGTTGCAAGACCATCACTGCTGAAGAGTAGCGAATAGATCATTCAAAGCATTTGGCCTACTGTAGGCTAAATGCTTATTAGTCTGTTCGTCTGTACTTAGGACAATAAAAAAGGCGCCCACTAAGGCGCCTTTCTCTACTTTTCGTTTGTTGTCATTAACTTACTGTTATTGGAAAGTAAGCGAGTGGCACCGTGATTACTGCTCTTGCTCGCGCGCAATCGCACGGTAACCAATGTCATTGCGGTGGAACATACCATTCCAGCTTACTTGTTTCGTTAACGCGTAAACGCGCTCTTGAGCTTCAGAAACCGTGTTACCAAGTGCTGTAGCGCAAAGCACACGACCACCGTTTGTCACAACATCGCCAGCTTCGTTATTTGCAGTACCTGCGTGGAAAATCTTTTGACCTTCAACTTTGCTTGTTGGTAGTGAAATTACGTCACCTTTTGAGTAGTCAGCAGGGTAACCGCCAGCTGCAAGAACAACACCAATTGAAGCTCGTGGATCCCATTTAGATTCTGCTTCGTCCAGCCTCTCGTCGATAGCCATTAGGCAAAGTTCAACAAGGTCTGACTCCATACGCATCATGATAGGTTGCGTTTCTGGATCGCCGAAGCGGCAGTTGTACTCGATAACTTTCGGAGTGCCGTCAGCATCGATCATTAGGCCAGCGTAAAGGAAACCGGTGTAAGGTGCGCCTTCTGCGTCCATGCCACGTACCGTTGGGTAGATAACTTCTTCAAGGATACGGTTATGGATTTCAGGCGTTACTACTGGAGCTGGAGAGTAAGCCCCCATACCGCCTGTGTTAGGACCTGTGTCTTTGTCGCCAACACGTTTGTGGTCTTGGCTGGTGGCCATAGGCAGTACGCTCGAGCCATCAACCATCACGATGAAGCTTGCTTCTTCGCCTTCAAGGAACTCTTCGATAACTACGCGGCTGCCGGCTTCGCCAAATGCGTTGCCTGCTAGCATATCTTTGATTGCGTCTTCTGCTTCTTCAAGAGTCATCGCAACAATAACGCCTTTACCTGCCGCAAGGCCATCAGCTTTAACTACGATTGGTGCACCTTGTTCACGAACGTAAGCGATAGCTGGCTCAATCTCTGTGAAGTTCGCGTAAGAACCTGTTGGGATATCGTGACGAGCTAGGAAGTCTTTAGTGAATGCTTTAGAGCCTTCTAGCTGTGCTGCTGCTTGAGTTGGGCCAAAGATAGGCAGATTCACTTCGCGGAACGCGTCAACCACACCAATAACGAGTGGTGCTTCTGGACCAACGATAGTCAGATCGATTTTTTTCTCTTGAGCAAACGCTACTAAACCAGCGATGTCTTCAACGCCAATGTTTACGTTTTCTAGTTTTGGCTCAAGTGCAGTACCTGCGTTACCTGGAGCAACGAATACTGTTTCAACGTTTGGGTTTTGTGCTGCTTTCCAACCAAGTGCATGCTCACGACCGCCGGCACCAATAATCAATACATTCATGTTTTAAAATCCTTATAGCTGCTCAGAGCCTTTATTTCTGCGTCAAACATGCTCACTTATAGTCATAAGCTGCGCGTGTTTTCCTTGAACTAAAGTCACTGACTTGCTCTACGTATTTCAAATATCGGAATATTTAAAAAAACAAAATTATAAGTCTCGCTCAAAGTAGTTGTTGATGTGGCTAGGCAGCAATTGAGCCCATCCCCGGGAGCATAGCTCGCTATGTGACCAGGGTGGGCGAAAGCAGCTAACGACACCACAGTGCCAAATACGAAGAGGAAATTAGTGGCGGAAGTGACGCATGCCAGTAAAGATCATCGCCATGCCGTGCTCATCTGCTGCTGCGATAACTTCGTCATCACGCATAGAGCCACCCGGTTGGATAACACACTTGATGCCCGCTTCTGCAGCCGCGTCGATACCGTCACGGAATGGGAAGAACGCATCTGATGCCATTACACAACCTTCAAACTGTAGACCTTCGTCTGCAGCTTTGATGCCTGCGATTTTCGCAGAGTAAACGCGGCTCATTTGGCCTGCGCCTACACCGATAGTCATGTCACCTTTCGAGTAAACGATCGCGTTAGATTTCACGTACTTCGCTACTTTCCAGCAGAATAGGGCATCTTTTAGCTCTTCAGCGGTTGGTTGACGCTTAGAAACGACTTTAAGGTCATCTTCAGATACCATGCCTTGGTCGCGGTCTTGAACCAGTAGGCCGCCGTTAACGCGCTTCACGTCAAAGCCAGTTGTCTTAGTTGTCCATTCGCCACACTCAAGTAGGCGAAGGTTTTTCTTAGCCGCAACGATTTCTACCGCTTCAGCAGAAACAGAAGGAGCAATGATAACTTCAACGAATTGGCGCTCAGTGATAGCCGTTGCTGTTGCAGCGTCTAGTTCACGGTTGAATGCGATGATGCCGCCAAATGCAGACGTTGGGTCTGTTTTGAATGCACGGTCGTAAGCTTCTAGGATATCTTCACCTAGTGCTACACCACATGGGTTTGCGTGCTTAACGATCACACATGCTGGCTCATCGAACTCTTTCACACACTCAAGTGCTGCATCTGTGTCAGCGATGTTGTTGTAAGAAAGGGCTTTACCTTGGATTTGGCGAGCAGTAGAAACTGATGCTTCTTCAGGGTTTGCTTCAACGTAGAATGCGGCTGCCTGGTGGCTGTTCTCACCGTAGCGCATGTCTTGTTTCTTCTCGAACTGTTGGTTGAATGTGCGAGGGAATTTGCTCTCTTCATCACCTTCTTTGTTCTCTCCATAAGAAGGAACCATAGTGCCGAAGTAGTTAGCGATCATGCCGTCGTAAGATGCTGTATGCTCGAATGCTGCGATAGCAAGGTCGAAGCGCGTCTCTAGTGTTAGAGACTTCTCGTTCGCGTCCATTTCAGCGATAACACGGTCGTAGTCGTGAGCGTTGACAATGATAGTTACGTCTTTGTGGTTTTTCGCTGCAGAGCGAACCATTGTTGGACCGCCGATGTCGATGTTCTCAACAGCGTCAGCAAGCGTACAGCCTTCTTTAGCAACGGTTTCTGCGAATGGGTATAGGTTTACAATAACCATATCGATAGGGTTGATACCGTGAGTTTCCATCACGTCATCGTCTTGGCCGCGACGGCCTAGAACACCACCATGAACTTTTGGATGCAGAGTCTTAACACGGCCGTCCATCATTTCTGGGAAACCAGTGTAGTCCGATACTTCTGTAACAGAGATGCCTTTTTCAGCAAGCAGGCGAGCAGTGCCACCGGTAGATAGGATATCTACACCACGGTTAGCAAGAGCTTGTGCAAATTCAACGATACCAGTTTTGTCTGATACGCTGATTAGAGCGCGGCGAATTGGACGAGCGTTATTCATGCTTCCATCTTCCTCAAATTCATGGGGTTAAAATAAAGATATTTGCCAAAAAAGAACTTGTTTCTATCTTCTCAACGTGGATTATTCTAGATTCCAGTAAGAGATAAAATATTGGCCAGTTTTGGTAAAGACCTTTGAGGTTAGTCTTACGATTAAGCTATAAGATAACCAACTCCAAATTTGATGGCGCAGATTCTAACTAATTTATTACAAAAAAGCTCGCGCAATCGTTTGGCATGTCAAAAATAATTATGAAAAGTGCCATTTCAGCCTAAAAAGTAACGATAAAGTTAATTGTGAAATGAATGAAGGAATAGGGAAAAACATGTTTCAGATCGGTGAATTAGCGAAACGATGCGGTGTGACAGCCGATACCTTACGCTTTTACGAAAAAAATAATTTGATTGCTCCTGCGAGCCGTAGTGAATCGGGCTATCGCCTATATGATGAAAATAACCAAAAACAGGTGACCTTTATTCTTAAATCTAAAGAGTTGGGGCTGAGTTTAGATGAGATTAAAGAATTGCTCGAGATTCGCTTGGAAGCGACGCAACACAGCTGTGCCGAAGTGAAGTCCATCACCACTGCCAAGCTGGAGATGATTGATGAGAAGATTACTGAGTTAACCAAGATCCGGACTGCGCTTAAAAAGATTAACGATGCGTGTTGTGGCCACATAGATGACAACGCTAGCCATTGTTCGATTCTGGCTGCACTAGATTCAGAAAATGTTGAAAAAGGACGCTGCTGCAGCTAAGAGGCGCTCTGGTAAATGTGGAGCCTATCTACCACTCCCAACTTCTCCCTTCCTCAATCTACAAGTCAAAAAAAAGCCAAACTCAATGAATGAGCTTGGCTTTCAATTCAATTAATTACGAAAGAACGATTAGTTCATGCCGTATTTTTTAAGTTTCTTACGAAGAGTACCGCGGTTGATACCCATCATAGTTGCTGCGCGAGTTTGGTTACCGCGAGTGTACTGCATGATGGTGTCTAGTAGTGGCTGTTCAACTTCAGCTAATACTAGTTCGTATAACTCGCTGACTTCTTGACCGTTTAATTGAGCAAGGTAGTTTTTCAATGATGCTTTCACTGAATCACGTAGTGGTTTCTGCGTGATTTGGTCTTGTGATGTTACTGTAGTCACTGTCAATGCTTCTGAAGTCAGATTTTGTTCGAACATATTCGGTCTAGCTCTTCTCGTAATTATGGTGCAACGTTATCAAAATAACCTTCTAACGCCTCAAGCTGCAGATCACCTGCTTCGAGTGCGTTGAAGGTACGGCGAAACTCACTCGCTTGTTCATGTTCTTTTAGGTACCAACCCACATGCTTACGAGCGATGCGAGGGCCTAAAAACTCTCCATAAAACTCATGTAGAGCGTGAACATGGCCAAGCATGATGTCTTTCACTTCCGAAATTGGGAGTGGGTCCATCGTGGTGCCGTTTTCCAAATAGTGTAGGATTTCGTTAAAAATCCACGGACGACCTTGGGCAGGACGACCAATCATTAAAGCGTCAGCGCCGGTGTACTCCAGCACAAACTTCGCTTTTTCCGGGCTATCGATATCACCGTTAGCAATAACCGGAATAGATACAGCTTGTTTCGCCGCTTTAATGTGTTTGTATTCTGCCTCACCTTTGTACATACAAGCGCGAGTTCTCCCGTGAAGGGCAAGTGCCTGTATGCCGCAGTCTTCGGCTATTTTAGCGATTTGGACACAGTTTCTGTTATCTGTATCCCAGCCTGTACGAGTCTTTAACGTTACTGGAACGTCGACTGCGTTTACTACAGCTTTCAAGATCTCTTCAATGAGGTCTGGATACTGAAGTAGGGCGGAGCCCGCAAGCTTCTTATTCACTTTTTTGGCTGGACAACCCATATTGATATCGATGATTTGCGCACCGTTATCGACATTGAATTGCGCAGCCTCGGCCATAAGCTGTGGATCTGCACCAGCGATTTGTACTGAACGAATGCCCGACTCGCCTTCATGTACCATACGCTGCTGAGACTTCGACGTTTTCCAAACTTTTGGATTGGAGGACATCATTTCACTGACTGCCATCCCCGCACCGTAGCGAAGACACAACTCACGGAATGGTCTATCCGTTACGCCAGCCATTGGAGCGACGATTAGATTGTTCTTAAGTTGATAATTTCCGATTTTCAAAACGTCATCACAGTTCTGTACCAGCAAGGGCGCGCATTTTACGCATTTTTTCGCTGCGTGAAAAGACTAATATTTGAGCATTTACAATTTGTTTTTGTAATTTGCATGAAATTCAATCAATTAGCACCCAAAGTCTTGTCTAGCCTTGCTTGCGACCAGAGATTCGACACCACTCTTGCTGCTCGATAATCGGATCAATGTGAAGCTCATCACGATAATAAGTCGCAACATCTTCCGCTTGTGTATCTAAAACACCCGACATCGCAAGCACGCCATTTGGCTTAACTAGGCCTTTAATGATGCCTGAAAGATCACGAAGTGGACCGGCGAGAATGTTGGCAACAACAACGTCTGCTAGTAAACCTTCAGGCTGATCTTGTGGCAAGAACACCTCAAGTTGCTCAGCAACGCCATTGCGCTCTGCGTTGTCTTTTGATGCAAGTAGTGCTTGAGGATCAATGTCGATCCCGATAACTTTTGCTGCGCCTAGTTTGATCGCTGCGATCGCTAGGATGCCTGAGCCACAACCGAAGTCGATGACGGTTTTGCCTGTCAGGTCTAATTCTTCAAGCCACTCAAGACACAATGCTGTTGTTGGGTGAGTACCAGTACCGAATGCAAGGCCAGGGTCTAGCATTACGTTTACCGCGTCAGGTTCAGGGATATCGCGCCAGCTTGGGCAAATCCATAAACGCTCACCAAACTTCATTGGGTGGAAGTTGTCCATCCATTCACGTTCCCAATCCTTGTCTTCAATTTGCTCAACTTTATGAGCAAAGTCTGCAGGGAACATGTTGCTTGCTTTAATCTGCGCTAGAACGACACCTGTATCAATCTCTGCGTCGTAAAGTGCAAGAATGTCAGTGTCACCCCAAAGGCGAGTTTCACCCGGCAGAGGCTCAAATACAGGGGTATCTTGTGCATCCAGGAAAGTTACAGAAAGAGCACCAGTCTCTTCCATTAACATGTCGCCGATTTGTTCGGCATTTTCATTGGTAGCATTAAGCTTGATTTGAATCCAAGGCATGGCTGAATCTTCTATATGAGAAAAATTGGATGGCGAGTCTAGCAGAAAATATGAGCAAATTCACCAAAACCCCAAGGAATATCATGGGGAATATTGATTGCGTTTTTTGGACGCTTAAAAACAAAAAATGCCCACCAAAGTGAGCATTTTATTTTGTTCATTTAAGAACAAATTACACGAGGCTAGTTTCTATTGAAGACCAAGTTTCTTCTCAAGGTAGTGGATGTTTGCACCACCGTGTTGGAAGTTCTCGTCGTTCATGATCGACTCTTGTAGAGAGAGGTTTACTTTGATGCCTTCTACAATCATCTCACCTAGTGCGTTTTTCATACGAGAAATTGCAACATCACGGTTCTCACCGTAAGTGATTAGCTTACCGATCATTGAATCGTAGTGTGGTGGAACTGTGTAACCCGTGTAGATGTGAGAGTCCCAACGAACGCCCATACCACCGGGAGCGTGGAAGCGCTCAATCTTACCTGGTGAAGGTAGGAACTTCTCTGGATCTTCCGCGTTGATACGACATTCGATCGCGTGACCTTTGATCTTGATATCGTCTTGCGTGAAAGATAGAGGCTGACCAGCAGCAACACGAAGTTGCTCTTTGATTAGGTCAACGCCAGTTACCATCTCTGTTACTGGGTGCTCTACTTGAATACGAGTGTTCATTTCGATGAAGTAGAATTCGCCGTTTTCGTATAGGAATTCAAATGTACCTGCACCGCGGTAGCCGATTTCTAGACATGCACGAGTACAACGTTCACCGATGTATTTACGCATCTCTTCAGTGATACCTGGAGCTGGTGCTTCTTCAACCACTTTCTGGTGGCGACGCTGCATTGAACAGTCTCGCTCACCAAGGTGGATAGCACCGCCTTGACCGTCAGCAATTACTTGTACTTCAACGTGACGTGGGTTTTCTAGGAATTTCTCCATGTAAACCATGTCGTTGTTGAAACATGCTTTTGCTTCAGCACGTGTCATTGCGATTGCTTCTGTTAGTTCACCTTCAGTGCGAACAACACGCATACCACGACCACCGCCGCCACCAGACGCCTTGATGATCACTGGGTAGCCAATACGTTTAGCGTGAGCTTTGTTAGTTGCTTCGTCGTCGTTCAGTGGGCCGTCAGAACCAGGTACACAAGGTACGCCTGCTTTCTTCATTGCCGTGATTGCAGAAACTTTATCACCCATGATGCGGATAGTTTCAGCTTTAGGGCCTACGAAGATGAAACCGCTTTGCTCAACTTGCTCCGCAAAGTCTGCGTTTTCAGATAGGAAGCCGTAGCCAGGGTGAATAGCAACAGCGCCTGTTACCTCTGCCGCGCTGATGATACGAGGGATGTTCAGGTAGCTATCGATACCACGAGCTGGGCCGATACAAATAGTTTCATCTGCAAGTAGCACGTGTTTAAGGTCACGGTCAGCTGTTGAGTGAACAGCTACCGTCTTAATGCCTAGCTCTTTACATGCTCGCAGAATACGTAGTGCAATTTCACCACGGTTCGCGATTACTAATTTATCTAACATAATGAGGCTTCTCTATTATTCGATAATTACTAGAGCTTGGTCGAACTCAACTGGTTGGCCGTCTTCAACTAGGATTGCAGTTACAACACCAGACTTGTCAGCTTCGATTTGGTTCATCATCTTCATTGCTTCAACGATACATAGAGTATCGCCAGCGTTAACTTGTTGACCTACTTTTACGAATGGTTTTGCGTCTGGGCTTGGCGCGCTGTAGAACGTACCAACCATTGGAGAAAGAACTTGGTGACCAGTTACTGCTGCTGGAGCTTCAGCTGCTTCTGGAGCCGCCGCAGGAGCAGGAGCCGCTGCTGGAGCTGGTGCCGCTGCTGGAGCCGGAGCTGCTGCGTATTGAACTGGTGCTGCTACAGGTGCAGTGCCGTTGCGGCTGATGCGTACTGACTCTTCACCTTCAGAGATTTCTAGTTCTGCGATCCCAGACTCTTCAACCAATTCGATCAGCTTTTTGATTTTGCGAATATCCATCGTTTCTTTCTCTTTTGTTAATTAACCATGCTCTATGACTAGAGCTGGTGTCTATTAGTTCGGTTATGTTCGTTATTTTGACTGCAACTTGTGAATCGCAGCAGTCAAAGCAAATTGGTAGCCTTGTGCGCCTAAGCCACAGATTACCCCTTCAGCTTTATCTGAGAGGTAAGAGTGGTGCCTAAAAGGTTCACGCGCGTGAACATTCGATAGGTGCACTTCAATAAATGGGATCGCTACGCCAAGTAGTGCATCACGCAACGCCACACTGGTATGTGTAAAGGCCGCTGGGTTGATGATAATGAAATCAATATCTTGATATGCACTATGGATAGCTTCGATCAGTTCATACTCACGATTTGACTGTAAGTGAAATAGCTCAACATCTTGTGTTTTCGCTTGCTCTGTTAGTGAGCTAATAATCTGGTCAAGTGTTTGAGAGCCGTAGTGTGCCGGTTCTCTTAGGCCTAACAGGTTAAGGTTTGGGCCATTTAAAACTAGAATGCGAAACTTTGTAGGCATCGTGGGGCTATCTTCCTTTATCGTGATTACGGCCGTGAATGTTGCCATTTTATTGAAAAATTGGGGTTAATTTCCAGTGAGAAAAACCCAAATCTAAAAATTAGAACCAGATTATAGCTAATTCAGCGCAAATCGCAGCAATTTACTGGTCTAATCTCCTATTGGTAGCAAGTGAAATTGTTACCAACTTAACAAAAAGCGTTAATAGTATAATTTTAATGTGGATATTTGAGAGCAAGAGCAGCCACAAAAAACCGCCACATAGGTGACGGTTTGGAAATGTTCTGTTTTAAATAGTGATTTTGATGTGATAGCTGTTATGCCAATTCAGCTTTCTCTGCAATCAGCTTATCAACCACACTTGGGTCAGCGAGCGTTGAAGTATCACCAAGGTTGCCAGTATCGCCCGTTGCTATCTTACGCAGGATACGACGCATGATCTTACCTGAACGTGTTTTCGGTAATGAGTCGGTCCAGTGCAGTACGTCTGGTGTCGCAATTGGGCCGATCTCTTTACGCACCCAGTCTTTCACTTCTTTATGAAGCTCTGCGGTTGGGAACTCGCCATCATTAAGCGTGATGTAAGCGTAAATCGCTTGACCTTTGATGTCGTGAGGAATACCCACAATCGCAGCTTCTGCAATCTTATCGAATGCCACGAGCGCCGACTCAATCTCTGCTGTACCCATACGGTGACCAGATACGTTCAGTACGTCATCAACACGACCAGTAATCCAGTAGTAGTCGTCTTCATCACGACGAGCGCCATCACTGGTGAAGTACATGCCTTTGAAGGTAGAGAAGTATGTCTGCTCAAAACGGTCATGATCGCCATGAACGGTACGCATTTGACCAGGCCACGAGTCTAGAATGACGAGGTTGCCGTCGGTAGCGCCTTCCATGATGTTACCCATGTTATCTACGAGCGCAGGTTGTACACCGAAGAATGGACGAGTCGCTGAGCCCGGTTTTAGGTCGGTAGCGCCCGGTAGCGGAGCAATTAGGATGCCGCCCGTTTCGGTTTGCCACCACGTATCAACAATTGGAGATTGCTCATTACCAATCGTTTTGTAGTACCACTCCCATGCTTCTGGGTTAATAGGTTCACCTACTGATCCCATGATTCTCAAACTGTCACGAGATGTGCCTTCAACCGCTTCATTGCCTTTTGCCATCAGTGCACGAATAGCCGTAGGTGCAGTGTAAAGAATGTTAACTTGGTGCTTATCAACTACTTCACTCATGCGGCTTGTGTTCGGGTAGTTTGGTACACCTTCAAACAGGATTGTCTTAGCGCCGTTAGCCAGTGGTCCGTAAACCAGGTATGTGTGGCCAGTAATCCAACCCACATCGGCAGTACACCAGAAGGTTTCGCCTTCTTGGTAATCAAATACGTATTTAAAGGTCATTGCTGCGTAAACAAGGTAACCACCGGTAGTGTGCATTACACCTTTGGGTTTGCCTGTTGAACCTGATGTATAAAGGATGAATAGTGGGTCTTCCGCATTCATCTCTTCTGGTGGGCAGTCTGCTGATACGTGTGCTGTCGCCTCATGCCACCAAATATCACGGTGTTCATGCCATGCAACATCGCCGCCAGTACGCTTAAGCACCATCACTTTGTCGATGGTTTTCACTTCTGGGTTAGTCAGTGCTTCGTCGACATTTTTCTTAAGAGGAACAGCCCGCCCGCCACGTACGCCTTCATCGGCTGTGATCACGACTTTAGCATTCGAATCGATAATACGACCGGACAGAGCTTCTGGTGAGAAACCACCGAATACTACGGTGTGAACTGCACCAATACGAGTACACGCCAGCATAGCAACCGCAGCCTCAGGAACCATTGGCATGTATAAACAAACCACATCGCCTTTTCGTACGCCTTGCTCTTTTAGAGCGTTAGAGAATAGACATACTTCTTTGTGCAGTTCATTAAAAGTTAGGTTTTTATCATCAGCTGGGTCATCGCCTTCCCAGATGATTGCGACTTCATCACCGCGCTCAGCAAGGTGGCGGTCAATACAGTTCGCCGACACATTCAGTGTGCCATCTTCAAACCAGCGAATATCGATGTGGCCTGGATCGAAAGAGGTATTTTTTACTTTTGTGAATGGCTTAATCCAATCCACGATTTTTCCATGTTCACCCCAAAAGCCTTCTGGGTCAGAAACAGATTGTTGGTACATGGCTAGGTAAGTGTCATTATCCGCGTGTGTGGTTGATTTAATATTTTCTTTTACCGGATAAACGTGGGCTTCACTCATTGCATCTCTCCTTGTGCCTACATTCCTAATGAACTGGCAACTTCCTTTGTGTTCAGTTTCTAGGTCTATTACAGAACCGTCTTTGTGTTATCACTCTCGGCTAGGACGGCGATTTCCACAATTAGACTTTAGGATGAGACGTCGCTTTTCACTTACAAAATAGCGAGTTAAGTTCATTTTTGAGATGTTGCTCTCTATGTCGAGATGCAGGGGTTGAATTAGGTGTATGAAGAGTTGAAACGTGGTAGATCGCCATGTTTCAGACGAACAAAGATCAGCGCAGCAGAGATAGCGTCTTGTAATGCATCATGTTTATTGAATGTAGTTGGTAAGTCGAGCTGGCGACAAATCGCATCCATACTGAGGTCGAAATAAGCATTCGGCAGCTGTATTTCCAATTTATCTTGATAGAGCTAGCTCACTTCGACTAACCGGTTAGGCAGCGGGAATCCGAGTTGTTTCAAGCAGGCGCGGTCGAGAATCTTTTTGTCATAGCAGATGTGATAGCCGACTAAAGGACGATTAGCAATAAAGTTAAGTAATTCAATTAGAACCTGCTTCTCTTCGATGCCATGTTTTAAATCTTGATGGCGAATACGGTGAATTTTGATTGAATTGCAGTCGAGAGATTGAGGGGTTCGTAGTCCCACTTCGGAAGGCTTGTTGGTGATGATGCGGTTGCCGATGATCTTGGTCGCGGCAATGGTGATTAATTCAGCCTGATTAGGGTCGAGGCTGGTGGTTTCACAATCGAGTGAGACATATTCTTGATGAACAGGCGCAGTAAACAGAGGCTGGTAGGGAGAGCCTTTGAGCTTGTAATGCCAAAAAGAGTGAGAGGCACAGAGAAGTTCAATGCAGGGCGGCAGAATTCGGTCAGAATCAGCTCTTGCCCTAGTATTAAATCACTCAAGTGCTGCTTAACAGGGAGTAGCAAATCTCTATTACCTGCAACAGCATGTGCATCCGCCATAATGGCAATATCCACCACTGTATCTGGCGTTGCCTTTTTTACCCAACCTGTCAGAGTTTGCTTCCATTCTTGTTCAGAGTGAACCCACTTCGGGTTGTTGACCATTACGTTGCCAGGACACAGTGGATAACCTAATTGTTGCAAGGTATGAGTGAGATCATTCATCGCATTTTGGCATTGGTGCCACTCTAATCCGTCTTGAATGATCAGCGCATTGTCTTGATCGGTTTTGAGTATTTATTCTGCGCGACCTTCAGAACCCAGTACGATGAGGCTGCAATGGTTGTGTAGCGCAGGGGGAATAACCAGTTCAAAGGTCTTTTCAATAATCTGTTCATTGACGGCAGAAATCAGCTCCATGATAAAACGTGTGCGAATACCATTATTTAGCAGGCTTTCGACCAGTTGACGTTGCTTGTTGGAAGCCATTGCCAACTTTTCGATGCTGGTGGCTTGAGTGATATGCAAAATAAGGGCATGTGAGTGAGTTGAGAACGCACTGAGTATTTGCGTCATATCCACCATGCCGACCACATTGAGCCTATCACAAACCGTCAGCCTCTTTACACGATTCCTTGTCATGGTGATCATGGCGTTAAACAAAAAGTCACCATGATTAACATGCAAAACAGGAAAGGTTGCTATCTCGCCGACAGGTGTATCGAGAGGGCGATCATCAAGCATTACCGCGTGCAATAAATTGGTCCGTGTGACGATTCCTTACGGAAAGAAACATAATGATCCAAAAGCTTTTGGATCATTATGTTCCAAATGAACCAAGGCTGAGTCTAAGCCTTGTTCTTTAAGGGTTTAAGTCACTTGATTGATAGGCTGTTCGGGTTCAAGTATCAGTGGTGGGTGATAAATCGAATCATCGACTTTGGTCAGTATGGACTCGGCAAGATTCTGCTGTTGCTGAGCGGCTTCAATCAATGCTTTTCGGGTCGAGAGGTTGCTATCAAAGTAAGCGGCGAATTGGCCGTTAGCGTGATATAGCTCAACAAAAATGTCGCTTGGTAATAGGTAACTTAGTATGTCTTCCAGTGCGATATATTGATGTTTGGTGTGAGGCTCAAACTGACTGCGCACATCGAAGATATCGTCATTGGCATAGTGCGCATAGATCTCTCCATCGCTGCTGAAACGCTCTTCAACAGCACCTTTAATCAGAATATGCAGGTGTCGACTCGGGCGGTCTGTTTCCAAATCACTTCGTGTGCTCGTTAGTAAACCACGTCCAAAGCCGATCGCAGCGTTAACTGTTCAGCCTCAGACAAGCTATTGAAGGGCGGGTGCTGCATATTAAATTTATCAGGTATAAGTAATGGCAAAGAAATAGGAGTCTCTTTTCAGTCTGACAAATTACTAGCGAAGCTCCAGACGACTTTAGTCTAAGTGAGAGAGTGGCGACTTGGGGAGCTTAGATATCTTGCTGAAATGCGATATCTGAACTCATTGAATATGGGAATACTATCCCCGCAATAATTCCCTTTTTCATCTTTTGTGACCTAGGCATAATTGGCGCTCCCTTGTTCCACACATTTTTATAGGTCGCCTATGTGTAATCCTTCCCCTTATGGCTGGATATCCCAGTATTTTCTTGGTTTCTTTTTTGCCTATGGCGTTTATTTGCCATTTTGGGCGCTGTGGTTTGAAGACCAAGGCGTGTCTGCAGGGGACATTGGCGTATTGATTGGGGTGGGCTTGGCTACGCGTTGTGTTGCTAACTTTGTGATAACACCGCGTATCTATAAAGTTGAGCATTTAATACCAGCATTGCGTTGCCTCAGTTTTGTCGCGCTATTATTCGTTGGTTTCCATTTCTTTACTGGTGGTAGCTTTTTATTGATGCTGCTAGCAACGGTGATGTTCAACCTCTGCTATGGACCGATTATTCCGCTTTCGGATGCAATGGCGAACCATTACAGCCGTCTCAAAATGCTCGATTACGGACGTACACGTTTGTGGGGATCAGTGGCATTTATTGCGGGTTCTACCGTGGTTGGTTATCTGGTGGCTGAATTTGGCACGGATATGATTTTATATACTGCACTGGCAGGGGTTTTGTTTTCTCTGTTGCTCGCGATGAGAAACCCAAACGTGATGCCGGTGACAGAGTCTGAGCAAGTGGCTGAAAGACCTAAACTTGGTCAACTGTTACGTGAATCATCGGTAGTGAAGTTTCTTGCATTGATGGCACTGCTTCAAGGAAGCCACGCCGCGTATTACAGCTTTAGTGCGATTTACTGGAAAGAGGCGGGGCACTCTGAGGCGATCATCGGTTATCTGTGGAGCTTGGCTGTGGTTGCTGAGGTGGCAGTATTTGCTCTGAGCAAGCGATTGTTTGCCGGATTATCATTGCGCACTTTGTTTGTGATTGCTGGCATCGGAGTAATGGCTCGTTGGGGTATTACTGCATCAACGACTGCGACTCCAGTATTGATAGTGGCTCAGCTGCTGCATGGGGTGACATTTGCGATGGCACATATCGCTGCCATTCAATACATTCAGTCTCAAGAGTCGAACAAAATGGTGGCACTGCAGGCACTTTACAATGCGATACCACTTGGCGCCTTTATCGCGTTAATGACGACCTTAAGTGGTTGGGGTTACGAATTGTGGGGCGCGAATATCTTCTGGGGAATGGCTGCGATGGGTGCCATTGCCCTGTTTATCAAGCTTGAGGAAAGAAGCTCTGTGGTTGAAGTTAATCAACCAGAGTCAGAAGTTCATAGCTGATAACCGATCGTGATTATTAGAGTCTAAAGCACAGAATTTAAGCGATGCGATTGAGTTAATGATTCATCCTTAGTTAAATGAAACCTCTCCCTTATGGAGAGGTTTTTTATGGATGAAGAAAGGGTTTTCAATGCAAGGATGGGTAGTAATTCCAGTCTCTTTAGCCTATTTGGGCGTATTATTTCTGATCGCTTGGTATGGAGACAGGCAGGTTCGTTGGTTATCGCGTTGGCGACCGTGGATCTATAGCCTTTCTATTGCAGTGTATTGCACCTCGTGGACCTTCTACGGAACGGTGGGTCAGGCGAGTAATAATCCTTGGTCTTTCTTACCCATCTATCTCGCACCGATTCTGGTCTTCACCCTTGGGTGGCGGATCTTAGCGCGACTGATTCTGATAGCGAAACGGGAACACATTACCTCAATTGCCGACTTTATCGCGGCTCGTTATGGCAAATCTCAAGGTCTAGCGGTTGCGGTGACGGTTATCGCAGTGATCGGCATTCTTCCTTATATCGCCTTACAACTGCGTGGTATCACAATGGGGCTGGATATTGTCGCCCCGAGTTTGGCGCAAGATTTTGGCTATCAGGATTACCATGTTTCTTGGTTTGTGGTTGGTGCGCTGGCCATTTTTACCATGCTGTTTGGTACAAGACACATCGACAACACGGAACATCACCGTGGCATGATGATGGCGGTGGCGTTTGAGTCGATCGTTAAGCTGGCGGCATTTTTGATTGTTGGCCTCTTTATCATTTATCTGGCTATGAGCAGCGACAAGATTGACCTGCTAGACGTGGCAGCGAGCACTTATGAGTCGCCGAATATTCCGACCTTAATTATCCATACTGTTTTGACCATGTTGGCGATTGTCTGTCTACCGCGCCAGTTTCATACCATGGTTGTTGAGAATGAACGCCCTCAAGACCTGCACACCGCTCGCTGGTTATTTCCGCTTTATCTGATTTTTATGGGGCTGTTTGTTCTGCCAATTGCATGGGCGGGGCAAGGGCTGCTTCCGAATATGCCTGCAGATACGTATGTGATCAGTCTGCCGATGGCTGAAGGCGCCAATCATATTGCCTTGCTTGCGTTCCTTGGCGGTACATCAGCGGCCAGTGGCATGGTGATCGTATCGACCATCGCGTTGGCGATCATGGTGTCGAACGATCTAGTGATGCCGCTATTGCTGCGCCGAATGCGCCTAACCAAAAGGACTCACCGCCACTTCTCTGGGTTACTATTGGTGATTCGTCGTGGGCTTATTTTACTGCTTCTCCTTGGTGCTTGGTTGTTCTATCAGGCGCTCGATACCATACATTCTTTATCCGCTATCGGCTTCCTTTCTTTTGCTGCGATTGCTCAATTTGCACCGGCTCTGATCGGTGGTCTGTACTGGCGCCCTGGCAATCGCAAGGGGGTTTATGTCGGTTTAATGGTCGGCTCGGTGATTTGGCTAATTACTTTGATGAGTCAAACCAGTATGTTGGCTGGCGACAGTCAAAGTAACTTGCTGCTGTGGATCATCACACCACCAGAGTTACTCAATAGTTGGGATATTAGCAGTTCAAACTGGGGGATAGTGCTGAGTATTGTGCTCAATACTTTGTGTTATGCCGTGGTTTCTATTTCGACCAGAGCAAGCCTAAGTGAGCGCTTACAATCGGCGGCATTCGTTGGTACGCCGCTGCCTGAAAATGAGAACATTAGCCTTTATCAAAGCTGTGTAACCGTGGCTGAAATAGAGATGTTGGCGTCGCGCTTTGTCGGTCGCAAGCGAGCGAAAAGCGCTATCCAAAGTTACTGGCAGCAGCAAGGTCAGCCACTACTTCCGAATCAGCAAGCGCCTGCAAGCTTGATTCGACATGCTGAGCGCGTGTTGGCGGGTGTGTTTGGTGCTTCATCTGCGAAGTTAGTACTTACTTCTGCTTTGCAGGGCAGAAATATGCAGCTTGAAGAAGTGGCGATCATCGTTGATGAAGCCTCGGAGTTGTACGATTTTAGCCGTGGCTTACTGCAAGGGGCGATTGAGCACATTGGCCAAGGGATTGCCGTGGTGGACAAACAGATGAGGCTGGTGGCGTGGAATCAGCGTTACTTGGAACTGTTTGAATTCCCTGCTGGTTTGATACAAGTGGGCAGGCCGATCTCTGATGTGATTCGTCATAATGCGCAGCAAGGTTTGTGTGGTCCGGGTGACCCGGAAGATCACGTGCGTCGCCGTGTTTATCACTTGGAACAAGGTACACGACACACCTCTTCTCGTATTCGTCCTGATGGTCGAGTGATTGAGGTGCAAGGTAACCCAATGCCAAGCGGCGGCTTTGTGATGAGCTTTACTGATATCACGGTATTCAGACAAGCAGAGCAGGCGTTAAAAGACGCGAATGAAAGCTTGGAATCAAGAGTACACGAACGAACTCAAGAGCTCGAAAAGCTGAACCATCGTTTGGTTAAAGCAACACAGATATCTGATCAGGAATCACAATCTAAGAGCCGTTTTTTAGCGGCGGTGAGCCACGATTTGATGCAGCCACTGAATGCCGCACGCTTGTTTGCGTCATCACTTTCGGAGGTAGCAAAAGAACAAGAGGTGAAACAGCTTTCGTCTCATATTGAAAGTGCATTGGGCGCGGCCGAGGACTTGATTGGCGACTTGCTTGATATCTCACGATTAGAGTCTGGCAAACTGGAAACCAACATTCATGCCATTGCGGTGCACGATGTGCTTGCTAACTTGAATGCGGAATTTAGTGCCTTAGCGACTCAGCAAAAAATCGATTTCAAGATGATCCCATCATCTCTGTTTATTAACTCTGACCCTAAGTTGCTGAGACGAGTGATTCAGAACTTTTTGACTAACGCCTTCCGCTATAACCCAGAAGGGAAAGTTGTGCTCGGAGCAAGACGAGTCAATGGGCAGGTGCGAATCGATGTGTGGGATAACGGAACCGGTATTGATGAAGACAAGCAACAAGAGATCTTCGAAGAGTTCACTCGTGGTAGCCAACTCCGCTCCGATCAAGGCTTAGGGCTGGGTCTCGCGATTTCGAAAGGTATTGCTCATGTGCTTGGCCATCAAATATCGATGCGTTCATGGCCGGGACGAGGCAGTGTTTTTTCTATTACGTTAGCAAGGTCGGAACAAGTGGCTCCGGTTGTGCAAGCTGCGGCGCCCGTCGCGAGCAGTGACATCGAGTACCTTAAAATCTTGTGTGTTGATAATGAACGAGAGATTTTAGTCGGGATGGAGAACCTGATTGGTCGTTGGGGTTGTGAGGTTAAAACGGCGGTTGATTTAGTCGAAAGCTTGAATTGCCTAGATGGTGACTGGAAGCCCGATGTGATCTTTTCTGATTACCGTCTCGATAATGGCAGAACAGGGCTTGAGGTTTTGCAACAATGTCGTTTACGCCTTGGTGACTCTTTTGAGGGAGTCATCATCAGTGCCGACAGAACCGATGATATGTTGGCAGCGATAAAAGCCAATAGTTTTAGCTTTATTGCCAAGCCTGTGAAGCCACTAAAACTCAGAGCGGTATTGAATCGCGTGAGTTAATTTAATTAACTATTTTCCATAAACTATTAGATCCTAAAAAGGCCTCATCTGAGGCCTTTTTAGGATCTGGTAGATTTGTTATGAATTACTGGTTTTAACCTGCGATACCACCTTGAGTGAGAACGGTTGGGTCAAGCTGCTTGCTGAGCTCTTCTCGGCTTAGATCGGTTTCTCTTTCTGCAACATCAAGGATTGGCAAACCCTCTTTGTAGGCTTTCTTGGCAATATCAGCTGCCTTTAGGTAACCAATCACAGGATTAAGCGCCGTCACCAGAATTGGATTCTTTGAAAGCGCTAAATCCAGGTTGTCTTGGCGTACAGTGAAAGTAGCGATGGCTTTATCTGCCAGAGCAATAGAGCTGTTAGCTAAAAGCTCGATACTTTCTAATACGTTATGAGCAATCACTGGCAGCATCACATTCAGTTGGAAGTTGCCAGATTGGCCCGCGACCGTAATTGTAGTGTCGTTACCAATCACCTGCGCTGCCGCCATCGCTGCAGCTTCTGGAATCACAGGGTTCACTTTACCGGGCATGATAGATGAGCCTGGTTGTAGCGCCTGCAATTCAATCTCTCCTAAGCCAGCTAATGGACCAGAGTTCATCCAGCGAAGATCGTTTGCGATCTTCATGATCGCAACAGCTGCAGTTTTAAGCTGACCCGAAAAGGCAACGATCGCATCTTGGCTACTGAGGTTAAAAAAGAAGTTTTCACTCGAGTTAAAGCTGATCTTTGTCGACTGCGACAGGTTACTTGCAAACTTATCGGCAAAGCGAGGGTCAGCATTGATGCCTGTACCTACCGCCGTTCCACCTTGAGCAAGCGCTTTAATAGCGGGCAGGCTGCTTTCAATCGCTTGTTGAGCGTGTTCAATCTGGAACTTCCAGCCACCCAACTCTTGAGGAAAGGTAATCGGCATCGCATCCATTAGGTGAGTGCGGCCGGTTTTCACGACCTCAGCAAGCTCTTGCTGTTTAACGCTCAGTGCTTCAGACAAGTGACTTAGTGCTGGTAGCAGCTTGTTTTCAGCAGTGAGTGCGACACTGACTTGAATAGCTGTTGGTACCACATCGTTACTGCTTTGGCCCATATTGACGTGATCGTTCGGGTTCACGTCGCCTTGCAAACTTCTGGAAGCGAGTGTTGCAATCACTTCGTTGGCGTTCATGTTGGAGCTAGTACCAGAGCCGGTTTGATAAACATCGATCGGGAATTGATCGAGATGTTTACCATCAATGATCTCTTGGCTCGCATCGGCGATCGCATTGGCAATATCACCTTCTAATAAGCCTAATTGAGCATTGGTATCAGCAGCTGCTTGTTTAATTAGCGCCAGTGCTTGGATAAAGTTGGTGGGCATTTTGTGGGAGCTAAATGCGAAGTTATCTGCGGCACGTTGTGTTTGTGCTTGGTAGAGTGCATCAGCAGGAACTTTTACTTCTCCCATGCTGTCTTTTTCAATTCGAAATTGTAGGGTCATCTTTTATCCTTGTTAGCCAAGTGGAGCTTGGACTTGTTGTAGTGTCTGGCTGAGTTTCAAAAAACGCGCTTGGCCATCTGGTTGCTGGCAGTAGTGGCGTTTTAGATAAAATAGAGGTGAGTGAATTGAGTCTAGGCAGATATGACGAAAGGTAAAACTGCGCTCAGGTGACTCAATTGCTTCAATCAGATGGAAGAAAACTTGGCGCAGGTACAGCTCGCACAGCAAAATATTTTCTTGGGCGGCGTGTTTTTCATAGTATGCGGCAAGCGTTTGTGCACACTCGATGTAGTCTCGAATTACAAACGGCTCGTGACCGTGAGCTTGCTTTAAGGTGGTAAAGCGATCCTGCGCTTTATAGAACCTCGAATAGAGAACCTGCTGCTCTTTCATCATCTTCACCTCTCCATTGGATGTTAATGATAATTATTATCAAATGAGGTTTTAAAAACAACCCTTTGTTTCTGTTTTTATAAAACGGCAGACAAAAGAAAAAAGCCGATACATAACGTACCGGCTTTCTGAGATTCAGTGCCTAACCCCTACAATGTAAGTACTGATTCATTTTTTGTTAAACATCTTTGTTTCGTGGTCATGCTTAGTGGTCGTGAGCTTGACCTGCACCTTTAGGGTAACGGATGTTTTCAACCATCTCTTGCACGTCTTGTGGTACTTCAGCAGTCACTTTGTTTACCGCAATTGATACTACGAAGTTTAGACACATACCTAGCGTACCGATCCCTTCTGGGCTGATACCAAACCACCAGTTTTCAGGTGTGCTTGCTGCTGGGTTAACGAACTTGAAGTAGATGATGTAGCTTGCTGTGAAGGCGATACCTGTCAACATACCTGCAATCGCGCCTTCCTTGTTCATCTTCTTGTAGAAGATACCTAGGATAATGGCTGGGAAGAAGGATGCTGCGGCTAAGCCGAAGGCAAACGCTACTACCTGAGCTACGAAGCCTGGTGGGTTAATACCCAAATAACCAGCACCGATAATCGCGACAATTGCTGCCAAACGAGCGGCTAGGAGCTCCTGCTTGTCGGTCATGTTTGGTCTGAAGCCTTTCTTCAACAAGTCATGTGAAATCGATGTTGATATTACCAGTAGCAGACCTGCTGCTGTTGATAGTGCGGCTGCTAGGCCACCTGCTGCCAGTAAAGCTACAACCCAGTTTGGTAGTTTTGCTAGCTCAGGAGAAGCCAGTACGATGATGTCACGGTTAATCTTCATCTCGTTGCGCTCATCGCCCGAGTAGAACATTTTGCCATCGCCGTTCTTATCTTCCCAACCTACTAGGCCAGTGCTTTCCCAGTTTTTGTACCAGCTAGGTGCGTCTGCTGCAGCGACACCTTGCATGTCTGGGCCGTTAATCGTTTCTATCATATTTACACGAGCGAATGCTGCAACGCCTGGTGCTGTTGTGTATAGCAATGAGATGAACAGTAGTGCCCAACCTGCTGAGATACGAGCGTCACGTACTTTAGGTACTGTGAAGAAACGGATGATTACGTGTGGAAGACCTGCTGTACCCACCATTAGAGCTGCACAGATGAAGAATACATCCACCATGCTCTTGTTACCTTCAGTATAGGCGGTAAATCCGAGTTCTTCGGTGAGTCCATCCAGTTTATCGAGAAGGTAAACGTCTGTGCCTGAAATCGTTGAACCCATACCAACTTGTGGGAGCGGGTTACCTGTCATCATGATTGACGTAAAGATTGCTGGAACAAGGAAGGCGAAAATGAGGACACAGAATTGAGCTACCTGCGTATAAGTAATACCTTTCATGCCACCAAGTACTGCGTAGAAGAACACAATACCCATACCAATGATGATACCTAGGTTAATGTCGACCTCTAGGAAACGAGAGAATACTACGCCCACACCACGCATCTGGCCTGCAACGTATGTGAATGATACGAAGATTGCACAGAATACCGCTACCATACGTGCTGTTTTCGAGTAGTAACGCTCACCGATGAAATCAGGAACCGTAAACTGACCGAACTTACGTAGGTAAGGTGCTAAACATAGCGCAAGTAGTACATAACCACCTGTCCAACCCATCAGGTAAACCGCACCGTCGTAACCAACGAATGAGATGATACCTGCCATTGAGATGAATGACGCTGCCGACATCCAGTCAGCGGCTGTCGCCATACCGTTTGCTACTGGGTGTACACCACCGCCCGCAACGTAGAATTCACTGGTAGACCCTGCACGAGCCCAGATTGCGATGCCGATATACAGTGCGAAAGTGATACCGACGAGAATAAACGTCCAAGTTTGAATATCCATTTTCTAGCCTCTAGTCTTCCTGTACGTTGTATTTTTTGTCGAGCGCATTCATGCGGACAACGTAAATGAATATCAGCGCCACGAAGGTATATATCGAGCCTTGTTGAGCGAACCAAAAGCCGAGCTTGAACCCGCCAAACTGAACGGTGTTGAGGGCATCAACAAATATGATGCCTGCGCCGTAAGACACTGCGAACCAGATCGCGAGCAGTGTTCCCATAATTCCCAAGTTTTCCTTCCAGTAGGCTTGAGCATGTTCCGTAGATTCGAACGCCATTGCCTTCTCCTTTATTCCGTTTCCGTAGAATGTTGTTGTGTTAACGTAATGTTACAACTTGAAATGTAGCAAGGATAAGTCAAGGGGTCTGTGCAACTTTAGTCGGGACGGTATTAGCCCTAATTCACTGAAATATGGGAGTCGGGAGACAAAACCATATAAAAATGCGATGTTACAAGCTTGTTAAATTAGCCAAAGGTCTAACAAAAAGGGATGAATTAGTGAGGGAGTAATAAAATTTAACAACTAAATGACAGAGAATCATTATTTAGTCCAGCATATGACACGAAGGGAAATATAAGTTTGTTATAGTAATTACGCTGCTTTTAGAGCCCTTTTCTTGCTTAATAGCAGAAATTCGACATGCTTTAATCACGAGTTTTATTCTTTGGGGGACGAATTGGACGCAATAACTATTAATCACTTATTTTTAACTGGTGCCGTGCTCATCGCCATCAGTGTACTTTTCTCACAAGTGTCCTCACGTTTGGGCGTTCCGATTCTTTTGATCTTTTTATTTGTTGGTATGTTAGCAGGCGAAGATGGCCCCGGCGGCATCAATTTTGATGATTATTCATTAACTTACTTGGTGAGTAACCTCGCGCTTGCCGTGATCCTGTTTGATGGCGGTATGCGCACCAAGGTGGCGAGTTTTAAGGTCGCGTTTTGGCCTTCGCTGTCGTTAGCCACGATAGGTGTGGCTTGTACAGCGACTCTCACCGGCTTAATGGCGGCTTGGCTCTTCGACCTATCATTGATGCAAGGTATTTTGGTAGGGGCGATTGTGGGTTCGACCGATGCTGCGGCGGTATTTTCTCTGCTTAAAGGACAGAGTCTCAACGAGCGTGTTGGCTCAACCTTAGAGATAGAGTCCGGTACTAACGACCCCATGGCAGTTTTCCTAACGGTGACCTTAATCGCGCTACTTGGCACCCCAGATGCCGAGATGGGGATGAACTTCCTGCTGAAAAGCTTTGCGATGCAATTTGGTATCGGTACGCTTGTCGGCCTTGGAGGTGGTTGGGTTCTGTGGAGTCTAATTAACCGAGTACAGCTGGCTGATGGTCTTTACTCGATTCTAGTACTGAGTGGCGGTGTGGCTCTGTTTGCTTTCTCTAACATGCTTGGCGGTAGTGGTATCTTGTCGATTTACCTTGTGGGCTTGTTTATTGGTAATCGTCCAACACGTTCTCGACACTCGATTCTCAATGTTCTTGATGGCATGACCTGGCTAAGCCAGATTGTGATGTTCTTGGTTCTTGGTCTCTTGGTAACACCATCGACATTGATGGAGATTGCGCTGCCTGCCTTGGCGCTAGCTTTCGGTATGATTCTGTTTGCTCGTCCGCTGTCGGTTTGGTTAGGTTTACTGCCATTTCGACGTTTTACCACCAAGGAGCGTTGGTTTGTTTCTTGGGTAGGTTTACGTGGAGCGGTACCGATCATTTTGGCGGTATTCCCGATGATGGCGGGTCTGCCTAATGCTCAGCTGTATTTTAATATCGCGTTCTTCGTGGTTATGGTTTCGTTGATTGTTCAAGGTGGTAGCTTGATGAAGGTTGCGAGGCTGGCTCAAGTCACCTTGCCACCAACACCGACACCTATTTCACGCACTGGTATCGAGATTTACCCGACCAGCGAATGGGAGATGTTTGTCTACGAGCTGAAAGAAGAGAAGTGGTGTGTCGGTGAGCCGCTTAAGCGCTTGTCGATGCCAGAGGGTACACGTATTACCGCGCTGTTTCGACAAGACGCTTTGCTTCACCCGTCGGGTAGCACTGTGTTAAAAGCGAACGATATTCTTTGTGTGCTTGGTCAAGACAAAGACTTAGACAGCTTAAGTGAATTGTTCAGTGAGGCGCCGGAAGCTGAAGAGGTTGCACGATTCTTTGGTGATTTCTTCCTTGAGGTTGGTTTGTCGATAGCGGCGGTGAGTGATTGCTATGGCATTGAGCTTGGTTCTGAAGAAGAGCGAGAGATGACGCTAAAAGAGCTGGCTGAGCGCGAACTTGGTCCTCATCCAGTATTAGGTGATAGTTTTGAGTGGCATGACATCAATTGGGTGGTTGCAGAGATAAAGGACCATAAAGCCGTCAAGCTGGGTTTATGTTTGCCTAAGACGACTTTAGAAGAGGATATCAGTGGCGCTTAATTATGGACTTCTTGCAGTAAGATAACCGCTTGAGTTCGGTTTTTTACGTCCAGTTTTCGGAAGATGGCTGTCATGTGCGCCTTGATGGTTGCTTCCGAAACATTCAATTCATAGGCGATTTGTTTGTTCAGCAGGCCATCGGAAAGCATCCCTAGCACCTTATATTGTTGTGGCGTCAGTGTGGCAATTTTCTCCGCAAGGTCGCTAAAAGCCGCATTGTTAGTAATCAGTCCTTCAGGGAAGAATGGGTCGCCATTCAGCACTTGATTCAGTGCACTCACCAATTCACGCATGTCACTCGACTTTGGAATAAAACCAAACGCACCATGGCTTTTCACTTGAGTGACTACGCTAGCCTCTTCACTTGCCGAGATCACGACAATCGGTAGATCTGGGTATTCTGCACGAAGCTGAATCAGACCAGACATCCCATTGGCTCCCGGCATTTTTAAATCGAGCAGCAGTAGGTCGGGTTCATCTTCTTTTTTAAGCAGAGTCAGTAACGCATCGAGAGAGTCGGCCTCAAGCAGGTTCGCACCGCTGATCGCCATATGAACCGACTGAAATAGGGCGTTGCGGAAGAGAGGGTGGTCATCAGCAATGATGATGGTGTAGGTCGAGTCCATGACGTCCATACTTTTAACAATTTAGTTAATATTTATTATCATCCTGATTGAGTATGTGGACAATATCTATGCATTAAAAGTCTGAACCATATCGACTTTTATCCCCTTTCTACGAAAGCGTTTCTTTCTATAACAAAAAGCCGCACTGCCATCTCGTGATGAGGGGCGGGGCGGCTTTGTCAGCAATGCATTTAGACCAATGTTGCCGTTATAGCTGGTGGTCTTGCATGTGTTTTAAGAATAGATCGGCAGGCATAAAACCAGTCACGCGAGCATTTGGAACATGGTTGCCCTCGCTATCCCAGAACTCAATGGTTGGTAAGCCAAGTACCTGCATCTGCCTCAGTAATTCAATGTCTTGAGGCATGTTTCGCGTTACGTCTGCTTGAAGTAACACGAAGTTAGACAGTTTGTTCTCGACATCTGCTTGATGGAAGGTGTACTTCTCAAACTCTTTACATGCCACACACCAGTCGGCGTAGAAATCGAGCATTACCGGTTTACCCAGTTTCTTCGCTTCAATGAGCTGGATTTCAAGCTCTTCAACAGTGTTAATGCGTGCAAACTGGATCTGCTGTTCCACTACAACGCTCTTTTCTGCAAACCAGTAATTGAGTGCAGGTTGAGCAGAAGCAAACAGACCAAGCATTGCGATAATACCTACTGCACTTTGCTTCCAGCCACCAAATGGCAGTGCGTTCTTGCTGTGATACAACCAACCGAAGGCGATGAAACCAAGGCCAGACCAAAGCGCGGTTGCCCATGGCTCAGGGATGATGCGTTCTAGTAGGAAGATTGGTGCTGCTAACAAGATAAAGCCGAATACGACCTTCACCTTGTCCATCCAGCTGCCCGCTTTTGGCAGTAGCTTATTGCCGAATACCGCCACCAAGATTAGCGGAATACCCATACCCATGGCTAACGCGTACAGAGCAATTGCACCGGTAAATAGGTCGCCACTTTGAGCAACATACAGCAACGCACCCGAGAGTGGGGCTGTAGTACAAGGCGAACATACCAAGCCAGATATCGCACCCATAGCGAACACGCCCAAGGTATTGCCACCTTGCTGCTTGTTGCTTTGGTTGTTTAGCCAGGTTTGGACACCGCTCGGCAGTTGTAGGTTATATACGCCGAACATCGACATCGCTAACGCTACGAATAGCACGCTCAACGCAATCAACACGTAAGGATGTTGCATCGCAGCTTGGAATTGCATACCCGCAGACGCAACCACCAAACCCAGTAGGGTGTAAGTTAGCGCCATACCTTGCACGTATATGAAGGATAACATCAACGCGCGACCTTGGCTGAGCTTGCCGCCACCTAACACGATGCCCGTAAGGATTGGATACATAGGCAGAACACACGGTGTGAAGGCTAAGCCAACTCCGAGCGCCAAGAACAGCAATGGAGTCCACCAACTGTCACCGAGTTTATCGGCTAGGCTCGCTTCTTTTGAAACGGGTGCGCTTGATTGTGGTGCTGTGTTATTTGCCACATCTGCTTTTGTAGAAGCAACTCGTGGTGAGGTGTTCGCTTGGTTACTGGTAGTTTTAGCTGCAGTGTCGCTTGACCCCGTCGTTTCAAACGGTGCAATGTCGATGACACGAGTTTCTGGAGGGTAGCAGAAGCCAGCCTCGGCACAGCCTTGATACTTAACGATCAGCTGTGAGCCATCTTGGTAACTTTGCAGAGGAACTTGTACGAATAGCGGTTGAGTATAAACACTCACTTCACCAAAGAATTCATCTTGGTGTGGTTTACCATCTTCTAACTCAACATTACCGATAGCGAGATTTTGGCCGCTAAAAGAGAGGCTATGTTGATAGAGGTAGTAGCCTTCTTTTACCTGCCAGTCGAGAAGCACCTTGCCATCTTGCTGGTAGTAATTGAAAGGGAAAGCTTGGTCTACAGTAACAAAACCGTTGTTATTGCCTCCGAAGCTTGGCTCGGCGTTGTCATTTCCAAAAAGCGCCCACGCAGGCTGGGTGAATAGGGAAATACAAACAAAAAGTAATGTGGCAAGTCGTCGCATACTATTTAGTCATTTAATGAAGTTATGGGTATCTTAACTCAATCTGACCGTAATAGTTTGCTATTAGTTTCATTGTCTAGCAAATATCCCTTAGGGCGGGAAATTCACTTTCTTAGGTAATCGGGATAGGGTCAGCCTTGCAGCAGACATAGGAAGCCCTTGCCAGTACTCCATTTAAGCGACACCTAAGCGTGCATCACATTAAGCCACAAACAAAAAAGGAAGCCGAAGCTTCCTTTTAGAGTCATATCATCAGTGGATTTTAGATAAACAGACCACCGAATGCGAAGCCTAGTGCTACCGCAGTACTGATTGTTACCACACCTGGAATGAAGAACGGGTGGTTGAATACTAGGTTACCGATACGCGTTGAGCCTGTGTCATCCATCTCAACCGCAGCCAGTAGCGTAGGGTAAGTAGGAAGAACGAACAGTGCACTTACTGCAGCGAAAGAAGCAACGGCTGTTAGTGGTGCTACGCCAATTGCTAGTGCTGCAGGCATTAATGCAACCGTTGTTGCGCCTTGAGAGTAAAGCAGCATAGAAGCGAAGAACAGAACAAGAGCCAGCATCCATGGGTAATCTGCCAGTAGCGCACCAGCAACGTCTTTGATTTCAGCAACGTGTGCGTTCACAAACGTAGAACCTAACCAAGCCACACCAAGAACACATACACACGCAGTCATACCAGAGCGGAATGTAGGTGCTGAAGAAATTTTCGCTGCATCGATCTTAGTGAACATTACGATTGCCGCTGCTGCTGCCAACATCACCGACATGATCGCTTCGTTACGACCTAGTGCAGGGTTTTCGATTAGGCCAACAGAGCTTGAGATAGCCGCTGCGTAACAAACCACGAAGCCAATCGCCGCTAGGAAGATGTATGTCGCTTTCTTCGCTGTAGGAAGGATTTCGCGCTTCTCATCTGTTGCTAGTTTGATTAGACCTTTCTCTAGGCGCTCTTGGTAAACAGGATCGTCTTTTAGTTCGCTACCCATGTAGTTAGCAACAACAGCACCCACCATACAAGCGATGAAGGTTGTTGGGATACAAACCATCAGTAGTGTTAGGTAATCAACACCGAATGGTGCAAGCATGGCTGCGAAAGCCACAACTGCTGCTGAGATTGGCGAAGCCGTGATAGCAATTTGAGACGCAACAACAGCAATAGACAGTGGGCGAGAAGGACGTACACCTTGGTATTTCGCTACTTCCGCAATAACAGGCAGAGTTGAGAATGCTGTGTGGCCAGTACCCGCCATTAGCGTCATTAAAAAGGTCACAATTGGCGCGTAAAAGGTGATGCGTTCAGGGTGCTTACGCAAAAAGTTTTCTGCAATTTGCACCAACCAGTCCATACCGCCAGCAACCTGCATTGCAGCAATTGCGGTGATAACCGACATGATAATCAGGATTACATCAATTGGGATAAAAGATTGGCTTGTTGGTACGCCAAGAATAAGTGAAAGAGCAATAACACCAGCACCACCGGCGAAGCCGATACCGATGCCGCCAATTCTGGCCCCTAAGAAGATAAAGAGCAGGACGATAAACAGTTCTACTGCAATCATAATTAACACCTCATGTAGATCTTATTATGTGACCACTCGTTGAGAGAATGTTCAGATAATAGTTCTATGGTTTAGATTCAATTAAGCAAAAGCGCAACATACAGAAAACCATAAAGTAAGCATGGTTAATCGTATTGGAGCCTAAAAAAGGGCTCCGTTTGGAGCCCTTTCTCACTAGCGTTACTCGTAGCGTTTTGCTTTATACTGAGGATGCATCAAATTTTCAACAGAGAAAATGTCATCAAGTTCTTCTTCGGTTAGTAAACCGCGCTCTAGAACCACATCACGAACACTCTTACCTGTTTCTGCACAGATCTTACCAACAATGTCACCTTCGTGGTGGCCAATGTATGGGTTGAGGTAAGTTACGATACCGATAGAGTTAAAGACGTGCGCTTCACAAATTTCTTTGTTTACCGTAATGCCGTCTACACACTTGTCGCGTAGGTTCACACAAGCATTAGTTAGGATGTCTAGAGACTCAAACATGCTTTGTGCAATCACAGGTTCCATAACGTTCAGTTGAAGTTGACCACCTTCAGCTGCGAAAGAAACCGTGTTGTCGTTACCTAGAACTTTGAAGCAAACTTGGTTTACTACTTCAGGTACTACTGGGTTTACTTTAGCTGGCATGATTGAAGAGCCTGCTTGAAGTTCAGGTAGGTTCAGCTCGTTCAAGCCTGCGCGAGGACCAGAAGACAGTAGACGTAGGTCGTTACAAATCTTAGACAGTTTAACTGCTAGACGCTTAAGCGCGCCGTGCGTCATTACGTATGCGCCACAGTCTGAAGTTGCTTCGATTAGGTCTTCTGCTGGAACACAGTCTAGGCCAGTTACTTCAGCTAGGTGTTTAACAGCAAGGCCTTGGTAACCTGGTGCTGCGTTTAGACCTGTACCGATTGCCGTTGCGCCCAGGTTAACTTCAAGCAGTAGCTTAGATGTGTATTCTAGGTTTTTGATTTCTTCATTGATGGTTACCGCCCAAGCGTGGAACTCTTGACCAACCGTCATTGGAACTGCATCTTGAAGTTGAGTACGCCCCATCTTCAAAACGGTGTTGAATTCTTGGCTCTTAAGCTCGAATGCACCTTTAAGGTATTCAATTGCATCGATCAGTTTTAGTACGCTGTTGTAAACAGAGATACGGAAGCCTGTTGGGTAAGCACAGTTAGTTGATTGGCTGCGGTTTACGTGGTCGTTCGGGTTGATGAACTCGTACTGGCCTTTTTCTTTGCCCATTAGCTCAAGTGCAACGTTCGCTACCACTTCGTTCGCGTTCATGTTTACAGAGGTACCAGCACCACCTTGGAACACATCTGATGGGAACTGATCCATGCACTTGCCAGTGTCTAGAATTAGGTCACAAGCTTGGATGATGTATTTAGCCACTTCGCTAGGAATTACACCTAACTCTTTGTTTGCTAAAGCCGCTGCTTTTTTTGTCATCACCATGCCGCGAACGAATTCTGGTACATCTGAGATCGTTACATTTGAGATGTTGAAGTTTTCAACTGCGCGAAGGGTGTGGATGCCGTAGTAAGCATCAGCCGGAACATGACGTTGACCTAAAAGATCTTCTTCGAGACGAGTAGCTTGAGGAGCATTAACTTGTGCTTCTGATAGAGTAGCCATAACAGGATCCTTAGAGAATAATTCTGATTATATAGTTAGTTATTAGCCTATTCTGTGTGCAAATACTCCGTTCGCTAGAATATTGGGCTGATAAATCCGTCCTGACTTATGTGGCACATGATACTGTACCTAGCGCATAAAAATAGTAAGTTGATCACCTTTTTCGCTTTTGTTTAGTCAATATTTTGCAAAGTTAATTTGGTTCAATAAACACGCTTATTTACAGGATAAATTTGAGATTGATAGACCTTTCAGCGTAAACTGAAAGCAACAAAGGAGGGCGTGTGTTTCCTATCTTATTATTACTATTTATCTTCGTACCCATCATTGAGATTGGGCTATTTATTCAAGTTGGTGGCTTCTTAGGATTGTGGCCAACTATTGCATTGGTTTTGATTACGGCATTTGTTGGTGCATCTCTGGTTCGTAGCCAAGGTATTCAAACACTGATGTCCGTTCAAGGTCGACTACAGCAAGGCGAGATGCCGGCACAGCAGATCCTTGAAGGCGTGATGCTGGCGGTGGCTGGTGTATTGCTGCTGACTCCAGGCTTTATGACTGACGCTCTGGGTATGCTGGTATTGTTGCCAGTACCAAGAGCCATGATCGCTAAGAAAATAATGGAAAAAATGGTGGTTAAAAACATGTCTGGCGGGTTCCACGCTGGTGGGCAGGCTGGCTTTGGTCAGAGTCCATTTGGAGACGATCCATTCAACCGCGACCCATTTGACCAATCAAAAGGCGGTAACACCTTTGAAGGTGAGTTTGAGAAGAAAGACGAAGACAACGATCGTAACCGCTTAAACTAATCCTGCTGCTTAGATAGAAAGACAACAACTGAAAAGGCTCTTACCTTTATCCTTCGCAAGAAAGAGATAATGGTAAGAGCCTTTTTTATTGAGTATTAGCGATTACAGATAATAGGTGTTTGAGGGGTTGGTTATACCGCGCCTTCAAAGCCCATTTGTCGCCATGCTTCAAACGCGATGATTGCTACAGCATTGGACAGGTTCAGGCTGCGTGCATCTGGCATCATTGGAATACGAATACGCTGTTCCATCGGCATGCTTTCGATGAACTCAGCAGGTAGGCCGCGTGTCTCAGGGCCGAACATCAACACATCACCTTGTTGGAACTTGGCATCCACGTGATGACCTGTGGTTTTGGTGGTACACGCAAAGATACGGTAATCACCTTCACGTTCGTTCTCTAGATATTCAATAAAAGCTTCTAGGTTCTTGTGACGTTTCACTCGCGCTAGGTCGTGATAATCCAAACCAGCACGACGCACTTTCTTCTCTTCAAAATCAAAGCCAAGTGGCTCAATCAGGTGCAGGTTTGCGCCGCAATTAGCACATAGGCGGATGATGTTACCCGTGTTGGGTGCAATTTCTGGTTCGTATAGAGCGATATCAAACATGTGGGTTTACAAGAGTAGTCAAAGATAGCCAGAGTATACGGTGGCAAGCTGTGTGAGTACAGTTTGCCACCACCCACTTAGGCTTGGTTGGCGAGTGCCTGTGCGTAGTTTTCTGATACTGCAGTCCAGTTGACCACGTTCCACCAAGCGTTGATGTAGTCAGGTCGGCGGTTCTGATAGCTGATGTAGTAGGCGTGCTCCCACACATCTAACGCAAGGATCGGTTCACCGTTGCTGGCCACTGTATCCATCCAAGGATTATCTTGATTTGAGGTTGAGATGATCTTTAGTTGCCCAGCTTCTACAACTAACCAAGCAAAACCAGAGCCGAAGGTGTTGATTGCCGCTTGAGCGAACTGATCTTGGAACGCTGCAAAATCTCCAAATGTGCTTTTAATCGCCTCACCAAGATCGCCCGTTGGTTCGCCACCGCCGTCTTGCGACATACAGTTCCAATACAAGATATGGTTGTAGTAGCCGCCGCCATTGTTACGCACGGCGGGGCTGTGTTGAGAAATATTAGCGAAGATTTCAGTGAGAGATTGCTGTTCAAGCTCGCTACCAGACACCGCAGCAACAAACTTATCGTAGTAGGTTCTATGGTGCTTGCTGTAGTGCACTTCCATCGTTTTTGCATCGATGTAAGGTTCTAGAGCATCGTAGGCGTAGGGCAGGACAGGGAAAATGTGAGACATGGTAAATCCTCCTTAATTAGAGGATTTACCATAATGATAATAACAATCATTATCAACTGCGATCTTTGTGGGGGTATTACATTGGCAGGATAGGCAGAGTAATTTCGAGCTGTAATCCACCGAGTTTACTGCGGCTCGCGGTAATTGTTCCGCTATGTTGACGAATCGCACTCTCGGTAATGGTCAGCCCAAGCCCTGTGCCGCCAGAATTGCGGTCACGAGCGGTAGAAACACGGTAGAAAGGTCTGAAGATAGAGTCGAGTTCATCATCAGGCACACCATCACCGTTGTCATTGACGCAAATGGTCAGCTGATCTTGCACTACGTGGAATTGCACATCGACTTGGTCTTTACCGTAGTATATGGCGTTGCGCGTAATGTTGTCTAAGGCACTCATCAGTAGCTTAGGATTACCTGAAATTGAACGCTCAGGGATTTCTGAGAATGTCAGCTCTTTCCCCATCTGTTCTGCTTCAAACTGCGCGTCTTTTAAGATTTCTTCCCACAAGCTCGATATCGGCTGAACTTCACGAGTAATGTGGCTATCAACCTGCATGCGAGAGAGGGTAAGTAGTTCACTGATCATCTGTTCCAAGCGCTGCGCTTCTGTATCAATACGCTCGAGTTCTGAGCTCTCTCCTTGCTTACGAATCGCCAGTGCATTGGCCATACGAAGCCGTGTTAAAGGCGAACGCAGCTCGTGTGAGATATCAGAAAGCAAGCGCTGTTGCCCTGAGATCATCTGGTTTACCGCTTCAACCATTTGGTTAAAGCTTTCGCCTGCTTGTCTGAATTCTGAAGTGCCTTTTTCAAGGGTTGGATCGACCTCGAATTCGCCTTTCGCTACACGTTGCGCGGCACGTTCAAGTCGGCGGGCTGGCTGACTGAGCGCCCAAGCTAACCAAAGTAATAGTGGGGTACTGGCTAGCATCACGGCAAGCAGCAGCTGCAGTGGTCTATCAAATAGTCGCATTAAGAACGGCGGTGGCTGATTCCACTTTATTCCGGCGTACATGAGTAGCTCTTCACCTGCCAGCTTGATTGGCACAGGGCCAGCAATCATGTAGTTCCCGTAAAGCTTCTGCTTTGGTACTTCCGGGTTATCAACTGAGGTTACAAAGTTGCGAATCGCTTTAAGCTTGTAGTCTGAATGTCTTTTTGAGGTTAGAACTGCACCTTCAAGATCGGTCAGATAGATACGTGCACGAGAATCTTTGCGGCTACGTGGCGCCTCAAGTTGGAAGACAATTTTGCCGAGGTTCGGCTCTCTGGCGTAGCGTTGCTCTGTAGCCTTGGCGATGCGTTCCAATTTGCTGAGATGGTCTGCGGGCACATCACGCGCTACTCGCGGGTCTAGATGTGGTAGTGAGAGTACGGATAAAAGCACCAGTAACATGGTGAACCAAAAGATGGCAAAGATACGTCCATATAAGCTAGTGATTTTAGGGATGCGCATTAATCCTCCTCTACCAATAGGTAGCCACGACCACGCAAGGTCTTGATGCGTGATTTGCTATCGCTGCGTTCTGGAATCTTTTTACGTAGGTTAGATATGTGCATGTCTATCGCACGGTCAAATGCTGCAAGCCTTTTGCCAAGTACATCTAAGCTTAACGCTTCCTTGGTGATCACTTGCCCCGGATTTTGAATAAGGTGGCTTAGCAGAGCGAACTCGGTAGTGGTGAGGTCGATGATCTCGCCATTGCAGTACGCTTCTTGTTTGCCAGGGAATACTTCAATGTCTTGATATTGGATTCTATCGCTGGCGGCTTTTGGAGTGCTCGTGGTTTGCGTGCGGCGCAAGATGGCGCGAATACGTGCTAGTAATTCTCGGTCGCTAAAAGGCTTTGGTAAGTAGTCATCCGCGCCAAGCTCCAGACCGATCACACGGTCGATCTCTTCCCCTTTCGCCGTCAGCATTAGCACAGGCGTTTCCCAATGTTCTCTTAGCTTTTTGAGTGTTTCCATGCCATTCAGACGCGGCATCATTACATCCAAAAGAATCAAATCAATCTCATCATTGATCGCTTCGAGCCCTGCGTAGCCATCATTGGCTTCAGAAACAGTGAAGCCCTCAAAGCTAAGAATGTCTTTAAGTAAGCTCGTTAGCTCGGTGTCGTCATCAATAAGAAGAATGTTCGCCATATGAAAGCCTTAATCGGTAGTTTATAGGTTAATAATACTGCTAATTATTCGTCAGCTTTCACTCTTTACGATTCTTTACGCTTTCTAAACGTCCCTTTACGAGGGAAAGACTAATCTATGTTCAAGCGCTGAGATACAGACGCAATACATGACTTATTATACCGAATTGAGGCAACAATTATGAAAATGACGAAGAGACTTGTACTGGCAGCTGCGGCACTTCCACTTATGTTAGGTACAGCAAGTGCGTACGCATTTGGCGGCGGTGACAAGGGCGACCACAAAGGCATTCACGGCAAATGTGGTGGCTTCGACAAGAAAGTGATGCGCCAACTAGACCTAACTGACGCACAAAAAGAACAGTTAAAAGAGATACGTGAAGCGAACCGTGCTGAGATGAAAGCAAAACACGCGGGCAACAAGTCAGACAAAATGGCGCAAATGAAAGCGCATCACGAGAAAGTCCAAGCGTTGGTACTAGCTGACAACTTCGATGAAGCAGCGGCAAATGATCTAGCAAGCCAAATGGCTGAGAAGCAAACTGAGCGTCGCGTAGCAATGCTTAAGAAGCAACACGAAATGATGAGCGTACTAACGCCTGAGCAAAAAACTCAACTGAAAGAAATCCAGCAAGAGCGTATGGCGAAATGTGCTAAAAAGATGGAAAAGCACATGAACCGAGACAAGTAATTCAAAGCTGGATAAAGCAAGCCTGAATGAAAGTGTTTAAAAAGAGGCGGCCGAGAGCCGCTTTTTTGATCCCTAAAAATGAATGTCTTACATCCTAGCTGTCATATTCAATTGATTGTTTGCAGGTTATACTTTGTGCTATCAGTCACTTTATAGCCAAGTTATGAAACAAGAATACGCACGTTTAGTTACGCTGGCCGCTTGGGCTGCTACCACCATTGCCACTATTTTGTTGATCGTGAAAGTCGCGGCGTGGTGGGTGACAGGTTCGGTGAGCCTATTGGCTTCCGTGGTCGATTCCATGTTAGATATTGCCGCTTCGGTCGTTAACTTATTGGTGGTCCGATATTCTCTTCAGCCTGCTGACAAAGAACATACCTTTGGTCACGGTAAGGCGGAATCACTCGCTGCATTAGCACAGGCGATGTTTATCTCGGGCTCAGCCTGTTTCCTCATTCTTAATGGTGTCGAGCGCTTCTTTAGACCTCATGAGCTCAACGCTCCAGAAATCGGTATTTACGTCAGCTTGTTTGCGATATTGATGACATTTGGTCTGGTTCGATTCCAAAAACACGTGGTCAAGAAAACGGGCAGCCAGGCTATTGCTGCGGATTCACTGCATTATCAATCTGACCTGTATATGAACGCGGCCATTATGCTGGCTCTGGGGTTAAGCTGGTTTGGCATTGGTCAGGCGGACTCAGTATTTGCGGTAGGCATTGGTATTTATATTCTTTATAGCGCTTACCAAATGGCGGTGGAGGCGATTCAATCTCTGCTTGATCACAAGTTGCCTGATAAAGAGCTAAAACAGATAAAAGAGACATCGTTGAGTGTAGAAGGGGTGCTTGGTGTGCATCAGCTCAGAACTCGTCGTTCAGGTCCTACTCGCTTCATTCAATTGCACTTAGAGTTGGAAGATGAGATGCCACTTATTGAAGCGCATCGCATTTCTGACGAAGTAGAGTCCAAACTTATCTCAGTGTTCCCTGATGCTGATGTATTAATTCACCAAGATCCGTATTCGGTGGTGTTTGGGCCAGAGAAACAACAAAAGTTTCATTCGTGGTAATGGGCACAAAACTAGGCAGCAAATGGTAAGTGGATGGTTTTTGAACTAGAGTGAGTAGAAATTGCGAACGCTTTAGTGATTCAAAAAACACCTTAGTAACAATTAATGTTGATTCTGATATGAATCAACAAAGTTACTGAATAAAACTGTAATACTCTTACAGAAGTAGAAATGTTACATAAATTTTCGCGATTTAAGTGCTATTCCTGTTGAGGAAATGTAACATAACGCACAAATATAGATTTAAAATCTTGTTGATATACATTCAGCAATAACAAGAATTGAATAATAGATTCCCAAAAATCGAGGGTGAGCATGATTAAGAAGATCGGTGTTTTGACCAGTGGTGGTGACGCTCCGGGCATGAACGCAGCAGTTCGTGGCGTAGTTCGTACCGCGTTATCACTTGGCATTGAAGTTTACGGTATTTACGATGGCTACCAAGGCCTTGTTGAAAACCGTATCGTAAAGCTTGACCGTTCAAGCGTGTCTGATGTGATCAACCGTGGTGGTACTTTCTTAGGTTCTGCACGTTTCCCTGAGTTCAAAGACGTTGCTGTTCGTGAGAAAGGTATCGAGAACCTAAAAGAACACGGTATCGAAGCACTTGTTGTTATCGGTGGTGACGGCTCTTACATGGGTGCTAAGAAGTTGACTGAAATGGGTTACCCATGTATCGGTCTTCCAGGCACAATCGATAACGACATTGCTGGTACTGATTACACAATCGGTTACCTAACAGCGCTTAACACTGTTATTGATTCTATCGACCGTCTACGTGATACGTCTTCTTCTCACCAACGTATTTCTATTGTTGAAATCATGGGCCGTCACTGTGGTGACCTTACGCTTATGTCGGCAATCGCAGGTGGTTGTGAGTACATCATCACACCTGAGACTGGTCTAGATAAAGAGCAGCTAATCGGCAACATTCAAGATGGCATTGCTAAAGGTAAGAAGCACGCAATCATCGCTCTAACTGAGTTAATGATGGATGCGAACGAGCTGGCTAAAGAGATCGAAGCAGCAACGGGTCGTGAAACTCGTGCAACGGTTCTTGGTCACATCCAACGTGGTGGGCGTCCTACTGCATTTGACCGTGTACTTGCTTCTCGCATGGGTAACTACGCTGTTCACCTTCTTCAAGAAGGCCACGGTGGTCGTTGTGTTGGTATCGAGAAAGAAGAGCTTGTTCACCACGATATCATCGACTGTATCGAGAGCATGCAGAACCCAGACCGTTCTGAGCTGTTCCGCATAGCAGAAGAGTTGTTCTAAGCCATGCTGAGCGTAAGCTTATAGAATTTAAAAACCGCTGATTTATCAGCGGTTTTTTTGTCTGCTTGTTAATATCATAAGTAACAAGCAATAAAAAAGGTCAACCTAAGTTGACCTTTCATTCAATTTAAACAGTGATGTTTAAATTAAGCTTTTGCTTTAGCAGCTGCTTTAGCGATAGCTGCGAAACCAGCTGCGTTAAGAGCTGCACCGCCAACTAGAGCACCGTCGATGTCTGGTTGTGCGAAGTAAGCTTCAGCGTTTTCAGGCTTAACAGAACCACCGTATTGGATGATTACTTGCTCAGCTACTGCGGCGTCTTTTTCAGCGATCATTGCACGAATAGAAGCGTGGATGCGTTGTGCATCTTCAGCTGTTGCTGCCTTACCAGTACCGATAGCCCAGATTGGTTCGTAAGCGATGATTGCACCGTTTAGAGCTTCAACACCGTAAGTGTCGATAACTGCGTTGATTTGACGTGCACATACTGCTTCAGTTTCGCCTGCTTCGTTTTGCTCGTCAGATTCACCGATACAGAAAACAGGCTTCAGGCCGTTCTCTTGTAGGAATTTGAATTTCTTAGCAATGAACTCGTCTGATTCGTTGTGGTATTCACGACGCTCAGAGTGGCCGATGATGATGTGAGTCGCACCGAAGTCTTTCAGCATTTCTGGAGACATGTCGCCAGTGAAAGCACCGCTGTTGTTTAGGTCAGTGTTTTGAGCACCTAGGATGATTTTGTTACCGCCTTCAGCGATTAGACGCTCAGCTAGATCGATGTAAAGTGCTGGTGGAGCTACTGCTACGTCTACACCTTCAACGCCTTCAAGTTCAGCGTTAAGACCAGTTAGCAGCTCAGTTACCATTGCTTTGCTACCGTTAAGTTTCCAGTTACCCATCACTACAGGACGACGCATAGGAATATCTCCGTATTTAATCAATTAATGTAAAAAATCTTCGTAAGAATATAACAGATAAAACGCGTTAGATCATGATTGTGGTCATGTCTTTATGGGATCTTATCGATCGGTCAGAGTAGATACTGATCTTATATCAGTGATCCGACAGACAGAATAATAGCTAACTTCTCGGTTTTTTCATCGTTAGTTGGTATTAAAGGACAAACGTTTGCGTTAACAATAGGAAGTAATAATGCCGAATCTAGTTCTAGAGTACTCAAATTCAGTGGACGAGCGAGTGAATATCCAAGGTTTACTAGAAGATCTTCACCAAGTTACATTAAACTGTGGCTTGTTTGATGTTGCGTCTGTGAAATCACGCTCTCTACGTTGTCATAACTGGCTAGTCGGTGATGAAGAAGACAGTGTGGACTTTATTCATATCAGCTTTGAGTTACTTTCCGGGCGCACCGAAGAACAGAAACGGGAATTATCACGCTCGTTAATGCAAATCTTACAAGAACAGGCGAGTCATGTTCGAAGCTTAACGGTTAATATTCGCGATATGGACAAAGGTTGTTTTCAGAAAGTGATTAACTGATTCGTGTAATAAAGTATTTGCTGCTAACTTTTTAGTAGCGTATTAATTTTTGAGTATTTTTAGATGTCGATGAAAGATTTACTGCTCTCTTTCAAAGGGAGAGTTAGTCGTAAGACTTACTGGATGTGGAACATTTTCTACTATGTTGCGATTACCGGTTTTGCCTCCGGTATTTCGGTACTGTTTCCAGCGTACTCTTATATCCTACTGCCAATCTTCTTGTTGCTCCTGGTGATTCCAGACTTAGCGGTAACGGCTAAGCGCTGGCATGATCGTGACAAGTCTAACTACTGGCTACTACTGAATATTCCGTTGGTACTAGGGCGCTTGGTTTCACCTGCTGCTGCAACAACGGCGGATTCGGTATCACCAATGCACATGGTGGCAACGGCAGCAGCATTAGTGTGTGGCTTATGGATTTTGATTGAATGTGGTTTGTTGAAAGGCACTGAAGGCCGCAACGATTACGGCGAAGATCCAGTATAAGAGTTTTCAGCCGTTAACATAAAGGGAGCATTAGGCTCCCTTTTTTGTTTTCTGGGACTGTCTGATCTAATACATTTTGGGTTCAGTGTTAGGTCTGAATGGAACCACATTTTCAGGCTGAGGCTCTTCTAAGGTACAGCGCCCTTGGAGCGCGTCTTGGAACTTGCAAAGCTGGCAGCGCAGCTCTTGCATCAACACGACATTGACGTGGTGAGGGTTTTTACAACGGCTGACGACTAAATCGAGATGGCTTTGTTGAGCGCGAAGCCTGCCTTGCATATTTTCAGAAGCGGAACAGATCATCTGCTCACACATCTCGTGTTTGAATTGGTTGAATGCTTTAGGATCGTTTTGAGCGAGCTGAACCAGTTCATCAAAAGGGGGCAGTTTCTGCTCTGGTTGTGGATGTGCCATCATTCCTTCCTTAGCATTAAGCATGTTTTATATGCTTTAAGCTTAAGAAAGATTCCTGTATGAATTTTGTTCGATCTTTTGATTTCTCAATATTGAGACAAGATCAATCACTTAGCGTTAAGTGGTGGCGACAGGCACTAAGGTGTAGGTACAGCGTCGTTCGCCAGCAATCATATGCTCAGTTCGGCTGACGTGGCACTCATCTTTTAGAAGCTCGGTGAACACGTTGAGTTCAGATTGGCACAGGCTTGGGCAACGAGTCGCCGCCTTACAAATAGGGCAGTGGTTTTCAATCAAGATGTAGTGATCATCCTGCTCTTTCAATTCTGCCATATAACCTTCGTCTTCACGAAGTTGGGCGAGCTTTTCTAACTTACTGATTAGATTATCACAGTCAGAAAGGGCAGATTGATACTGTTTTAAGGTGTGTTGTTCACGCTCGGCAGCGACTTTAGCTAAACCTTCTTTTCCGAACAGATTCTCTACCGCATCGATGACTTGAATCGTAAGTTCACCATGACGGTCTGAAAACTGACTATGGCCGTGCTGAGTAAGAGACCAGTGACGAGTCGGACGACCGACTTTCACTTTGACGTCATGAAACGCGAGAATGCCATCATCTTCCAGGCTTTGCAGATGTTGCCTTGCACCCATTGTCGTCATACCAAACTCTTCTGATAGCTGTTTGGCCGTTACTGCGCCTTGACGCTTAATGGTCTGTAAGATTTTGTCGCTTGTTTTCATACTATCCCTACCTCATGAACCTTACTATTATGAGGCAAGGTGTTTATAAAGCAAACCATTTACTATTTTGACAGTTACTGACCTATCAATAGCAAGGGTGAGAATCTGACAGGACAATAAAACAAAAGGCTGATACTTGGTATCAGCCTTTGAATATTCTGTTTCACTCGATATGAGAATTACAGGATGTGATCAACCACTTCTGGATCTTTACGCTCTAGGTAGTGGGTTGATTTGATGTGGCGAATCGTACGGCAGCGGCCACGGATCAGCAGGGTTTCGGTTGTCGCGATATTGCCTTGACGAGTAATGCCCTCTAGCAGGTCACCCTTAGTGATACCCGTTGCTGAGAATACAACGTTGTCGCTGCGAGCCATGTCTTCCATCTTTAACACGATGCCAGCGGTTACGCCCATTTCAGCACAACGCTCTAGCTCAAGCTCACCGTGTTTACGGTTCTCTTCTGTATCGCCTTTCACTTCGTGGCGAGGCAGTAGGCGACCGTGCATGTCACCGTCTAGCGCGCGAATTACTGCTGCAGAAACAACACCTTCAGGTGCGCCGCCAATGCAGTACATTACATCGACTTCGCTGTCTGGCATACAAGTTAGGATAGATGCTGCCACATCACCATCTGGCACTGCGAATACACGAACGCCCATCGCTTGCATCTCTGCAATCACTTGATCGTGACGTGGCTTAGCCAGTGTGGTTACTACCAATGTGTCGAGTGTTTTACCCAGAGCCTTAGCAATGTTTACTAGGTTTTCTTTTAACGGTAGAGCTAAGTCGATAGCGCCTTTAGCACCAGGACCAACTACTAATTTTTCCATGTACATATCAGGCGCTTTTAGGAAGCTACCTTTCTCGCCTGCAGCCAATACGGCCAATGCATTTGATTGGCCCATTGCTGTCATGCGTGTCCCTTCAATTGGGTCAACTGCGATGTCGACAGCGTCGCCGCCTACACCTACGTTTTCACCGATGTATAGCATAGGCGCATCATCGATTTCGCCTTCACCAATAACAATTTCACCGCTGATTTCGGTTTTGTTTAGTAGGCTACGCATGACTTCTACAGCAGCGCCATCTGCAGCGTTTTTGTCGCCACGGCCAAGCCACTTATAACCTGCCAGTGCTGCACCTTCTGTGACACGAGAGAATGACATTGCTAAATCGCGTTTCATGCGGACTCCAAAATTTTCAAAGGGGGAATAGAACTTTCGCGGCGGATTTTACCATATCCAAAAGGAAACGTTTGCCTTTTTGCTTTTTGCAGATTGCTTTTGATCAATGAGCAGTGAAAAACCACTAATATTCATCAAAATAATTGGTTTGCGAGTGTGACTGTAAGAATTAACGTCAATATTCGGTAAAAAGCGCTGTTTTTTTCATCGAATGGCGCAAAATATCGAATATATTGAGTGTTTATCCTTGCTCTGCTGAGTAGAATGGGGACATAAGTGGAGTGAACCCTCACCATCAAATGGATAACTTAAAGGTAGGCCAGAATGTCTTTTGAAGTATTAGAGCAACTAGAAGCAAAAATTCAAACAGCAGTAGATACGATTGCACTTCTTCAAATGGAAGTGGAAGAACTTAAACAAGAGAAACAAGCACTAGCAACAGAAGCTGGTGAACTGAAAGCAAGCCGTCAAGAGCTAGAGCAAAAAACTCAGCAGATGCAAGAAGAGCATTCAGCATGGCAAGATCGCATCCGTAACCTTCTTGGTAAAATGGATGAAGTAGAGTAATTCGCTCTTCAGATTTAAAAAAACGCCCGCTACTCAGTAGTGGGCGTTTTTGTTTGTGTTCTTGGTTATTGTGAGTGGTTTATGAAGAGCTGGAGTTACTCGACCTCTTCTTCATCAGCATCGAGATCAAGTTCAACATCCAAAGGTTCGGCTGAAAGAATAATGCCCGTGTTATCGGCGTAGAGGTAATCTTCCGGTAAGAAGGTTACGCTGCCAAAGTTAACGGGTACATCTAGCTCACCGACACCATCTTGGCTTGCTCCAACAGGAATAGAAGCTAGTGCTTGAATACCTAGGTTCATGTCTTCCAGCTCATCGACTTCGCGAACACAGCCATACACCACAATACCTTCCCACTCATTGTCTTCGGCAAGTAGGGCCATCTCGGCATCAATCAGTGCTTTACGCAGTGAGCCGCCACCATCGATTAACAACACACGCCCTAGACCGTCTTGCTCTAGTATCGAGCGAATCAAAACGTTGTCTTCAAAGCACTTTAATGTCGTGATCTGTCCTGCGAAAGAGGCACGTCCACCAAAGTTGCTGAACATTGGCTCTACGACATCAACTTGATCCAAATATATGTCGCACAGTGCTGAAGTGTTGTATTCCATTAGTATACCTTTTGAACAATGAGCTTACTTTGAGTATATCGGTGCTTGATCCCTTTGCAATGATTAGTCTCAATTAACTCAATAGAGTTTGAGCTACGACAACCCCTGCAAACAATAGGTTAGTGATCAGCGAGCATTTCACGATAACAGGCATCATAGGTGCAATTTGAGCGGGTTTTTCTGTTTCCCAAACCGCTTTACCATGTTTGTAGACAATAATAATACTGAGTAAAAACGGCAGGCTGATCCAAACGGTTTTTTCTTGAATTAGTAGATAAATCGCGAAAGAGACAAGTGCACAACCAAGCAGAGCAAAATGGTATTGCTTAGCTTTACGTTGCCCCAAGCGAACCGCCATGGTGCGTTTACCACATTCACTGTCGTTTTCGATATCACGCATATTGTTGATATTGAGTACTGCAACCGCCATCAATCCACAGCCTAACGCAGGAAGGAAAAGGCTTGGTTCAACATGACCAGTATGTAGGAAGTAAGTACCTGAAACGCCTAATAAGCCAAAGAAGATAAATACCGATAAGTCGCCAAGGCCGATATAACCATAAGGCTTATTACCCACGGTGTAAGCGATAGCGGCGGCGATAGCTAATATGCCTAACGCGATGAAAGATAGAATGCTCTCAATTGACGTTAAGGCATGAAAAATCAAAATCAGTCCAGCAATCATGGTAAACACGATGTTGAGGATAATTGCTTGCTTCATGGTTTGAGCCGTCACCGTACCGGATTGCATGGCGCGCATTGGACCTAAGCGGTTTTCGTTGTCTGTACCTTTTACTGCATCACCGTAGTCATTCGCCAGGTTCGACAAAATCTGTAATAGGGTGGCGGTTAAAAAGGCCAACAGAGCGATCGATAAAGAGAACTGACCGTTGGCGAACGCTAAACTACTTCCTGTAAGAATAGAGACGAGTGCGAGAGGCAGAGTTTTTGGTCGTGCGGCATCAAGCCAAATCATAAGAGATTGTTTCATCGTAAGTCTATTTCGTTGTAAGGACACCTTGGTTAGCAGTGCGCCTATATTGTAAGTATTGGTTTCATGCGGTGATTTGAGTATACGCCCATTTTTCAGGTAATAAAAAGCCCACTCGAAAGTGGGCCTTGAATTCGCTTATTAGCTGCTATTTCTTTGAGATAGAGCAATAAGTTAGAGTTTCGTGTGCTACAGGATGAAGCGGCTTAGGTCTTCGTCTTCAACGAATTCACCAAGCTTCGAGTTTACGTAGGCCTCATCGATTACTAGCGTGCTACCAGCTTTGTCTGTTGCATCGAATGAAATCTCATCCATCAAACGCTCCATCACAGTGTGTAGACGACGTGCGCCGATGTTCTCGGTGGTTTCGTTTACGCGCCATGCTGCATCAGCGATCTGGTTGATGCCGTCTTCAGTAAACTCAATGTTCACATCTTCTGTCTTCATTAGGGCAATGTATTGCTCTGTTAGAGATGCTTTTGGTTCAGTTAGAATACGTTTGAAGTCATTCGCTGAAAGCGCTTCAAGTTCAACACGAATAGGTAGACGACCTTGCAGTTCAGGGATTAGGTCTGATGGCTTAGCCACTTGGAATGCACCTGATGTGATGAATAGGATGTGGTCCGTTTTCACCATGCCGTGCTTAGTTGATACTGTGCTGCCCTCGATAAGAGGCAGTAGGTCACGTTGAACACCTTCACGAGATACGTCTGGGCCTGAGCTGTCGCCACGCTTACAGATTTTGTCGATTTCATCAATGAATACGATACCGTTGTTCTCAGCGTTGAAGATCGCGTTCTCTTTCAGCTCTTCCTGGTTCACAAGCTTAGCGGCTTCTTCTTCCGTTAGGGCTTTGAATGCGTCTTTGATTTTCATCTTACGCTTTTTCTTGGTGTCGCCAGCTAGGTTTTGGAACATGCCTTGTAGCTGGTTCGTCATCTCTTCCATACCTGGAGGTGACATGATTTCAACGCCCATTTGTGGTGCTGCTACATCGACTTCGATCTCTTTGTCGTCTAGCTTACCTTCACGCAGTTTTTTGCGGAAAATTTGGCGAGTGTTTGAAGAAGTCGAATCTTCGCTTGATTGCTCGTTTTGGCCCCAAGCATCACGTGCAGGTGGTAGTAGGGCATCAAGGATGCGCTCTTCAGCTTGTTCTTCAGCGCGGTATTTTACTTTTTCCATCGCTTGTTGGTGCGTCATCTTGATCGAAACATCCGTTAGGTCGCGGATGATGGTCTCAACTTCTTTACCAACGTAGCCAACTTCGGTGAACTTAGTTGCTTCTACTTTGATGAACGGTGCGTTTGCTAGCTTCGCTAGGCGGCGAGCAATCTCTGTTTTACCAACACCAGTTGGGCCGATCATCAGGATGTTCTTAGGTGATACTTCAACACGCAAGCTCTCTTCAAGCTGCATACGACGCCAGCGGTTACGCAGTGCGATAGCTACTGAACGCTTAGCATTGTCTTGGCCGATAATGTGGCGATTGAGTTCGTGAACAATTTCGCGAGGAGTCATCTCAGACATGGTTTTTCCTTAATTCTTTAATCACTATTGATACAAGTTTTGGGGAGAAGCGTTTGTTATTCTGGCTTTGGCAGCTCAACAGTGCTTTCTAGCTCTTCAACAGTGTGGTGATGGTTGGTGAACACACAGATATCGCCAGCAATATTCAGCGACTTTTCTGCGATTTCACGTGCATCTAAATCAGTATTTTCTAATAGTGCCGTAGCCGCTGCTTGAGCGAAGTTACCGCCTGAACCGATAGCGATTAAGTCGTTCTCTGGTTGAACAACATCACCGTTACCTGTGATGATCAGTGAAGCGGTTTCGTCAGCTACCGCTAGTAGTGCTTCTAATTTACGTAGAGCACGGTCACTACGCCAATCCTTCGCTAGCTCAACGGCAGCTTTGGTCAGGTGGCCTTGGTGCATTTGCAGCTTGCTTTCAAATTTTTCGAATAGCGTGAAAGCATCAGCGGTACCGCCTGCAAAACCAGCCAGTACTTTGTCATTGTATAGGCGACGCACTTTACGGGCATTGCCCTTCATTACAGTGTTGCCTAGAGATACTTGTCCATCACCCGCGATGACGACTTTATTATTACGACGTACAGATACAATGGTAGTCACGAGTAGGGCCTCTTAATGTGCTTATCTTGGGGTATAAAAAGTATATGAGGATGGTGCTCGGATAATTCAAGGAATCACAAGTGATGTCGCGCAACTTATCGGTGTAAGTTTAAGAGAAGATAGAAAAAGCGATCAACAAAAGAAAGCCTCCACAATGGGAGGCTCTCTTAAGTTGTCTTTGTTTACGACTGCTTTGCTGGAATTACTCGGTATCTTTCCAGATAGCGCAAGGCTCGATTTTAGCACGCTGTAGCTTGTGGCGGTCTCGCTCTGCATCACGCTTAAGTTTGTATGGTCCAAGTACAACGCGGTACCAGCTGCTGCCATCTTTCTTACGGATTTCACTCGAGATACCTTGGAAGGCGATATCCAACTTACGTGCTTCTGCCTGAGCTGAAGTTTTGTAAGCGCCACATTGCATGATGTAAGGGATCTTAGAGACCTCTTGCTCTTTGGCTTTCACTTCAATTTCGCGACTTGGCAGCGTTTCAACGTAGTCCCACTTCTCTTCTGGAGGCGGCGGAATTACTTTAGCTGGTTTTGGCTTAGGCTTTGGTTTACTCACTACTGGATCCGGTGCTGGTGGCTCTGGGTCATTACTCAATAGGTAAAGTCCGTAACCAAACCCGCCAACAAGGAGGATCGCCAAAAGACCACTACGCCATGGTTTACGGCGAGGGGCTTGTTTTTTGGTCGGTTTTTTCGTGCCACGACCACGCTTCACATAATCTCTATTAGCCACAAGACAATTCGTAGTTGGTAATTCTGCTCTCATGGTAATCCAGATTGCGCGAGGATAATAGTGTAGAAATGGAAGCGGCACATCAAAATGTGCCGTAGATTTATATGGGTATTTCGAAGACTTACCTTCGAGGTGGGGCGGTACTGCCTCGAACCACTAGGCTGGCTTCTAGCAGACGCGAACCTGCTTGCACATCGTTGCCTTTTAGTAGGTCTAGCATCATCAACATCGCCTGGCGTCCAATCTCATAACGAGGTTGAGAAATGGTGGTTAGCGGTGGATCGCAGTACTGAGCGAATTGAATATCATCAAAGCCAACAACAGATAAATCTTGAGGCACTCGTAAACCGAGTCTCTTCGCTTCTTGAATCGCACCAATTGCCATCGTATCGTTGTGACAGAAAATAGCGGTTGGCTGCTCTGGTAGCGCTAACAGTTGACGAACCGCTTGAGCACCCGCTTCGAAGGTAAAATCACCGATGGTGCTATAGGCTGGGTTCATTGAGACGCCAGCACGACGCAGCGCTTGTTGGTAGCCTTGCTGACGGAACTTACATAGGGTTGCTGACATTGGGCCAGAGATTTGAGCGATACGCTTATGACCCAATTGAGCAAGGTAGTTTACGGCTTCGAATGCAGAAGTCAGGTTATCGATGTGTACCGTAGGCAGTTCAAGCTCTGGTGCGAACTCACACGCCATTACCATAGGAGGTAGGTTCTTTTGTTCAGACTTGCTGACATCGAACGGATGGTCGGTGCCTAGTAGTAGCATGCCATCCGCTTGCTTGGTGAAGACGAGATTCACAAACGAAGATTCGCGTTTTTTCTGTTGACCGCTGTCACCCAGTAGGACGAGGTAATCATTTTCGACAGCAGCATCTTCGATGCCACGAATGATTTCTGCAAAATACGGGTCACAGATATCAGGAACGATAGTAATGATGGTTTTTGATTCGTTGCGACGTAAATTTCTAGCTAATGTATTGGGTGAGTATCCAGCTTCAAGTACGGCTGTTTCCACTCGTTTTCGAGTCGAAACTGAGACTTTTTCAGGGTTCATCAAAGCTCGTGATACGGTAGCCGTTGAGACGCCTGCTAGCTGGGCAACATCCTTCATTGTCGCCATAAATTAAACCCTCTTTTAAGTTCCTTTGTTGCCTAAGTATCTAAGGCGTGAATAATAAATGTAATCGAATAGATATTATGAAAGTGTTGCTAACACTTTTTTTATTGCAATATTTTATTCGTTTCATCTGCGTAAAGTTACGGCTAGATTAACAAAAATCACATGACTCGTGTGAACTTGCTCACGAGAAATATGAAATATTTGTGAACAAACTTATCATTAGTTTTAACCCGAAGGGGTTTAGCTCAAATCTTGTGGCTCTATATCGAGTGACCAACGAACTTTTTTTGCGGCGGGTAACATATTAATTGCCGGCTTTGCACTCATTAATAGCTTCTGCATAAGTGAGCGAGTTTGGGTTTGCAAAATCAATTGCCAGCGCGATTTACCCGCTCGCTTCGCCAGTGGCGCAGGGGTTGGCCCCAACACCATGCAATATCGGTCAAACAGTGGGTGTGATTCCAGTGTATGACGAACCTGACGTAAGAACTCTTCCACTAGGCGTGTGTCGTTCGCTTCTGCTCTAAATAGCGTCATAAAGGTGTAAGGCGGCAGCATCGCCTGTTTACGCTCTGCTAATGCCGTTTGAGCAAAGTGGTTATAATCTTTGTGCAGCAGGGCTTGCAGTAATCCGTGCTCTGGGTGATGCGTTTGTAAGATCACTTCACCAGGCTTACTCGCACGGCCTGCGCGGCCTGCCACTTGAATAAACAGCTGAGCAAGACGTTCTGAGGCTCGGAAGTCACTGCTGTATAAAGATCCATCGACATCCAATAACGCCACGAGTGTCACGTCAGGGAAGTGGTGGCCTTTAGCCAACATCTGAGTGCCGATAAGAATCTGGTATTCACCTTTGCGAATCGATTCGAGTGCGCTCTCTAGGCTGCCTTTACGGCGAGTGCTGTCGCGGTCAATACGAATGGTTTGGTATTCGGGGAATAGCTGACCAAGTTGCGCTTCCAACTGTTCGGTACCCACACCGACCGTTACCAAGTTTGCTGAACCACAGCCTTGGCAGTTATGCACAATATGTTGTTGTGAGCCACAATGGTGGCAGCGCATCTCGTTGCTGTATTGGTGATAGGTGTAGTAGGCATCGCAGCGCTTACACTCTGCTGTCCAACCACAATCGTGACACATCAATGCCGGAGAAAATCCTCGGCGATTGAGGAACAGCATTACCTGGTTACCTGATTTTAAGTGTCGTTGCATCTCGGCAATGAGTGACGCAGACAGGCCACTTTCTAGATATTCACCTTTTACGTCCAACACTTTATTGGTGGTGGGTAGCGCGACACCTGCACGTGAGGTCAGAGTCAGGTGGCTGTATTTACCTATTTGTGCGTTATGCAGCGTTTCGAAAGCTGGGGTTGCTGAGCCCAATACCACTGGAATCTGCGCTTTGTGCGCACGCATGATCGCCACATCTCGAGCGTGGTAGCGCAGGCTATCTTGCTGTTTATAAGAAGCGTCGTGCTCTTCATCAACAATAATAATGCCCAGATCCGCAAACGGTGTGAATAGAGCCGAACGGGTACCAATCACAATGCCGGCAATCTTATCACGAGCCGATAACCACGCATTTAGGCGTTCTGAATCGTTTAGACCTGAGTGGATAACCTCAACAGGCACATTGAAGCGTCGCTTAAAGCGGTTAATGGTTTGTGGTGTTAGGCCAATCTCTGGCACTAGCACTAAAGCTTGTTTACCTTGGTCGAGAATCGGCTTAATCATATTCAGGTAGACTTCCGTCTTGCCTGACCCCGTGACACCTTCTAAAAGGAAGCAACCAAAGCTGTTTTGACTATTTACCGTTGCAATTGCGATGGCTTGCTCTTCGTTGAGCTTAGGTTTGTCTTGGACGTTTTCGAGGTCGGCTAGCCACGGT
>JAYYSE010000049.1:0-28269 GCA_036126475.1 Pseudomonadota bacterium | reverse complement strand
ACAAGATGGTGCCAACAGCCGATGTGATTGTCACGAACCCAACTCACTATGCCGTTGCATTAAAGTACGATCCTTCCATCTCAGACGCTCCCTTTCTCGTCGCGAAAGGAGTAGATGAGACGGCGATGCATATTCAACGTATTGCCAGAGATAATGACATCGAGATCATCAACGCTCCTCCACTGACGCGTTCGATTTATCACACCACAGCCATTGAGCAAGCAATCCCAAATCAACTTTATGTCGCAGTAGCTCATATTCTGACTTACGTTTTGCAATTGAAAGCCTTTCGTAAAGGGCAAGGACAAGAACCGACACCTTTGCCTCACTTTTCAATTCCAAAACACTTACAACACTGATCAACCGCGTTTACCCAAGGACACGACAACATGTTTAGCTGGTTAAAACAACTTCATACCTACACCAAAGGCTACATTGGCATTCCAATCGTCTTACTCATGGTTTTAGCCATGGTGATTTTGCCATTGCCACCACTACTCTTGGATGCGCTGTTTACCTTCAACATCGTGTTAGCGATTTTAGTATTATTGGTCAGTACCACAGCGAAGCGACCGCTAGACTTTTCAGTCTTCCCCACTATTTTGTTGGTAGCCACATTACTCAGGCTGACGCTGAACGTTGCTTCAACCCGAATCGTCTTACTCGAAGGTCACAATGGCGGCGATGCGGCAGGTAAAGTCATTCAAGCCTTTGGTGAAGTCGTCATCGGTGGGAATTATGTCGTCGGTATGGTGGTCTTCATCATTTTGATGATCATTAACTTTGTCGTCATCACTAAAGGTGGTGAGCGAATTTCGGAAGTATCGGCTCGCTTTACCTTGGACGCCTTACCGGGCAAACAAATGGCGATCGATGCCGATCTCAATGCTGGTTTAATTGACCAAGAAAGCGCCCGCTTACGTCGTAAGGAAGTCGCCAATGAAGCCGATTTCCATGGTTCCATGGATGGTGCTTCTAAATTTGTTCGTGGCGACGCCGTCGCAGGGCTATTGATCTTATTTATCAACATCATTGGTGGTATCAGCATTGGTGTATTCGAGTATGGGTTGCCCGCTTCAGAAGCTTTCAAAACCTATGCGTTGCTCACCATTGGTGATGGCTTAGTCGCACAAATTCCATCGCTACTATTGGCAACAGCCGCCGCGATCATCGTGACCCGCATCAATGATAGCGACAATGGCATGTCAGAAACCATGCACAGACAGCTACTAGCAACACCTGCAACCTTATTTACTGTTGCAGGTATTATGATCGTGATTGGTATCGTACCTGGTATGCCGCATTTGGCCTTTTTTAGTTTTGCCGCCGCGCTAGCCTTTGCTGGCTGGCGACAAAGTAAACGGTCAGTTCAGACACCTCAAATGGATCAAGTGGAAGCGCTCTCTCAAACGATGCAAGAAGAAGAGGCCACACTCACTTGGGATATGATTCCTCATGTTCAAACTTTGTCTCTCGCTTTAGGCTACCGCTTAGTGCACTTGGTCAACAAAGAACAAGGTGCCCCCTTGGCACAGCGTATTCGTGGCGTTCGCAAAAATCTTTCAGAACAGGTTGGGTTCCTACTCCCAGAAGTGCGTATCCGCGACAACCTCAGTCTAAAACCCAATCAATACACCCTTGCTCTAAATGGTGAAGTGATTGAACAAGGTTTTATTGAACCAGAACGTTTGATGGCGATTGCCGTTGGCGAGACCTATGGTGAAATCGACGGCATTTTAGGCAGTGATCCCGCATACCAATTACCGGCAGTATGGATAGAACATAAAGATAAAGCTAAAGCACTTAATATGGGGTATCAAGTGGTTGATGATGGCACCGTTATCGCTACACATATTAGCAAAATTATAAAAACCAACTTAGCTGAACTATTTACACATGATGATGTTGAGGCAATGATTCAACGGCTCTCTGCACAAGCTCCTAAATTAGCCGAGGCCTTAGTGGCCGCATTAACACCAGCTCAACAACTGAAGGTCTACCGTCAACTGTTGCTCGACCAGGTTCCGTTAAAAGACATTCGAACCATAGCCAATACTATGTTGGAATCTTCAGACAATACAAAAGATCCTATTCTGCTTGCTGCGGATATTCGCTGCGCCCTAAAACGCACCCTAGTTAATTTAGTTATTGGGCAGAAGAGTGAGCTCAACGTTTATGCATTGTCTGACGAGCTCGAGCAAATGCTGATGTCATCGCTGCAGCAAGCCCAAGCCGCAGGGCCTGTGATGCTCGATAGCTTCCCGATTGAACCAAACGTTTTAAACCAATTCCAACAAAATTTACCGTTAATTCGCCAGCAACTGAAACAACAAGGTTTACCTCCTATTTTACTGGTCATGCCTCAACTGCGCCCATTACTGGCTCGTTATGCCCGCACCTTTACTCAGGGTTTAGCGGTACTCTCGTATAATGAAATCCCAGAAAATAAACAGATCAATGTAGTAGGAAACCTTGGCTAATCTCATCTCAACAAAAGCGATGTATGACTACTTGTGCGATCTCGCACGACAACACATTGTCACGGACGACGACCAACTGGTGTTTGATGCGCTCAAACACAAAGACATTCAACACGCCTGTCAGGCCATCCGTAAAACAAAAACCGGTGAGGTGGAATACCAGCACCTTACCTTGCGCTTTGGTGTGCGTGGCGAGCAGAGTGTTTATCGGTTTAAACTGTCTGAGCAAATGCAATATTGCTTAGATTTATACAGCTTGTTTTTAGCCCTGCGTCAAACTCAGTTCCAGCTCGATACCTTTCATTCGGACCTTATCAGCAATGTCGTGGTGCCTATCCGGGTCGACGCCTTACTATGGCAAGCAGGACGTCACTTTTTGAATCAGACGATTCAATTCCACAAGGCAGCATTTCAACATGTCGTACCCGCTTTGCAAGCCGATGAAACTCTGTGCCTCCATGAACGCGTTGCTGCTTTAGTTGAACAGCTGAAAGACAATGCGTATGCCTTGTGGTTTGAAATTGCGACCAGCCAAACACACTTTGAACGCATTGCCGAGTTTGAACCCGATCTGATCAAGCTATCTGTCACCATGGAAAACAAGCAAGATCAGCATGCGTTCCTTCCCATCGCACGCTTCCTACGTCGTAATCAGTTCGCTTGGATGGCTGGTAGAGTCGCAAGCCAAAACGAGCTCAACCGTTACCGCTTACTTGGTGCGAGTTATTATTTCGGCTATTTCAGTGATATTCCTACTTCATTGTCGTTTAAATCGTTCGGTGATGATTAAACCGGGCTAAAGAAAAAGGGCGAGTTCAGCAATAAGTACTCGCCCTTTTTTATGTCTGAACAGCGTTAAAATACGGATTTTCTGGAATAGATATCACTAAAAATCATCAAATTAGGCGATTTCGAAAAAATTTTTAATTTTCCAATTAATCATTAAAACTAACCGACCGCCTCTAGTTATTGAGCGGGGCGATAGTCCCACATTGAACAATCAAGGAGAACAGATTATGGCTCTATCAATGCACACTAACTACGCTTCGCTGGTTACTCAAAACACGCTAAGCAACACAAACAACATGCTTAACACTGCGATGGAGCGTTTGAGCACAGGCTTCCGCGTTAACTCAGCAGCTGACGATGCTGCAGGTCTGCAAATTGCTAACCGACTTGAAGCACAAAGTCGTGGCATGAACGTTGCGATGCGTAACGCACAAGACGGCATCTCTATGATGCAAACAGCTGAAGGTGCGATGGACGAAATGACCAACATCGTTTACCGCATGAACGACCTAGCTACTCAATCATTGAACGGCTCTAACAGCGCTGCTGACCGTACAGCAATGGATACTGAGTTTAAACAGCTAACTGCTGAGCTAAACAACATCATGGGTAACACATCATTTGGTGGTCAAAAATTATTGGCTACTGCTGGTGCTTTTGAAGCTGGTGCAGTGAACTTCCAAATTGGTTCGTCTTCTGCTGAAACTCTTGCTGTTGACGCATCAGTAAGCATTAAAAAAGTAGCTACGACTCTTGGTGACGCAGCTATCACTGATGGTATCGGTGATGCAGCGAAAGCAAAAGCGGCACTTGATAAAATCAGTGGCACAGCCGGTCTTATTGAAGATATCGGCGCAAGCCGTGCGCAGTTTGGTGCAAACATTAACCGCCTAGAGCACACTATGACTAACCTGGGTAACATGGTTGAGAACACCACTGCTGCTAAAGGTCGTATCATGGACGCTGACTTTGCTGTTGAATCTTCTAACATGACGAAGAACCAAATGTTGATGCAAGCTGGTACAACTGTACTGTCTCAAACGAATCAACTTCCAGGCATGGCAATGTCTCTACTTCGCTAATTTAGCGACAGTAACCTTCACCATTAAACCTCCCGCTGGGAGGTTTTTTTTTAGTCTAACTAGCGAAAGGTAATTAATTTTACCCACCTTTAGGTCGCCTTTAAATAAGGAAGCGCTATAAATTGGCGTCTAGGAAAAGCGGAATGACAACAGCGGAAACTCGGCTTCCGCCAGAATGTAAAAAACAAACATAAACACTTGTTTTATTGAGAATTAACTATCGGCACGCATCTTGCGATAACCCTTTTTATCATTAGTAAATATTCACTTTAATGGTATCTCTAGATGGTACGAAAACGATGAGAGAGGGAATGACCTCATGAGTTCAATAGATCCAATTTCTATGGCCACTCAATTGGCAACTTACGATGTACAACCATTTCAACAACGTTACAAGCTGCAGTCTGACCGCTATCAAGCTCAACTGACTGCACTAGGAAAGGTTGAAAGCGCACTTCGCGAATTCCGCACAGCGGTTAATGGAATGAACAGCAGTACGAGCGGCATAGTAAAAAACTCGACGACACTCTCTCAAGAAGGTTTTTTTACTGCAGATGCAAACGCTAATGCGCTATCAGGTAACTATCAGGTTTTCGTTGAGCAAGTGGCAACCGCCCATCAGCTGTCGACGGGGATGCCTGCAGACTTAGAAGCAACGACAGAGATCCCGACAACCGGAACTCTGGATTTTATGATAAACGGTAAAAGCATGAGCGTTGACCTCTCTACTGTCGATAATGACGGAGACGGAAAAGCAACGATGTCTGAGCTGATCACCGCGATCAATAACCATGATGACAATCCTGGTGTGAATGCCACTTTAGTTCGTTCCAATGGACAAACTCACTTTATGCTATCAAGCACCGAAACAGGCGTTGCAAATACGATCAATGTTAGCGCGACTGGCACAGGGCAAGTATGGTTTGACGATGCTTTCTCCAATACAACAGAAATCACAGCGCCACAGGATGCGGTGATTTGGTTGGGCGCTCAGACTACGGGCCTCAAACTTACTAACTCAAGTAACAAATTTGAGGGCGTGATTGATGGCGTAGACCTGACGGTAAGCAAGGCGCAAACAACTGGCGAAGCACCAATCAGTTTGGCTGTTGGTCCTGATAGTGAAGGAACAAAAGAGCAAATCGATAAGTTTGTTGAAACATACAACAACTTGATCTCGACACTTGATGAATACACTCAAGTCGGTGGTGAAGATAAAGAGCGTGGAGCTTTAGCCAATGACCCTACTCTTCGCTCAATTGAAAGCCAATTAACGGCCATTACGCGCAGTGAATTCCACGGCATGCGATTAAGCGAAATCGGTATCACTCCAGACCGAAACGGGAAATTATCAGTAGACAGTGAGAAATTCCAAGAAGCGCAAAAAACAAATAGCGCAGGGATTGAGGCCATATTTAATGGTGATGGTGCTCTACTCGATACTCTTGATGAAATGACCGAACCGTTTCTCAAATTCTCATCAGGCTTGTTTAGTTCTCGTAAAGAAGCACTCCGTTCGAGTATCGACCGAATTGAAGACAAGCAAGCAACTCTCGAGCGTAAATACGATTCCTCTTACAAGCGGTATCTAAAGCAATTTACGCAAATGAACACCTTAATGACGCAAATGAACCAAACCATGTCGATGTTTGGTTAACTCTAAAGGAGAAATATTTATGCTCATGGATTCCGGCTACGACTCATACCAACAGGTCGATCTGGATGCTCAAGCAGCATCCGCCAACCCACACCAACTTGTAGTGATGCTCATTGATGGCCTACTTGATGAAATCGAACGAGTACGCGGGCACCTTGTGGCTAATCGTCTCGCAGAAAAAGGCGCTGGTATTAATAAATGCATGAACATTCTCATTGGCCTCACCAGTGCCTTAGATGAGGAAAATGGTGGTGAAGTAGCGGAAAACTTACGCCAACTTTATGATTTTTGCCAAGCTGAGCTGTACCACACCAGTGTACAAAATAACGCCCTGCGTTTAGACAACGTTGAGCGCGTAATGGGCAACATTCGAGAAGGATGGATGAATTTTGGACAGCAAGCATAAAGTGTCGCCGGATCGATTTCGCCACTTATCAAAACGGATCCAAATTGCGACCAATACAGCCGATTGGCAAGCGCTTAATCGCTACGATTTGCAGTTACGTGAACTGCTGATCAGCCATAAGCCATTTTTGAAAGATCCGAAACTCGCACCGGAAATCCAGCGAGCAAAAGCCGTGCATGCCGCTGCATTTGCAGTGCTTGCAAAAGCCACAAGCGAACTACAGCAAACAATGAGCATGGTCAACGACCAACAAGAACGTGCCATGACATATCAACTCGCGATGACAATGGAGCTAGCGCAATGATGGTCACTAACTCAATATCTGCGTATTCACCTTCTTTATCGCCAGCAAAACCAGTCACGGTCACCCAACAGAAGCCAACCAATGCTGGATTTCGCTTACATACGCCAGTCTCATCCTCGGAAGCGGAGCAATCTGACGTCAGCTCAATTGAGCTCAATACGGAGGACAGCTCTGATGAACTTTTATTCGGTAATACAGCCCTCTCAATGAACCTAGGCACGCAAGCGCAAACTTTCATGCCTGTAACAACTGTCCCTGCACAAGACAGCCAAAGTGGTATTCAAGCGAACACACTACTCTCACTTAAAGTTTCTACTTATGATTTGCAACCGTCGCTAAGCCTACCCACTCACGATCTAATATCAGCAGGCAACATGCTATCGCAAATACCGGCGACGCAACATTCCAATTCAGCCTCACAACTTGCTGCAACTCAAAGTGTTGAGTGGGCCGCCGTTCGCGTGGATACCGGTTCCGGTAAGTGGGGTGAGCAGATGTTGCAAGTGCTACAAGACCGCGTGACAGTACAAGCGCAACAAAACTTACAAGAAGCAAAAATCCGTCTCGACCCGCCCGAACTCGGCAAACTCGATTTATTAGTTCGGGTTGAAGGTGATCGTTTGAGCGTGCAAATCAACGCCACTAACGCGGTAACACGCGAAGCACTAATACAAGTATCAGAACGTCTACGTGCTGAACTGCAAGAGCAAAACTTCGTCCATGTCGATGTGAACGTCGGTTCAGAACAAGGTCATGAACGCTCACACCACACACCAGAATCAGATGAAATCACCATTCTTGCCGCACGAGAAGCTCAGCCATTGCAATCCGGTACAACAGCGAACTACTCAGAACACTGGCTGAACACTCAAGCCTAATTAACCATCGAGGAAAAAGGTTATGACAAAACAACAAATGATCACGCTGTTTATCGCCATGATCATCACCAGTGCCCTCGTTTCAGCGACGACAGTCATTGGGGGAGTTTGGTATCTAAAGAAAAGCGCAGAATCCAGTCCGTCGGGAACTGGGATCAATGACTTTTTAGAAACATCTCCATTAGCGTTCCTAGCATCCAATGCGTCAGCCCAAAGTGGACCCAGTTTTCACCCACTCGAAAAGGTCGTTTTAACCATCAAAGGAAAAAAACAAACCCACTTTGTGATGCTAGAACTTGCCATAGAAACACGTCGTCTGGAACGCATAAAAAATATCGATGATTATATGCCTATGGTGCAGAACGCATTACTTAAGCTGTTTAGTAACAAAACCTTCGATGATCTACAGCAACCAGGAGCCATCGACACCCTACAAGCTGAGATTAAAAGTACCTTACTTTCGGCTTTCGATAAAACTGACATCGTACGAAATATTGATGACGTTATATTGACTAAATATGTTGTGCAGTAACGGAGCGCAAGCATGCTAGAAATGAATTTTCAGGAAAGCTATACCTCTTCAGAAGAAGTGAATATACCGTCTAGCTCATTGGATGAAAATGCACTCTTACAGCGTCATCAAATCATGGTGAAGCGCGTGGTAAATCAACTGCGCGTCCACGCGACTTCACACTGCAGCATTGAAGATATGCAACAAATTGGTCTCATTGCTCTTATAGAAGCAGGACGTCGTTATCAAAATATCGATGACCCACACTTCCCAGCATTTGCAGTATGCCGAGTCCGCGGTGCCATTTTGGATGAACTGCGACGGCTCGATTGGCGTTCTCGAAAAACGCGTCAACAAGCTCATGAGTTAAACGATGTGACTCGCGATCTCACTCGTTCGCTCGGCAGAGTACCGAGTGATACAGAGATAATCCAAGCACTCGGCACGGATGAACAAGACTATTATAACCGTCAAAATGCCGCACTAGCTGGAGAGATGCAAAGCCTTGATCAGCTCATGGAGACAGGTTGCACCAACCACTTGGGGGGACAATACGATGGCATGGAGCATGAGCATACCCGTCGAACTCTAGAAAGCGCACTCAGTAAGCTGCCTAAACGAGACCAACTGCTAATGACGCTATTCTATCAACACGAACTTAATTTACATGAAATTGCGCTTGTACTTAATTTGACACCACCTCGTATTTGTCAATTGCATAAACAAGCACTTAAACAACTCAACCAGTTAATGACATCCTAGGAGTCACAATATGCAAAAGTTTTTTGGAGCCATAATCGTTCTATTGTGTGTCTTTGGTGGATACATTTGGGCGGGCGGAAATCTCGGTGCTATTTGGCAGCCCGCTGAATTTTTAATCATTATTGGTGCAGCTGTGGGGTCGCTAATCATTGGCAACCCGCCCCATGTACTAAAAGAGATGCGCCAGCAACTACGAGCTACAATGTCCAACTCAAAAGAAGAATATGAGTACCACATGGAGCTAATGGCATTACTGCATAACTTGCTAGAAACCGCACGTAATCGTGGCTTTAAATTTTTAGACTCACATATTGAATCACCTGCTCAAAGCTCGATCTTCCTCGCGTACCCAAAAGTTAATCAGGATCATCGTCTTGTTTCGTTCATTACCGACAATTTACGTTTAATGGCAATGGGACAAATGTCGCCTCATGAATTAGAGGGACTGTTAGAACAAGAAATCGAAGCCATTCAAACCGAGATGTTGCTGCCTTCACGCTCAATGCAGCGCACCGCAGAAGCACTTCCAGGATTCGGTATTCTTGCTGCAGTAAGTGGCATCATCATTACCATGCAAGCGATTGATGGCTCTATCGCTATGATTGGTTACCACGTTGCCGCCGCCCTCGTTGGGACATTCATTGGTATTTTCGGGTGTTACTGTTGTTTAGATCCACTCAGTAACGCCATGGCTCAGCGAGTAAAGCGAAACATGACGGCTTTTGAGTGTGTACGTGCCACTTTGGTTGCTTACAGTGCGAAAAAACCAACATTACTCGCCATTGACGCTGGCCGTAAACACATTCAGCTTGATCTTAAACCGACATTCAACCAAATGGAGAAGTGGCTAGCTGAACAGGAGGGATAATGCAAAAACAAGAACACGTGGTATTCAAACGCGTTAAAGCTCACAGCCATGATGAACCTCATGGAGGCGCGTGGAAAGTTGCATTCGCTGATTTCATGATCGCTTTAATGGCGCTATTTCTTGTCCTTTGGGTCATGCAAGTAGTCGATAAAGAAGAGCGTAAAGCCATTGTGGCACACCTGCACAGTGCCAGCGTGTTCGATAATAGCTATGGCAATCCTTTCGATACATCACAAAGCCTCTCTCCAATCGACTTGGCACAGGAATCTTCTGTGCCAAGCAAACATAACTCAAATCACATTGTTAGCTCATTTTTTAAAGGAGATGGCGATGGCCCAGAAATGGATTCATTAATTCCGGGAAGCTGGGATACCCAAGAACAATTGGCTTTACTTGCAAAAGTGATCGATGAGGTGATTGGGCAAATTAGCGCTCAAGACAACGTCAATATCACCATTACACCACAAGGGCTTCGTGTTGTACTACAAGATGATTATAAGCAACATATGTTTAGCCGAGGAGGAGCAGAACTTACCCCTTTCTTTGAGGATCTACTGCTTGCTTTAGCACCCGTGTTTGGCCGCATCAGCAACTCAGTCATCATCAGCGGACACACCGACTCAACCCCCTTCAAAAAACGTCTAAGTAACCAATCTAATTGGGCACTTTCTGCGTCTCGAGCTGACGTCGCAAGACATACTTTAGTATCAGGCGGGATGCCTGAGCAACGTGTGATACAAGTTGCGGGAATGTCAGATCGGGCACTACTCAACCCAAATGAACCGGACTCGAGTGAGAATCGTCGAATCGAGCTGTTCATCTTGACTACACCAGCCGCACAAATGCTCGACACCTTATTTGGCCATCAGCAAAACAGCGAGCTGCAACAAGCCAAACAAAAAGCCGCATTCAATCAGCCCGTGATTCGGCAAGAAGTCAGTCACTATTCTGTAAATCCCAACCCCAAAGCTCCAATCGCGAAAATTCAAGACCTGTAACCTCTATAGGTCACCGCGATTTAACTTCGATGTGACCTTGCTGTTCTGTCATTTTTGTAGTTGCAACCACCGCTTCATTGAGTTAGATATGTCTGTGTCCAAGTCCGATAAAAATAAAAGAGACGTCATCCAAAAAGCCTTTCTATGGTTAATCATCTTTGATTATCTGTTGCTGGCTATTTTTCTTACTCGGTTATCAAGCTTGAACCTAAGTAGTGGCACCATGATCAGCCTGCTACTGGTTATCTACAATATCTTATTAGTTTCACTTTGCTACCAACGTACGACGCATCATGATTCTTACATCACTTACCCCGTACTCTCCGCGACTTTGCTCGCGTTTGTTTGCTTTATCTATTTTTTCTTTTTGGTGTAATCAAGCATCAAATAAGGCTAGCGCTTACATCTATTACAAAAATATTAGGAGAGAGAAACACAATGATGACTCAGAGCCACGTAAAGAGGGTGCTTGAAGATAAGGCCGATATTTTCAAATAAATAGAAAGACCGACCTAAATACAGGTTATTTTAGAAGTGCTACAACCGTATGACGGCGCACATTAGCTTGTGCGTTGAGCGCTTGGAATGTCGAGCTAAACTGCTCAGAAGTTGCCATAAAGCCATCGAGTTTCGCGTTCACATCAGCAGCACTCAATGGGTTAGCCTGGCTCTGTACAGCTTGTATTTGTGAATTCAATTCTCCGTGAAATGCTCTCGCCTCTTCTAAGCTAGTTTGTACTTGTCTCAAATGTTGATTCACTGTGGCGATGGTTTGTTTAATACCGTTGCGAGAGCCCAAATCAAAACTTAACTCACCAATACCATCTGGCTCTGATTTCAAGCGCAAAGCATTCGCTTGACCAGCAGGGAATCGATGCCCTTCTCCGGTCACTAATACTCTCTGTTGCATCTGTAGATAAGCCGAGTCACGCGCTTCAAATAAAATGGTCCCATCTTTCGAGAGTGACGCTCGCATCCCCATCGCAATCAAACTGCGATCAAGCATCTTAACTGTACGTTCTCCTTGGGATTGCCCATCAAACTGTATCATCACCGATTTCCCCTGTGGAAAATCTAAGCGAATTTGCTCAGCTTTCTCACTCAGACGATGGATATTCAGCCCAGGAATCGAAAAACGACGCACATCCGCTTTATCTAAATTAAGATGCAGTTCGTTATCAATTAACTTTTTTCCATCCAAGCGAGCTTTCTCAACCCATTCTTGAATAGACAACTTCGAGCGAGTCAGACCTTCTTGCAGCCCAGGGACATTCTGCATACCTTGACTCATGGCTTGGGTTAGATCTCGCTTAATTTGAGTGAGGTCTTTGCCAATCGCTTGCAGAGATTTAGAGGCAATTTGCACCGCAGTTGCTTGCTGCTGTCCTTGAACAAGTTGAAACCCAGTAATGGAATAGCCTGATGCTGTGTTTGTCTGAGCTTGCGAATGACGCGGGTTGACAATATGACTCGAATGGGTAGAACGAGTAGGTAGGATAGCGGGCTGCTCTTGCCCGCCTAAACGTATGTTATGAGCTCTTACATCGACGGTGCTCATTACCATATTAAACTTCCTTAGATACGATCAAATAAGTTAAGGTCATTGATCTTCACATAGCTCGCTTGCGTCGCTTGCAGCGCCACCATGTAATTACTCAAACGTACTGACGCTTCGCCATAATCCAGTGCTGATAAATCTCTGGTCACTTTATCGACAAATAACTTATTTTCACTGTGTGCGCTGTCCATAAGATCGAGATTGTTATGACGCCCACCAATCTCAGTCATCGCACCAAGCACATTCGCCATCGTATTATCGATGGATGTCAAGCTTGCGTCGACGACCGATTGAAAGTTGGAGCTCGGATTCTCAAATTCAGCAATCAATGCATCGAGTTGATTTAATACATTATCACCGCTACTTAATTCTAAAATCTCTTTCGCCGTCATATTAGAGTCCATGGTCACCCCTCTCGCCACCGTCACGACTCGCTTATCACTATTACCATCGACTTGATATGTACCACTGTTATTGCCCACCGCTGGCACATCAGTTTGAGTACCAGAGAATAAGTAACTGCCCTCTTCATCTTGTGCATTGAATGAGGACTCTATCGAATCACGGTAGCTCTTTAATTCAATAACTAAACCACTGCGGTCATCGTCGGTTAACGTGCCGTTCGCCCCCCAAATCACTAAGTCACGTACACTTTTCAAACTTTCATTAATCGAGTCTAAGTGCGTTTCCTGTGAAGAAAGCGTCGTTTTCAAGTTGGCAATATTATTTTTGTACTGATTAATCGCGCTATTTTCACGCTCAAGGTTAAGCAATTTAATGGATGCCATTGGGTCATCTGATAGCTTGGTGAGCCGATTACCGGTAGCCATTTGTTGCATAACTTCACCTAAACCAGAATTATTCATCTGTAGGCTGTGAAGCATCATTTGACTGAATTGGCTGTCACTGATTCGCATATTAAGTTCCTTTAAAATAGCTGCAACACAGAGTCAAATAACTCATTGGCGGTACTAATCACTTTCATATTAGCGTTATGCGCATTAGCAAATGTCATCAGATTTGCCGCTTCTTCATCACTGTTAACCGCACTGACATTATCACGAGCTGCATGAGCTTGTTCATTCATCACCGTTTTGGCTTGATAGTCGGATTCCGCCTGACGCGCTTTAATCGCCGTTTCACCAACCATAGTCGTAAACGCATCATTCAAGCTCAGCATGCCATAGCCCGTTACGGAGACGGGTTTGTTACTCAGATTAATCAGTTCATTCAATATATCTGCATTACCTGGTGTACCGTCGCCTGAGAAGGCTAACTCTTGCGCACCGATATTGGTAATGGTCAAGCTGGCAGCAGGGTTGGCAGGGTCATAGCTGAACAAAGGTTGCCCCGGATTACCGTTAAGGTCTTTACCGGTTACCAGTACTGCGTTGTATTCATCCGCTAATGCTTTTGCCATATCGTCAAGTGCAACTTGATTTGGCTTTAAGACCTCTGTTTGATAATCATTAATCGCACCAAGCTTTCCCCCTACCGAATGATCAATAACAAAGCTTTGTGATGAAAAATCGACGGTCAAATCAGCAAGGTAAGGATCGCTTGGATTAGGTTTTGCCATTAGCTGCCCGTATTCGCCCCCCATAACCAAAGGCTGACCGGAAGCCAATGTGACTTGTAGGCTACCGTCTGGCTGAGCCGTAGTTTTGACTTCGACAATCTGAGAAAGCTCACCCACCAACAGATCTCGCGAGTCCATCAACTGAGCTGGGTTGCCTCCAGTTCCTTGCATCTCAACAATCTGTTTATTAATTTGGGCAATATTCGACATCAAACTATTCGCCTGACTCAGCGCTGCATTACGCTGATCACTCATGTCTTTTTGTTGATTATGGAGTGAATCGCTAAGCGTATTAAAACGACGCGCGAGCGCCTCTGATTCATTAATGATCTGTTGGCGGTAAGGAATGGATTCTGGTTTTACTGTTGCATCGTTAAGCGCTGCATTTAGGGAATCTAAGCCCGCCGACACACTGAAACCATCAGCTCCGAAAGTATTTTCAAGCTGGCTCATTGCCGTACTGAAGCTCGCTGAATAAGCAGCTAAACTATTGCTAGACCAAGTTTGTTTAACCAAATACTGATCGGTAACACGACGAATACTGGTCACTTCAACGCCCATACCGGGACTAACCTTACTGTACTTACTATCACCAACAGACGTCATCACCGCTTGTTGACGACTGTATCCTGCTGTGTTGATATTAGCGACATTTTGCGCGGTGACATCAAGCGCTACTCGGTTCGCATTCAGGCCGGAAAGGCCAATATTAACAAGATTCATTTACAGCTCCATTTTTCGGTTTAACGGCTGAGTAAACGCCGTTGTCATCCCAACCTCACCAAGTACTTGTTCAAATGAGGCGACCATATGCTGCACAGAATTAACTTCCTCAACGGATACCATAGAGACATCGCTTTCAAGTTGTGATATTCGTTCAGTCGCGATGATCTTTTCATCGTTAGCTGAAGAAATATTGCGTGATGGGTCAAAGACCACCTCTTGCATTGAGGGGCTAAGCTGTTTGACCAACATATTGGCAATACCAGAGCTCTGCTTTTTAGCCAACTCCATCGCCAGTTGTCCATCATACATGTCACGAAACACACCTTGTTGCTGGCTGGAAAATGGACTGTCTTTATCAGCCATAACATCGCTACTACTGCGCATTTGGCGCAGCACCATTTGTAAGAACATGGCTTCGAATTGACCCGCGACGGCCTCAAGTGCGCCCTCAGTTTCTGAGTTTTTCTTGATGCTCGCCAAAGCACTATTGTCATGATAAAGCAGCGTGTTTACTTGAGCTTGGTCATGGCCGGTATCTACTTTCATCCTAAACTCCTTAAATCACAACCAGCTCAGCATTTAACGCACCGGCTTCACTTAATGCTTGTAAAATCGACATCAAATCCGTCGGGGTCGCCCCTAAACTATTGACGGCATCTACGATGGTATTTAACTCCGTGCCCGGAGGCCAAATCACCATTTGGGCCAATTCTTCAGTGACATCGATTTGGCTTTGGTCCACCACTTTCGTTTCGCCTTCAGCAAACGCATTCGGTTGGCTTACTTGTTGCGACTCTGAGATCCGAACGGTCAGCCCTCCATGACTGACTGCAGCCTCCCCCACCTGTACACTCTTACCAATAACGACAGTGCCAGTACGCGAATTAAACACGATTCGTGCTGGCTTACGCCCCTCTTCGACAAACATTTCTTCTAGCATTGACATCATGGTGACACGCTGCTGAGTATCCATTGGAGCACGCATCTCAACACGCGCTTTATTAATGGCCTTAGCCACATTACTACCAAACGTATTGTTTATTTCACGTGCAATATTTTTTGCTGTGGTAAAACTCGGTTTACGTAAATTTAGAGTAATATCATCTCGTTGGTTGAAATCCGTTTCGATTTCGCGCTCTAAGGTCGCCCCATTAGGAATACGCCCTGCCGTTGGAGTGTTAACTTCAACCTTAGATCCACTTCGACCTTCAGCCGACAAGCCTCCAACCACAACACTGCCCTGTGCAATGGCATATACCTCTCCATCAATTCCGCGAAGCGGCGTCAACAGTAAGGTACCACCACGTAAACTTTTCGCATCACCGATAGAAGAGACAACGACATCCAGTGTCTGCCCCTGTCCCGCCATCGGATTCACCGAAGCAGTGACACTTACAGAAGCAACGTTACGTAATTTAGGATTCATACTGTCATCAATCTGAACGCCGAATTGCCGTAACATATTAGTGACCGATTGTGCTGTAAATTTCACTTGGTTGCGATCGCCCTGACCCGCTAAGCCAACCACTAAACCATAGCCAACCAATTGGTTTTCTCGGATGCCCTGCACATCCACAAGATCCATAAGCGGAATTTCTACTTCAGCATGAGAAGTCGCTGGAAATAAGAGAACTAACGCCAGTAAAAAATGAGAAAAAAATGCGAATATGGGCTTCATTAGACTGGTATCCATGGGCTGTTGAAAAACTGTGTCAGCCACCCGGCTGCATTACTGTCAGCTAATGCACCTCGGCCAGCATAGGTAATGCGGGCATCAGCAATACGTTGTGAAGAGACTTGGTTACTACGGCTAATATCGTCAACCCGAACGATGCCCGTCAGCCGAATAAATTCATCGCCTTGATTTAACCTCAACCATTTTTCACCGCTAATTCGAAGGACGCCATTAGGTAAGACTTCATGCACCGTAACCGTAATTGCACCTTTCAACTTATTTCCCTGTGAACTTGATGCATTACCATCAAAGTTACGACTGCCATCAACACTCACCCCTAAATCATCAATGGTTTGAGAGCCAAAGGTTGGGGCTGCAAAGTTGATATTAGAACTCTTACCAAACTGCGTTCCCGCTTTTTTACTGGAGGACGTTTCTTCTGACAGATGCACCGTCAAGATGTCGCCAATACGGTACGCTCGGCGATCTTGAAACAACGTCATGGTATATTGGTGGCGATAAAGGCTGCCAGACTGAGCATCAGGTAAGGTGTAATCTAATACAGGTGGTGCGTATTCTGCTGTATTAGGCTCTGGAGGCGTAAATTCATCACGTCCAGCGCAACCGGCTAGTAACACCATGGCCACTACCCAACTTTTTAAAAGCCACTTCATTGCTTTTTCCTCAATCACTCATTTCCACTTACATCGATTGCGAAACAAATTTCAGCATATCGTCGGCTGCAGAAACGACTTTGGCATTCATCTCGTAAGCTCGTTGAGTTGTAATCATATCGACCATTTCCTCTACAACCTGTACATTAGAGCCCTCTAAAGCACCCTGCTTGATACTACCTGCGCCATCTTCTCCGGCCACCAATTCATCAGCAGGACCACTCGCTTCCGTCTCACGAAACAAGTTACCACCAACGGCTTCTAAGCCCGCCGGGTTAATGAAATTGGCTAAAGTGATCTGACCAAGTTGCTGCGGTGTCGGATCGCCGGCCGATGTCGCAGTGACAGTGCCATCGGTACCGACAGAAAAAGACACAGCATCATCTGGAATCTGAATTTGCGGCTCCAATGGCAAACCTTGGCTATTTACCATCAGCCCCTCAGAGTTGATATGAAACTGACCATTACGTGTATACATGATCTGACCATCTGAGTTTTCGATTTGGAAAAAACCTTTTCCCATCACCGCTAAATCCAATTCTTGGGTCGTGTTTTGCGTACTCCCTTGAGTAAACACTTTTTGTGTACCAACCACACGAACACCGGAACCAAGCTGTACCCCAGTTGGCAACTCATTAACTTGATCAACCTGTGCGCCTGGCTGGCGTTGAATACTATAAAATAGGTCTTCAAATACCACACGGTCGCGCTTAAAGCCGACGGTATTAACGTTTGCTAGGTTGTTAGAAATCGCAGTCATCTTAGTTTCTTGAGCTGCCAATCCTGTTTTACTTACCCATAATGCTGAGTGCATTGCTTATCTCCTTTTAGGCATCAAATATCTATTTTGCCGCCATCAATTTATTCCCGGCTTGCGCCAATGTTTCTGCGGTCTTCATCATGCGCACTTGCATCTCAAAATTGCGCGTTAATGACATCACACTGAGTAGCTCATCAATTGCGGATACATTACTGCCTTCAATATGCTCAGGTGCTAGCTGTACAGTTTCATCCATAGGGAAAGGCACGCCGTCGACGCTATGGAGCAAGCTATCGCTCTCTTTCTGTAATTGGTTATCGTCAGGTTTGACCATTTTTAATGTGCCGACTTCAATTTGAGCTCCCCCACCGGGTGGAATCACCGACACACGACCACGCTCACTGATTTCCACTTTTTGAAACTCTGGCACGATTAGAGGCCCATTATCGCCAACCACAGGAAAACCATTGATACTCATAGCACCAAAGGTATCCACTCGAATATTACCCGCTCGCGTATACGCTTCATTACCCGCTGGCGTTTCAACCGCTAAATATCCTTCGCCCATAATGGCCACATCAAGAGGACGTCCGGTTTGCATAATTTCACCAGAATCAAAACGTGTCGCCGCCGAGTTGGTTACCACCATAGTCCGACCATCAAAGCCAGCACCTTGTAGCTCGACAATGCGCACACGTTCCATATCAGCACGAAAGCCTGCTGTATCTGCATTTGATAAATTATTGGAGCGAACATGCTGTGCTTTCAGCACTCGACTCGCTCCTGACGTTGCGGTAAATAACAAGCTATCCATGCAATACTCCTATTACACTGCGTTAAACAGAGCTTGAGTGAGCTCATCATTGGTAGAAATGGTTTTTGCATTCGCTTGGTAGTTGCGCTGAGCCGTCATCAGTGCGACTAATTCGCCGGTTAAATCAACGTTAGAACCCTCTAACGCACCTGATGTCAAACCACCTAGTGTGCCCGTTCCGGGAACCCCGATAATCGGTGCACCAGAGCTAAAGCTCTGAGTCCAAGACGTCCCGCCCACCGTCGATAGCCCTTGTGTATTAGCAAAATCGGCAAGAACAACCTGGCCTTGTAGTTGCGATTGACCATTGGTGTACGTGGCATAAACCATACCGTTATCTTCCACTCGAACACCCGCTAACTCACCCGATGTATAGCCGTTTGGATTGTTGGTGCTGACTCCAAAAGCAGCGCCAAACTGAGTGCTACCACTTAAACTAATATCAATACTCACAGGGTCGGCACCCGCAGCAGGAAACGCGATATTAAATGAGCCACTTGGAGACGCTAACGTACCATCCGTATTAAATTGCACGATTTCGGATGTCGCAGGCACAGTCGGAGCGCCATCAACCTCAACGTTCAATTGCCACTCATTATCCGAAGTTTTAGTGAAATATTGAGTTAAGGTATGAGGGTTACCAAGTGAGTCGTAGACCTTAGTCGTATAAGAGGAATTGAAGGACTTAGGGTTTGAAGATTCGAAAGGGTGAACCGTTTGGTCAATCGAGGTTGCAGTGGCATCAAAATTCGCGACAAAGTCTAAGTTGTCGGTAGCCTTCGCGGTCAAAGAAGAGGTTGAAATCTGAATATCTCCAGCAGACCCGGTCAACAAAGTGTTGTTATTATCAACACTATATCCTTGTAACTTGGCGCCATTATTGGCGATAACATAGTTATTTTTATCTGTACCAAACACGCCAGAGCGTGTGTAGAGCATTTGTCCCATCTGATCTTTAGTAACGAAGAAACCATTCCCATTGATCGCTAAATCCATCGCTCGCCCAGTACCTGTCACCGAACCATTTTTATCGAAGCTTTGAGAAATCGATGCCACTTCGACACCACCAGGTTGCATACCGTTGTAAACCGCTGAAAATTCAGTACGAGCGCCTTTAAAACCATATGTTGATGCATTAGCAATATTGTGACTGATGGTGTTCAATTCTGTATTGGTCGCATCCAAACCACTTAATGCAATATTAAAACTCATAGTGTCCTCTCATTTTCGACCGTTAATTTTTACTTCCATTTAATGCAAAAAAGGTTAAGCACCAAACTGACTAATTTGATAAAAAGGCACATTGCCAACGCCTTGAACATTGACTAACGCAGCCCCCCCAGAACTCGGTATTCGGACTTGTTCAACGGTGCCAGCGATTAATACATTTGGGCTATCTTGACCATCTTGAACTTCGACCTCGACACTATACTTACCAGGCTTTAAGCCAAGCTCCTCTGGACTAATAGAAAACTCAACGTCACCCGCCCCATGAGCACCGAGAGGTAACGTCGTTGACTGACCAAATTCATCTTTAATCACAAGATTGATTTGATTAGAGCCATGTTCTAACTCAAGCTTGCCACTCTGCACGCTATCGCCTAGCTCAAACTCATTCGACGAGACATACACGGTTTCACCTACTAAACCAGCCGTGGAAAGCACCTGCATGTTATCGAGCAAAACCATGCTGTTTTGCATCAACATCGACATATTTTCAGTACTCTGAACCTGCGAAAATTGAGCAAGCTGGCTGACATATTCAGTCCCATCTAGAGGGTTCAGTGGATCTTGATTTTGAATTTGAGCCACCATCAGCGTAATGAATTCATTTTCTAGCGAAGTCGCACGATTAGAATCTGCTGGATTCGTCGCAATCCCACCAGCATTCTCACTGGCAGTATTGGTCACAGGTACGTCTGAAGAAAGTGCGGTAAATTGTGCGATGCTCATTAGCCGCCCTGCCCTAATCTCAGTAAACCTTGCTGCATACTTTTCACATTCGATAGCACCTCAACATTGGTCTCGAAACTGCGTGTTGCTGACATCATGTCGGCCATTTCAGATACAACATCAATATCAGGGTAATACACGTAGCCTTCATCACTTGCCAAAGGGTTATTCGGCTCAAAGCGCTTTTCTGCCTGACCGGCGTTTTGCACCACATCAACGATTCGCACTTCTGCATTCGGATAAACGCCATTATCCGTAGCGAGTTGTGTTTTTTGATAGACAGTGGCAAAAACAGGCTTCAGTGCTTTATAGGCATCATCAGGATTAGCAGAAGCAGCGTCTGCATTAGCAAGATTACTGGCCACCGTATTGAGACGAACGGTTTGCGCCGTCATCGCAGAACCAGTAATCGAATAGATATCAGTAAATGACATGGTTAACGCCCCTCGATCGCTTTCGCCAAGCCGCTAAATTTCATATTGAGAAACGTCAGGCTCGTCTGAAAGTCCATGTTGTTTTGTGTGAATTTCGCTTGTTCAACCCCCAACTCCACAGTGTTACCGTCTTTGCTGTTTTGGTAAGGAACCGAATATTGTGTCTCTACCGCTAACTTAGCTGCCGGTTTGTTCACATTGCCCGCAAACGTATGATTCATCACAGTGGTAAAACTCAGATCCTTTGCCAGATACCCTGGGGTATCAACATTCGCTAGGTTACTAGCAAGGACTTTGGTACGCTGAACGCGAAAATTAAGCGCCTCTGGATGTACACCTAACGCATTTTCAAATGTGATCGCCATGCATCACTCCTTAAATTCGTCCTAATGACACAAAGAGTAAAACAAGATGCATGCCAGAAATAAAAGCACTAAATATCAATGACTTACAAAACAAAAGGGAAAGCTAACTTCCGCATGTCGGAAGCGAGGCTAAGTAAGAGGAAAGCCCATACTTCCTCCGCTCTACTGCTGAGTGTGTTGGCGATCAGCACATGGTCGATGAGAAGCGTCGCCAATGAGACAAGCTTCTCATCGGAGGCATTAAAAACGATCGTGAGTGAGCACTTTGAACAAGAGATCGCTCGTTCTGCACGATCGAATAACTGGCCAGACTATCAAGCCAACTATCGCGTTTGGGTACCAGGTTCAGCGAATCACTTACCAGTTTGCAAATCGCCTTTAACGATCACCGCTCGAGATAACCGTTCACTGCCTATTGGTCATTTAAAAAGGGCTGTGAGCTGTCAAGACGCCCAAACACCATGGCGAATTAACGTCACCATAAAATCGGCCATCACACTGCCAATTGTGGTGGCGAACAGTACCATTAGTCGTAATGAAGCGATTTCTCCTTCTCAGTTAAGAATCGAGAAACAGACCATCACGCGACAACATGATTTCTACACTCAGATAAACCAAGTAACGGGATTAGAGGCCACGCGCCGCATTCGCACGGGACAAATCATTGCCCCTGCAACACTCACCTATTCCGCTCTGATTGAGAAAGGTAATCAAGTGGTTGTCATTGCTCAAAAGCAAGGGTTTAGTGCGACGATAAAAGGGGTCGCCTTAGAACAAGGCAGGAAGGGTCAGCAAATTGAAGTGAAAAATATCAGCTCGGGGAAAGTGATCAAAGCGATCGTCACAGGAATCAACCAAGTGCATACTCAGTTCTGATTTTTGGACTCAAGTTATCACTTCTGAATTTTTCTCCTCGTCAGAATAAGTAAATATCGAGTACAAAAATATTTAATATTCTTGCAGACAAGTCGCCTATTAGATTTAGAACATGATGATTGAGGACAACAAGCATGAAAATCGACAAAGTCTCGGGCGGCCATGTCCCACAAACGACACTTCAGCAATCGAGTAAAAAGACCGCCGATAAAGTTACACGACATCAGGAAAGCGCCCCACTATTCGAAGCCAATACTGCCAGCATCGATCATGCGCAAGCCACCATGAAATCTCTACCCGATGTAGACATGGAAAAAGTAAATCAAATACGTGATGCATTGGCAAAAGGTGAACTCAACCTAGATACCAAAGCGTTATCTAAAGCTGTCATGCAATTTCACACTGGTCACGAATAACACATTAGGAGTCATTCATGGCAACGGCATCACAGTACATTCAGCAGTTTGTTCGTTCTATTTCAGAAGACATCCAACGCTATCAACAATTATTGGTGTTGATTCAACAACAAAAAGCGTTGTATTTGCAATTTGATGGTGAATTACTTAACGATAACATACAAAAACAAATGCCTATCCTGAATCAGATAGCCCACTCTACGCAGGAAAGAAGCCAGTTAATGCGCTCCTTGGGGGTACTTAATGATCAAAGCGGTGTTAACCGGATATTCAATGCTTTACCAAGTAAGGTCAGCGTCCCAGCTAGAAAACAATGGGCACTCTTAGAGTCGTTGGTACTCCAATGCCAACAGAGTAGCCAAAGTAATGGACAAAGTTCAGCCGCGTTCCAAGAATTACTGAACCAAATTCAACAGCCCGCGCAGCACACGTATGAAGAGTCATCCTTTTAATCTGCGTCTATCATACCAACAGAAACGACAATTACAGAAATGGATGGCGCGAGGCTGGATATTGGCCTTCCTAATTTGCCTATCCCCGTTAGCGGCAGCCAAACCCGACGCTATGACTATTGAGAGAGAGTATCAAATACTCGCTCCATACCAATCACAAATCACCCAGCGACTCAATTCTGTCAGTACACTGATAGAACAGATTGTTAAACAACTCAAACAACAGTCGTTACCGATCGACCTAGCTCTCGTCCCTATGCTTGAGTCCTCATACAACCCCAAAGCAATATCACACGCGAATGCAGCGGGGCTGTGGCAGCTGATACCTGCAACCGCCACCCGATTTGGATTGAACGTCACCCAAGTTCAAGATCAGCGCTTTGATACGCAAGCCAGCACGCAAGCTGCCTTAGCGTATTTCACTTTTTTGTATACGAAATTTGAGCAAGATATGGCATTAACGCTTGCCGCCTATAACGCAGGGGAAGGACGAGTAGCTAAAGCGATAAAAGCTGCCGGGAGTAATGACTTCAATGCTTTAACACTGCCGAAAGAGACACAACAATATGTCAGCCGTTTTTATGCACTCCAGCAACTCGTGGATGTCCAGAGATTTCAAACCGAAACATTCCAATCTTTGCAATTGTTCTCCTCCTCTCCCCAAGTGGCTAAACAACCATTAATAAACCTAGATCGATTGCCGCCACTCATTACTCTAAATTAACTTCCGATAATAAAAAAGGCCGCCTAAGCGACCTTTTTTCAGAGAATTGAAGTCAATTACTTCACACGACCAACGTATTCGCCAGTACGAGTATCGACTCTTACCACTTCACCGATAGCGATGAATAGAGGTACACGAACGACCGCGCCAGTAGCTAGAGTTGCAGGCTTACCACCCGTACCTTGCGTGTCGCCCTTTAGGCCAGGATCAGTATCAGTTACTTCGATCTCAACAAAGTTTGGTGGAGTTACTGTGATAGGGTTATCATTCCACAACGTTAGAGTACATACGTCGTTTTCAACTAGCCATTTAGCTGTGTCGCCAACTGCTTTTACTTCAGCAGCGATTTGCTCGAATGTCTCGTTGTTCATGAAGTGGTAGAATTCGCCATCGCTGTATAGGTAGCCTAGTTCAACGTCTACAACGTCAGCCAGTTCTACTGTGTCGCCTGACTTAAATGTTTTCTCTAACACTTTGCCTGACAGCAGTTTACGAAGTTTTACACGGTTAAACGCTTGGCCTTTACCCGGCTTAACGTATTCATTTTCGATAATTGAGCAAGGCTCGTTATCCATCATGAATTTTAAACCGCCTTTGAATTCATTGGTGCTTACTGACGCCATGATTTCCTCTTACACATCTTTGAGTTGATTTCAATGCCGCATATCATAACCCGAAAAGTCGAATCTGTTGAGCAAAACTGGCTCAAACAACTATCGAATGCGATCTCAGACCCGACAAAGCTCCTTGAAGCATTGGAAATAGACCCAACACCATGGCAAGCAGGCTTTGCCGCACGCAACCTATTTGCGTTGCGAGTACCGGTAAGCTTTGTCGAGCGAATGGAAAAAGGCAACCCGCATGACCCGCTATTGCGTCAGGTTTTGCCATTAAGCGAAGAGTTCGAAGTTCATGAAGGCTACTCTGCCGATCCATTAGAGGAGCAAGACAACGCGATCCCGGGATTGTTGCATAAATACAAAAGTCGCGCCTTGATGATAGTGAAAGGTGGCTGTGCAGTGAACTGCCGTTACTGCTTTCGACGCCACTTCCCTTATCAAGACAATAAGGGCTCAAAGTCGGTGTGGCAAACCAGCCTCGATTACGTAGCTCAACACTCTGAGATTAACGAAGTCATCCTTTCGGGTGGTGATCCATTGATGGCTAAAGACAGCGAAGTCGAGTGGTTGATTCACGCTATCGAACAAATTCCACATGTGAAAACCGTTCGTATTCATAGCCGTTTACCCGTCGTGATCCCAGCTCGTATCACTGACGAGCTTTGCCAAATCCTATCTAAGACTCGCCTCAATGTAGTGATGGTAAGCCATGTTAATCATGCCAATGAAATCAATGTAGAACTTAAACAAGCCTTCCATAAATTGAAGCTCAGTGGCGCGACGCTACTTAACCAAGGCGTTATGCTAAAAGGCGTGAACGACAGTGCTGATGCATTAAAAACACTCAGTGAGAAGCTATTTGACGCTGGCATTTTACCGTATTACATGCACGTTCTGGATAAGGTTCAAGGTGCCGCTCACTTCTATATCTCGGATGAAGAGGCAAAACATCACTTCAAGGGATTAATCTCTGAGGTTTCTGGCTACCTCGTACCCAAGTTAACCCGTGAGATAGGTGGCCGTAGCAGCAAAACGCCACTGGACCTACACATTGAATAACTCTACCTCGAGCAATGGTCGCCTCTTATCGTCTTGAGTATCAATAAACGACAAAAGAAAAACGCCACTAGCTTCACCTTAACAATAGGCTGCTGCTAGACTTTAAGTCATCTTCATCAATCGTTAAGACAAAAAGGTTTTGTTCGATCGTCAGGCTGATTATCAGCATACTCGGCCCTATTCTAAATTTATAGGAGGGGTGATTTGTCACAATTTATAGAACAAACGTTAAACCTTGCCCCCTTTAGCTGGGCAGGGCTAGCAGTGTGTATGCTGTGTGGTTCGTTAATCGGTATCGAGCGGCAAACACGCGGTAAACCAGTAGGTATCAGAACCTCGATTCTGATCATCAGCGGTACCTATTTCTTCCTTACCATGGCGATTAGCCTATCTCCAAACACACTCGATCAGGCTCGTGTACTTGGCCAGATCATTACTGGTGTTGGTTTCCTGGGGGCGGGGGTAATGATGACACTCGATGGCAAAATTCATGGTGTGACTTCAGCAGCCATCATTTGGGTATTGGCTGCATTGGGTATGATGATCGCCCTTGGCCACCTTTCACAATCAGTCATGATCACGCTGTTGGCGTTGGCGATTTTGCTGGGTGTCGACAAGATAGAAAACAGCTTCCAGAGCCTACGTCGTGGTGTTCACCAGAAATGGATGAGAAAAGGCCGTGTGAAAAAATAAAGCGACACTCAGTCACCGATAATATCCACCACAAAGAAGGAGCCTAGTCATGCGACTAGGCTTTTTTGTGCATCAATGAATGTGGATACACAGTTTATTTGCGCCCAAGGACTTGGCAATGCCCAGTTGTTTACTTGAAGCACGGACACTCTGATTTTTCCATAGGTGCCCAATACTTTCGAACTTATATAAAGAGTAGAGCACGGCCCCCCCAGAAACAGAAATAGCCACTTTCTCTCCTGTCGAACACTGGTAGTTCTGTAAACTAATATCGCTCTGGATGCGTTCAAATATTGAAGAAAGCAATTCTGACGATTCTCCCGCAATCGCCACTACGAACTCCCTGCCATCAAATCTCGCCACGATATCGTGTTGTCTCGCGCTGTTGACGATAAGTTTAGCAACGTGACAAATCACCCTATCACCAATCTCATTGCCATACCGATCGCAGATCGCTTTTAAATCATCGATTTCAAAGACACCAATCCCTAAAATTTTACTCTCATCTTGCGCCAGAAATTGCGCTTCAAAGCCACTGCGATTGAGTAACCCCGTTAATGGATCGGTCATTGAAAGATCATTTAAGCGACGGTGTCTTTGCTCGCGATAAAATCGCCATAACCACCATGCTGCAGCCACATATAAGAAAAAGAGTATCAGTAACTCCTCATAGTCACTTTCCAATATGTGTAAGAAATGCTCGCTTTTCGTTTCTTGAATGGTCAAATAAAGCTGCGTATTCACCCCGTCCACATATAAGGGTTGTGAAAAAGTGTAATCCAACAAGCCATATTTATTCATACCGCTGACACTGGTCACCTCATAGCCATGCTTCGCATTCGAAAATAAACTCGAGGTATAGCCATCAACACCCAATACCCCTTTAAACTCACCGTTGATATAGATCCCTTTGGTTAAGGTCACCACTTTCTCACCGGTCAGGAAATCATCGTATTGACCGGTATAGACAACCTTATCTCGGTTTTGAGATACGCCAAAACGAATGGTATTGATCCAGTAGGGCCGGCGGCTAACGATCGAGTCAAACGTATCACCTTTCATATATTGAGCAAAATCAGAGGGAGCAGAGATGATAAATTTCTCTTTGGAAATGAAGTAAATGGCAGAGATACTACTGATGGTGTTCGTAAAGTAAGCCATCGTTGGAGCAATAAATAGACGCTTGCTCGCTTCCGCATACAGCGCCGATTGAGAGTCACACATCTCGGTAGGGCCAGAGAACATAAAGTCAAAGCGAGGGTCTTGCTGATCCTCACTAATAAAATAACACGTATCATCCTCTACTTTTTTGTCATACGAAAAAGTATAGGTATCACCATTCAACGGATAGAGCGCTGTAATGTTGTACTCTAGCGCATTCAGTATCTGAGTGAGCTCCGTAAGTGCATGGGTTACGCCTTGGTTTTCTGATCCATACTGTTTGTCTGATTCTTCCGCTGAATCAACGAGCAACAAGCTCAAAACTACTAAAAAACTGGCGGTCAGGCCTAAGAAAGCCTTTTTAAAATCGATAGTATGGGGATTAATCAAAGCATATAAATCATCGTTGTGAGTTTAGCGCACATTGTACTTATGAATAAACTCACTGCAACAACAAATATAAAACAACATGCTTATATTATTGAAGAGGGTGGTTTGAAGTTCGATAAGAAAATGCAGTTTGCAATAACGCCCAAGCAAGAAACACCTAGGCGTTACGAATCACCTGAATCTTACTTAGCAAAGTTCACAAATGGGAAGCACGGGAAGAAACCATTATCGGCACAGTTGAGCAAGCCTATTTGTACGCCTTCAATTTTTTTCGTTTTGTTGAAGATACCAAATTGAACTGTTGAAGCGTCTGAAAGGTTCGCCGCACCAACATCGACCATAGTGTCGCCTTCAGAGTAATTTACGAAACTCACGTTTGCGCCTTTTACATCATTAGTGATGTTCACAGTACCAAAGTTAAGGCCGGTCGTTTTACCCGTATTCCAGTTAAAGAAGCCCAGTGATGCACCTGTCATCTCTTGGTTCACTTTCGATGCACCAAAAATACCCAGGTTCACACCCGTTGTTGTTTGAGTCTCAGACATGCCCACAACCGCAAGGTCGACACCTTTAACGTCACTGACTTGCCCATGAAATACCGCCAA
>JAYYSE010000048.1:0-36854 GCA_036126475.1 Pseudomonadota bacterium | reverse complement strand
AGTAATGAAGTGCCCGCAAGTGTTTGAAAGTTTTGATGCCTTGATTGGTTAGTTTTAGTTAATCAATTCGGTAATACGTAGGCTTAGAAAACAAATAACAAAAGGCCAGCCAGACATTTCTGGTTGGCCTTTGCTTTTAGGTGTTTAGTAAGTATTTAGCTTACACCTATTTTTAGTTAGCACAGTTTGCCGGGCCAATCTCTTTCCATACGCCCCACTCACCAGAGTTAACTGGGTCATCACCTTTGGTCCACCATTTCGCTTCCCAAGTTTTGCCAGCTTGAGTCACTTGGTCGCCGCCAGTGTAGACTGCATTTGAATCCCAAGCGTTAGTACAAGTACCGCCGTCTGTGGTTTTCTTAAGTACTTTCACTGATGCAGCTGCGACTGATGAATCTGTACCTTCACTCACGGTCACAGAGAAGTTCAGAATAGTGTCTTGCGTGTATTCCGCTGCAACAAAGCTTACTGAAGCACCTTGTACGGTTGCATCGATACCTGCAGGCACATCCCATGTGAAGGTTAGTGTGTCTTGATCGGCATCGCTAGACGCAGATGCATCTACGACCACAACATCACCCGCATTGACTTCAGCCGGAGCCGTAACCACTGCAACTGGTGCTGTGTTAACTGGGCCTGTATCTTTTGGATTGACCGTTACAACAACCGTGTCCGTTGACGTTGCGCCTTCGTTGTCCGTTACTGTTAGGCTGAAGGTCAGTGTTTCTTGCTGAGTGACTTCAACAACATCGAAGCTTGCAACCGCGGCATTCGCGTTAGCCAGAGTTACTGCTGTACCGCTCACTTGAGACCAAGCGTAGCTCGCAATTGTGCCATCACTGTCTTTTGAAGCGCTGCCATCCAGAGAAACAGAAGCAGGGCCTTCAACAGATTTGTCTGCACCTGCTGATGCGGTTGGTTTCTTGTTCACAGGTTCTGTAGTGCCACCGGCTAAACCCTCGTGCATCGCATTTAGGATGTCGCCGTTATCCGCATCAATTTCCCAAGAGAACAGACCCGCAAGACCAAGGCTACGCACGTACGCACCTTTTGCTTTAACCGAGCGGTCGTCATCAAACGAGATCAACTGACCTGAAGTTCGGTTCCAAACGTATGGCGCTTCTGCCATTTCATCGTAGCCATATTCGAAGCCATTGATGCCTTGGTTGTTGGCGCCAAGCATGTTCGCTTTAATGCCTTTGTAGTCGATAACGCCATCTTCCCATACACCTTGTACAGTGCTGCCTTTCAGTTTGCCATTACCGACACCTGTCATAGGTTCGCTTGGATCAGAGAGTGTTGATGGTAGTACGCCTTCCCAACCACGACCGTACATTGCTGTACCTACGACAAGCTTGTTAGCTGGAACACCTTGCTGAAGCAGCAATTGGATACCGTTGTCAGTGGTGTAAGCAGGGCCTGTATATGGTTTGCCATTTTCATCAATGCCAGATCCATCACACTGACCAGGACGCATGAAATTACCGCAGTTTAATGCTGTCTGGTGACCTAACACGTTGTTCCAACCGCCATAGAAGTCGTAAGTCATCGCAAAGATGTAGTCCATGTACTGGATAGCATCACCGTAATCCACATCCTCAATTTTGTCGTGACCAACACCGATCGCTGATGTGAGTTCGTAAGTACGACCATTTTCGGCTTCTAACTCATCAAGCATTACGCGCAGTTCTGCCATTAGTGCGATATAAGCTGGGCCATCATTTACTGGGTCACCAAGATCTGGCACAGCACCGTCGCCACCTGGGAATTCCCAATCGATATCCACACCGTCATAGAACTTCCATGTATTTAGGAACTTCTTAACCGATGCGACGAAGGTGTCACGGTTTGCTTTAGTTGTGAAATCGAAGAATGGGTCTGACAGGGTCCAACCGCCAATTGAAGGGATGATTTTCAGATCAGGATTACGCTGCTTGAGCGCCATCATCATTGCATAGTTGCCCTTGATTGGTGAGCTGTATTCGTGACCTGCTTGAGGGAAACTTTTCTGGAAAGCTGCCCATGGGTCATGAATCACTACTTCGTAATCGTTGACACCCTGACATGCCGTCATGAGTGCGTTATAGCCGTTACCGCCAACCGATTTCACTGACTCGTTAGGACCACAAATTGGTATGAAGCCATAAAGGATATGGGTCAAGTTATGAGCGGGTAGGTTGTCGACTGTGTAATCGCGGCCATAGATGCCCTATTCAACAAAGTAAGTACCCACTACTATATTTGGGTCTGTATTGTATGACTTGTTGTTTGGATCAATGTTCATTGCTAGTGGTGCTAAGTGTGCACCATCCGTATCGGCGATGGTGATCTTTGCGGGTGCACTCTTGCTACAACCCGTTTCGTCACACGCTTCGATTTCCATATCAAATAAGCCGCTCTGACCGTATTCGAATGAAGCTGTAGTTTGGCTGCCCGTGATTGGACCAGTCGCAACCTTAACGCCATCAAAGTAGATGTTGTACGTGTTTCCTGACGTTCCGCTCCACTGATTAAACTTAACGTCGACTTTTGCTTTGTCATGATACTTAACCATCTGGTTGTAGCCAGAAGTTGTTTCCATCGCGAGTTCAATTTTAGAAAACTGTCGGTTGTTGGAACCGTACATGTCGATGCTAGGTGCTGTTGGAGCAGCGAAAGCTGTACCAGATAGCGTTAGAGCAATGCTCGCAGCACAGGTATTAAAACGAATCATACTATTTCTCTCATTCCTTGAAGGTTACGAGAACCAAATGGCCCCATAAGTTGCTCCGATCAGTTTTAAAGGAGCTTCCCCGTCAGTATTCGAGAGAGTTTTAATTTCATAACTGAAAATAAATCTGTTTTCGATGGACAACTAAAAAATTGTATCTTGTTACAAAATTGTTGCTTAATGAGTGAGAGGTCGAGTCCATGTTTTATAAAATTAAATTTCTATTAGCATGAAAACCTCATATATGAAACTTCACGACATGAAGTTTTGTAAGGTTGCGACAAGCTGCATGAAAATATTGTTTAGTTGAAGTGGTATCACAAAGTAGTGGCGGCTAGGCAGGGGAGGTATGAAGCGTGTTGGTGGAGTGATTTTGGCGATTGAAGGCTATCTTTTGAATTGCTCAGCTAATGAAACTCTTCTTTGTTGCATGACACTGTGATTATCACCGGTAGCGGTATGCTCAAAGCCTTCTTTAATAAATTGCTGGGCAGGTGTGCTTGGCTCCAGTCGTTTTAGGCGAGGTGAGTCGTAGGTACCACTGATGGTGTAAACCCTTGGTCCAGAGCCTGTATTTATCGTGACGATTTTACCGTCAAACTCAAACGAAGTGGTGATAAGGCGATGATTCATCATCACCCCTTTTTCAGAAAGGGTCAGGATGTCGGTATTGTATGGTGGAGCACCAACCTCAATCCAATTACCATGTACGTTGCTTGGGCTGACAGACTTTTGGTGGGCTTGATAAGCAAAATAAACAGCGGTGATGGCAATCATAAAACCTGCTAATAGAAAGCCGTAGAGTAGTGAGTTGGCAAATATATCTCTGCTTTTAGTGGGCTTTTTTGCCATTATCTCTTCATTTTTTGCTTGTACCGTCTTTAAGTCTATAAATTAAAACCTTTGTTTGCAAAGATCGTTAGAAGAGTTAGAAGCAAGATCCAATGTTACGATAAATAGGCTTGCTTTGATGTTTCTTTGAATATTACCACCAATATTTATGTCATCAATGCAAGTTGCTGTCAGTAAATCTTAAGTTATGCGTATTTATTTCTTGTAGGAAAGTCGTGAATTGGTTAAAACAATTGTCACCCAAGTTTACATATAGGCTTATTCGCTGAGCCCAATAACTGCAATTTTAATATAACAAGGAAGTACAATGATTAAAGAAAACACATACTTTGAAGGTGGCGTAAAATCGCTGGCGTTTAACCAATCTGGTGCTGATGTGAGTGTTGGGGTAATGGCTGCGGGCGAATATACCTTCGGTACGGCGGCTCCAGAAAAGATGACGGTTGTAAAAGGTGCACTAACGGTAAAACGTGTTGGTGATGAAGGCTGGACTACATATCAATCTGGTGAGTTTTTTGACGTTGCTGGCGATTCATCTTTCGACTTACAAGTAAAAGAAGCAACGGCTTATCTATGTGAGTACCTTTAGGGGAAAGTGAGCTGGCTTCTCTCCAATAAGAAAAAACCACGCTCTAAGAGCGTGGTTAAATAAGTCATAATAACCGGCAGTGGATAGTGTCACTTGTTTTACAGTCATCAAATCAACGACCAAATTCGTTGTTATCTTCTCAATCCCTCAAAAGTCCAAACCAAACACTAATAAGTTTTAAATACGCCGCTGTTATAGTCTTGAATGGTTTGTTCAATTTCTTCCATAGAGTTCATGACAAATGGACCATAATGTACAACCGGTTCATCGATTGGCTCTCCGATAAAGATAAGCGCACCAGAATCCTCTTGGCTTTCTAAATATAGAACTTCAGCGCTTGTTAGGAACGCCAGTTGACCTTGGCTTATGATCTTTTCACCATTTTTAAGGCTGCCCTTGTAAACATAAGTCATGGCATTGTGACTGGCGTTAGTGCTTAGTGAGATTTGATGCCCAATGCTCGCTCGCCAATCTGAAACACTCAGTGGCACGCCCGTTTGTTGTAGTGGTCCTTGTATTTTTAAAGTGTCAGCAGCAGGATTCAGTAATTCAAACCCACCCGCAATAACTCTTAGTAAACCGCTTTGTTCACTTTGGTGTTCAGTAATAGTTTCGTTTTGGAAGTCATGGTATTGCGCTGGCTTCATTTTGTCTTTGGCTGGTTGATTTATCCAAATCTGAAAACCATGAAGTGCACCTTCCTCCATCATCGGCATTTCACTGTGAATAACGCCACGGCCTGCAGCCATCCATTGTGCCCCACCACTACGAAGTTCTCCGACATTGCCCATGTGGTCTTTATGTTGAAAGTGACCTTGCAGCATATAGGTGAGTGTCTCTATCCCACGGTGAGGGTGGGGAGGAAAGCCGCCAACATAGTCTTTGCTCTCATCTGATTTGAGTTCATCAATCATCAAAAATGGAGAGAAGCGTTTGTCATTAAAACCAGCAACTCTTTGGATTTTAACCCCATCGCCATCGGACGTTGCATGGGCTGAGATTACATGTTCTATGGTTCTTACATTTGACATATTGAAACCCTCATAAGCTTGAATAGGGCTAGTGTATGGAATTTAATTTATAAAGAAGAGGGTACTGCGTTGAGTGACTTATTCGAAAATTTTGAACAGGTAACAATATTAAATTAAGTATATACTCAGTATAAGGTAGACCGCCAAGGAGGCCGCTATGGCAGTACAACAAAAACATGGCGAAAGGCACGGTCGAATGGGCTTTGAAAATGACTTTACGACAGATCAAGGTCAACGTTTCACTGAGGTTGCGAATAACGCGGTGAAACGTCGTATCAAAAAGCGCGAAGTTGAAGCGCCTTTTGTGCATTCGGCAAAGGAATCCGCGCTTAAAAACGTCACTAGATCTAAGTGGGAAAACCGAAGCCGAGTTCGGCAAGTGGTTTGGATTATTGTTATTGGTCTTGTCAGCTTATGGGCTATGTATATGGTTGGTTAATGCTGGCGAGTTTTTAGTAGTGTTACATTGTTCCCTTCTACGTTAGTTTGAATATCCTCTTCACGTTCAGGGGGTTCGGCTTCTTCATAGATGCTGTCCATCGGACACTCTTCTTTCAAAGTTGAAACCGGGTTGTCATGATAATAAGCGTATCGGTTCTTGCCTGAATGCTTAGCAACATACATGGCTTTATCCGCACATCTCGTTAACTCATGTAAATCTTGCGCGTCTTGTGGGTACAAAGACACACCAACACTGAGCGTTAGCTCTTTTATTCTTTCATTTGTTTGGCAGCCGCTTTCGAACAAACCACAGATTCGGTCTAGGATACCGTCGAGGTCTTTTCGGGTCGGGATATCGTAGAGCATTAATACAAATTCATCGCCCGCAAAACGCGCAATCGAATAGTCGTATTCGTGACTTTTTCGATCTCGAGTTCGAATATTGTTGCTCAAGCGGTTCGCAAAGTGCTGCAACACACTGTCGCCAACATCGTGTCCATAACTGTCATTGATCCCTTTAAAATCATCGATATCTAAAAAAACTAATGCAGTAAGTGATCGCTCACTATCAACGGTTGTTAGCTTCTCAATGGCCCAACGTTCAAAGCTCCATCGATTTGCTAGTCCAGTGAGTTGGTCTCGGTAAGCTAAGTCTTCGATCCCTTCTTTATACAAACGCTGAATGTAGCTTACTGCTTTGGTGTAGTAGTAAGCGGAGGTATGACACACCAAGCTCATGGTAAACAAGCTAAGAATAAAGCGATGTGTGCTGTTAAAAGGTAGAGAAAAATTACTAGGTAATGCGGTGATCAGTGTACTTATGAATAGACAAAAAGAGGTGCTTAGGATGACACCAATTTTGAAGTCGTTGATGAAAATAACGGCTGCTAAAATTGGGTAAAGCCAAAGTATGCGGTTGGGAATGGCATAGCTGTATAAAAATAAGATAACGCCTTGCACAAGCAGTAAACAGCTAAGAATTAACTCGGAGTACTTAGGGTTGTAGACTTTTCTTACATAAATCGCGTTGGCGATAGCGATAAAAGCGAAGCACAGCTCAAACATGGACAGCGTGTAGTGTTGCCCCTGAAAGTAAGCCCATGTGTAAAAGATAAAGAGCGTGGCAGCAGTCAGTGAAAAGGAGTAGACGATTTTTTGTTTTCGCGTAGAGCGGAGATCCGCCATTTCTTCAAGGTGCCTTCCTACAAGCCTGTTCATGTGATTTGTGCCACTAATTTTGATAATGGTATTAATACTAGATTAAATAATGGTCTATGCGGAGCCTTCGGTGATCATTTATTGTGACTATTATCAAGATTTCATATGAAAGGTTAGTTAACGCATTTTGAATGGTGATGAATGTCACTGGTGGTGCAGCTCGCCAAAAGCAAGCGGCCGATAATGTGCTTGCTTTCCAACAATTTACTCCACATAGTTCTTTTACTATTGAATTATCAAGGGACCAATTATGTTAATCACGTTCAGTTGCAAGGCGCACGCAAGTGTCACGATGTTTGGTGAAGTAGGCCTACAGTTTATTAAAATGCTCGGACATAGTGGCAAGATCCCAGGAGCGATTGATGCTTCAGAGGTTCCTCAAGCATTGAATAACCTGCGTACTGCAATCGCTGCGGAGCAAAATCAAGCTGTAGAGCAAGACGATATGGATGACGACAATGAAGATGAAGTTGTTGAAGCGCCAGTAAACATTGGCAGCCGAGTATTTCCGTTGGTAGAGCTATTGAAAGCAGCCATTAAAGAAGAGTGTGAAGTGATGTGGGAAGATGGCAGCGGTAAGCGTTTGTAGAGGTATTCGCCTACATCTTGTGAATCAGTTTCAGTATCGAGTGCAAAGTGCGGTTTGTTCATATGATAGCTTGTTAAAAAGTGACGCTTAAGTGGGCGTGTTTGGGGTATTTAAATAAACTGGAACAATAACTTAAATTTATAAAAACACATTAAACTAAGGATATTTGATGAGTTTCTATTCCCAAGTCGTGGCCGTGCCATTTTATTTAGCACTCTTTCTTTAGCGGTTGTATCAACGTCTAGAGTTGCCGATATGTCGACAACGCCTGCCATTGGTGGCGTATTCAGTTCTAGTGAGGTTGTGAAAAATCAGGTGCTTTCAGCCTGAGTTATTCGGCCACATTATCTCGCACAGCCTTTAGATGCTAAAACGAAAGCACGGGTGATCGCTCAGTTGTCTAACCCGACTTACTCCATTCCTTTGGACTACTTTCTCTATAGTTACTACGATCGCTATTCGGGCTTGGGAAGTGAAGATGTGTTCAAAGCATACCTATCGACAGTCTACGATGATGAGGTATTAAGAGGCTTTGAACATAGCCTCTATCTATGTGGGTGATGCGCCTGATTCTGATGACAAAGAGCCTGATACGTCCACAGAAGCAACCAAACATCATGAGGGTATTCGAATCGATGAATACTTCATTGCGAACATGGTTGTGATCTACGATGCGCTGTTTGAGATTGGCGTTTAGCAAGATATGGACACATTGCCAGAAAGCTAAACCTATTTAACTAACAGCCCTAAAGATTTGGCAATTATTAATCAGATTCAACCGTTAGCACCGACTCTCTATGAATATCTGACTGGAGAACCCGTAGTAGCAGGCGAGAATGGTTGGGGCTTCTCTTCATTGTTGAATAAATTGGATATTCGTTCATGTTTTACTCTCTTCCTAATTAACGACTTATAAATAGTTATTAAGGGAGAGAGTCATTCCGACAAAATCCTCATCACTGATATCAACAACTTGATAGCCAAGGCCTTCATAAAATTGGATGGCGCGACTGTTGCACCTGAAGCTAGATAGGGTGACTTGGTTTCGCTGTTCTATGCGAGCTTTATTGTGAATCAGCATCATGACTTGTTGACCGATGTTTTGGCTTTGATTTTGAGGGAAAATAATCAATAAGTGAATGTGGTATGCGTTGTCGTAAGGTTTGAAGCAGGTAAGCCCGACCTTTTGAGAGTCTCTATACACCCAATGGAACCAAGAAGAGTGGTAGTCGTTTGAGAGGCGGTTGCGCTGAAACTCGTCATCCCAGCCAAATACATTGTTGACGTGTTCGAAGATACCTTGCTTAACGCAGTCAAACAGCTCGTCAAACTCGGAGCTTAAGACGGCTTCTAACCTAAGTTCTTCGCATTTGCTTGTCATTCTTTCTATTTCCTTGTCCTGAATCTTGGATAAGCAAACAATACCATAAGCGGCTGAGATTTATACTAAATGAAAAAGCCACGTAGATACGTGGCCTTGAAAGTTATATTGTAAGAAGTTTGGCTAAACCATTTTCAGTGCGTGATGTCGAGTGAGTTGTTTGTGTAGCACGTATTTGAGCTCCATGCGTTCTACTTTGAGGTTGTGCATGCTGTCGTCATCAATCGGACTGCCTGATATTTCTAATTCACGTATGTCATAATCAAGCTGATGGTACTTTTGCATGTCTGCTTTGAACTTTTCGTCGTCGTGGTTGAGTTGCACAATGTCTAATTTCAGCTCTGGGAAATCTAAGATAAAGGCATGGTTTTCATTGATCATTGGCACTTCCTCTTTCGTTCAATTAACTTCAGTATAGAACCTATTTTTGAAGATAAATGTGGTTCAAAACACAAAGCGAGATTAGGATCAAAAAAGGGCATTAGCGTGCCCAAGTGGATTCGCTGATGCCCTTGTTCTATCAGTTGCGTTGATCGCTATAGCGTTTCTACTAAGAGATTATTTCGCTTTTTTACCAGAGCGTTGTTGCTCTTTGTATGCCAATTTTTCTTTCTTACGTTGCTCGATTAGGTGAGCTGCATCACCACCTACGTGAGTTTCGCCGCGTGCATTTGATAGCTGAACTTGTTTTTCACGCTCACGGAAACGCGCTTTCTGCTCGTCCGTGTGCTTATCGAAACACTTAGGGCAGCTTACGCCTTTCTCGAAGTGCTCAGAGGCTTTGTCTTCCTCTGTGATTGGTAGACGACAAGCGTTACATACATCGTAGCCACTTTTTTCTAGCTGGTGGTTAACGGCAACACGGCCATCAAACACGTAGCAATCGCCTTCCCACATGCTCTCTTCTTCAGGCACTTCTTCTAGGTATTTTAGAATGCCGCCTTCAAGATGGTAAACCTCTTCAAAGCCTTGCTCTTTCATGTAGGCTGTTGATTTTTCACAACGAATACCACCCGTACAGAACATCGCGACTTTCTTGTGCTTCTTAGGGTCTAGATTGTCTTCAACGTACTGAGGGAATTCACGGAAAGTTTCCGTGTTTGGGTTTACCGCGTTTTTGAATGTGCCGATGTCTACTTCGTAGTCGTTACGAGTATCAACCAAGATCACATCTGGATCAGAGATAAGGTCGTTCCATTCGTTTGGCTTAACGTAAGTACCGACAACATGGCGAGGGTCGATGCCTTCAACACCCATGGTTACGATCTCTTTCTTAAGCTTAACCTTGGTGCGGTTGAATGGTTGTTCGTCGTTGAACGACTCTTTGTAAACAACATCCGCTAGGCGGTCGTCTTGCTTGAACCATTGAAGAAGAGCGTCGATGGATTCGCGCTTACCTGCAACGGTACCGTTGATGCCTTCACTTGCGAGTAACAAAGTACCGCGGATGTTATTAGCTTCTAGAAGCTCAGTTAGCGGTTGGCGAATTTCTTGGTAATCATCAAGTGCTACGAATTTATACAGAGCACATACAACATATTGAGACATGGTTTTTCCTTTCTGCGAGCTGGAACGTAAATCCAGAGCGGTTGCCTATTCTGATCATAGCTGGGCATTGAAACCTAGCTCGTCATGATGGCTTATTAAAATCCGCCGCAGTATAACTAAGGCGGTGTAGGACAAAAACCAACCAAGTGTAGGGCTATTTATCACCTATTTTATTGTGGATTTATGGTTTGAGGAACGAAAAAGCCCTGCTGTACAAATACAGTAGGGCTTGGTGTTGAATCTGTTTTACTTAATCAGAGATTACGCTGGGTTAAGTACTTCTGCTAAGCGTTTCACTGCTTCAGTCAGTTCTTCTGGATTAGCGTTAGTGAAGTTTAAGCGCAGTGCAGCTTTTGCTCCCTCCGGCTTTGGATAGAATACTGGGCTTGGTACAACGGCTACACCATTTGAAAGTAGGGTTTTAGCCAGTTCAAAAGTATCGCACTCTGGAATCTCAACCCAAATGAACATGCCGCCATCGACCGCCTTCAATACGCAGTCAGCAGGCAGTTGTTTTTCTAGTTCTGAAAACAGCACTTCATAGCGAGACTTATACAGTGAACGAATGCTCTCCATGTGGACGTTAAAGTCTTGGTGTTTTAGAAGGCCAAGCAGTAGGGCCTGCATAGGAACGCTTGAGTGCAAATCTGCGCCTTGCTTCACTTTGATCAGTGGATCAAGGTAGCTGCGCTTGCCTGTTACCGCACCAATACGTAAACCAGGTGATGCAATCTTAGAGAATGAACGAAGGACGATAGAGTTGTCAGGGCAGAAAGACGAAACCAACGGCAGTTCAGTGCCTGTGAAACGCAGCTCTCGGTATGGTGCATCTTCTATGAATGCCACGTTGTATTTGATACACAGTTCAGCTACTTTTTGGCGAGTTTCTGTTGTCCAGCATACGCCCGTTGGGTTATGGAAATCTGGCACCGCGTAGAACATTTTTGGCGATTGCTCGGCAAAACACGTTTCTAGTTCATCTAGGTTAGGTCCAAATTCAGTTTGAGACACAGTCACAATGTTTGCTTGAACCAAGCCAAACACTTGCATCGCCCCCAAGTAGCTCGGCGCTTCCATTACTACCACATCATTGGGATCGACATATGCACGAGCGATTAAATCCAAGCCCTGCTGAGAACCAGTACAGATCATCGCTGTGTGAGTTTCTGGCAATTGGTAGCTTAGCGTCAGGTGGTCAAGCAAAGGGCCGTAACCCGCGGTCGAGCCGTATTGGAAAACTTCAGGCATGTTCGCTAGGTTTTCTAGCGTTGGCTTCATTAAATCGATCGGGAAGGTTTTCTCATCCGGCAGACCACCAGCCAGTGAGATAACGTTTTGATCGCTTGCTGCAGCGAGGATCTCTCGAATATATGAAGATTGAATTTGTTGTAATGACTGTGCGATTTCCATGTTTTATGTCTCGTCGTTTTTCGTTTTTATTCTATTGCTTGATATTACACGGCAATTGTAAAAACTAGCGTGTCCATTTATGCTCTTAAACATGTCCATTTATGCTATTTAAACGATGTCACGTCAACACATATCTCGAATCAATGATGTTCTTTTCCATATTCATCAAGACATCAGCCAGCCGCTGTCTGCCAAAGCGTTATCTGAGATAGCAGCCTACTCAGAGCAACACTTTCATCGCACCTTCAAAAGTGTGGTGGGGGAGTCGCTGCATCAATATATCCGACGCACTCGGATGGAGTATGCCGCTAATCAGTTGATGTTTGATACTAGCTCGTCGGTGGTTGAGATTGCGAATAAATGTGGTTTCAGTTCGGTGTCTTCGTTTAGCCGAGCATTTAAAGCGACCTTTAATATGTCTCCGGGCGAGTGGCGCAAACACGATTTACAGATCGCCGAAAAGCCTTATTTGAAAGATCCTGAGGTGGCGGCTGGTTATCAAAATGTCGCACAGCGCAAGCTACCCGAGCCCAAAATAGTCGAAACACCAGAGCGCATGGCAGCCTATGTTCGACACACTGGTTATAATCGTTCTATTCGTAATGCATGGTTGATATTGAAAGCGTGGGCGAATGCCGAACAGCGTGATTTTTCGACCCAGTTTGGTTTGCACCATTCAAACCCTGCTTGGGTTGAGATGGATCAGTGTCGCTATGTAGCATGTATCGCGATCTGCGAACCTATTAAGTACCGCAGCGTGGTTAATCAGATGGTGATTCCCGGCGGTTTGCATGCTGTGTTTCGACTCAATGGCCGTTATGGAGAGTTGCTACCACAAATCAGTATGGTGTTAGAAAAGTGGTTACCTACATCAGGTTTCAAGCAGCGTTCAACACCAGCTTATGTGCACTATCATCAGAATCATTTTTTGAATAGTGATGAAGTGTTCGAACTCGATTTCAATCTTCCGGTAAGTTTTTATTAATCGACCCATTTTGAGGAGTAAACATGTATCTCGTTTTGTATTGCCACAATATTGGTATGACCGACTTTTCTTTCTTTGAGACGGAAGATTTCGACAAAGAAGAGGGTTATATCGTGCGAGGAAAATGGCCGAACGAAAAAGCGTTTCGTGATTACTTGACTAAAGAGTTTAGTGACATGAGTGAGTTCCAAGTGATTGATCTCATAGACAAAGGTGCAGAGGCAGAACACTACTCGCCAGAAGAGTTGATGCGCCTAGCCCAACAACATAAGGCTTTGTAGTCTTAGTTCAATAGCATCTAGTTTAAGAATATATTTCAAGCCGAATAAAGAAATGGCAGACTGATTGGGCTGCCATTTTTCGTTTTCAGCTAGAGTTCGTCTCACGCAGTATGAGTTGAGCTATTGCGCGACTTCATCCACTAAATACAAGATCGACTGATACGGAATGCCGCTGTGATGTGATAAACCGATTTCACAGGTTCGGCTGTTGCTAAAACCACGAGTGCAGTTACTTGGCACTTGTTCTTTAAGTGGGTGAACTGCCGCTTCATTCAATTCTGGTATAGTGAAGCCTTTGTCACCCGCCCAGCCACAACATTGAATATGATCTGGAACAATCACTTCTTCGGTACAGGCCTTCGCAAGGTTTAACATCGCCCCTTCTAAGCCCATTCGGCGAGAGCTACAAGTGACATGCAGCATTACGGTTTCTTTCAGTGGCTCTAGCGTCAGGTGCTCTAGCAAGTATTGATTCACAAACCCTGTCGGTTCTAGTACTTCTAACGGCTTGGTGAACTGCTCAATACTGCGTTTGGCACACGGGCTGGTGTCCATCAATACTGGGTATTCTCCCTGAAGACTCGCTTGCCACAATACTTCTTCGAGCTGTTGTGCTTTAGATTGGGCTAGACCGTTCATCCCTTTACTGTCGTAAGGCATACCGCAACATTGGTCGTCTAGTTTTTTCGGCAGGATGACTTCAAATCCGGCTTTGTTAAGCAAAGACATGGTCACTTCAGTAAGAGGGCGTTGATCACTCGCATCGCTCTGCTGCCCCATGGTTCGACTGGCACACGAAGGGAGGTAAACCACCTTCTTAGCGCTGTTCGACGTTGCGGCTGTCATTGGTGAAGCCGTGAGTGAGTGACTGTTGGATTGCGGCATCTCAGGCAGCCAAACTGGTGTTGCGCCTTTGGTTACTGAGCGCAGGCCATTTGTTAGCTTGCCGACCGTGTTGGCACCTAGTACTTTGCTTGCCATTTGGTTGGTTTTGAGGCCAGCCTTGGCCAGCTTAGTGGTGGTCGAGAAATGATCCGCCGTCCACTTAGCGATTGGCGTGAACTTCTCATACTTGGCAACACGAAGCTTCTTCACCAAGTCTCCCGTATTAATGCCTACCGGACAACGCTCAGCACACAGGCCTGTTGCCGCGCAGGTATCAATACCCTGGTATTCGAAGGTTTTTTCTAGTTCACTGGCTTGTATCTCTTCACCAGCAGCTCGGCGGCGTTGCAGTTCACGATACAACACGATGCGTTGGCGAGGTGATAAGGTCAGTGTACGAGACGGACAAACAGGCTCACAGAACCCACATTCAATACAGCGGTCGACAAGGTCGTCGGCTGCGGGCATTGGCTTTAAGTCTGTGATGTGGGAGTTTGGATTGTCGTTGATGATAACGCCAGGGTTGAGCAGCCTTTCTGGATCGAACAGCGCTTTGATCTGTTGCATCAAGGCGTAGCCATCTGTACCCCATTCCAATTCTACGTAAGGTGCCATGTTGCGGCCCGTGCCGTGTTCCGCTTTCAGAGAGCCTTGATATTTCACGGCGACAAGTTCGGCAACTTCATCCATGAAACTACCGTAACGGTCGATCTCTTCTTGGCTATCAAAGCTTTGAGTAAACACAAAGTGCAGGTTGCCTTCTAGGGCGTGGCCAAAAATGATCGCCTCGCTGTAGTCGTATTTATCGAATAGCTCTTGCAGCTCTCGGATACCATTCGCTAGGTTTTCAACTGGGAAAGCAACATCTTCAATGATAACGGTAGTACCGACTTCACGCACGGCGCCAACGGCTGGGAACATGCCTTTGCGAATGCCCCACAGGGTAACGACAGTCTTCGGATCGGAAGTGAAAGGAACAGATTCAATAATCGTGTAATCAGCCAATGCATCCAAAATTGATTGACAATGTAAATCTAAGTCCTGCTGGGAGCTGGCTTGAGATTCCACCAAAATAGCTGCAGACTCTAGATTTAAGCTTGGCATGAACGCAGGCATACCCGGTTTATCAGCGACAGAGCGTAGCGCCCTACCATCCATCAGCTCAACAGCAGCAACCGGAGTCTTGGACAGCGTAGTTACGGCTTTACTGGCTTGATCGATGTCGGCAAACACCAGCAGTGCAGAGGCTTTATTCGGGTGTTCAATCACCGTGTTGTAAGTGATCTCGGCGATGAAGCCTAGCGTGCCTTCTGAACCAATCATCAGGTGTTTAATAATTTCGATTGGATCGTGATAATCGACCAATGCATTTAGCGCATAGCCCGTAGTGTTTTTAAGGCGATACTTGTGGCGGATTCTGTCGGCCAGTTCTTGGTTCGAGCTGGTTTGACGGTGCAGTTCAACAATGCCCTCAAACAGCGTTTTGTGTGATTGTTTGAATGCCTTAACGCTAGCACTGTCTGCGGTATCAAGCAGGGTGCCATCGCTCAAAACGACTTTCATGCTTGCGACGGTGCGATAGGAGTTTTGCGCGGTACCGCAACACATGCCACTGGCGTTGTTCGCGGCAATACCACCAATCTTACAGGTGTTGATGGAAGCTGGATCTGGACCGATTTTACGTTGAAATGGGGCAAGGTATTTGTTGGCATCGGCACCAATCACACCGGGCTGAAGAATGATTTGATTGCCGTTATCGACGATCTCATGGCCACGCCAATCGTCGGTTAGAGTGATTAGTACGGAATCTGAAACCGCTTGTCCTGAAAGGCTGGTACCTGCCGCGCGGAAGGTAAAATGAATGCCCAGTTCACGACAGCTTTGTATAGTGAATATCACTTCGTCTAGGTTTTTAAGTCTTAGAACTATTTTCGGCACCAAGCGATAAAAACTCGCATCGGTGCCATAAGCCAATCGATTTGCCTCTTGCGTGACAATGCGTTCCGTTTCTATTCTTTGAGCCAGTATCGCCTCAAGCTGCTGATAAGCCTTGGCGTCAATTACCCGCTCATGGGATGTGTTTGTTTCCATCTTTGCTTCCTTGTGCTTCTTATTTGGCACTGTTCAGGGCGCGTTGATCTTTAGTGGTTAAATTTTGTTCAAGATAAAAGCATTTTAATCGCGGCGAGGGGGAAGTCGCCTAGTCACTCTAAGCAAATCCCTCTAAACAAAGAGTAAAACGCTTTTAGCTGAACCCTTCGGGCAGCGTTTGCTGGCCATTTCTACTGCGTTATCGGCTTCTCATTTAGGCTAGCTACACATCAACGCCTCTGCCTTGTATAAATACCCAGCAGCTCGTTGCAAAAATCAGCTCGAAAGATCAACACACCCTAGCTTTTTATTTTATTTTCCGGTGCTTAAACGGTGTCACAACGGCAGTGGAATTGCTGTGACACCGATTGAACTTCAGTCTAAGTAGACCAAAGCATTACAATGAATCAACGGCTTATTCTAACCCCACCAAAGATTCACGAGTTAAGTCTTTGATTGTCTTTGCGCCAGTTAATGTCATCGCCACGCACATCTCTTTGTCGTATAGATGGTTAGTAACATCAAAGCCGTGGCAGGAACCTCCCTTTTTTGATCAAAAATGGCTATCCAAGTCAGAAAAATTTACGTGTATTATTATGCAATCACGAAACTCGTGTATGTGTGGAAATGAAAGCTACTGTGCGTAATCCTGTAGTATTGTTCAACCTGTTGTAAGCCCTCACCCAGTTTTCAACCACCCCTTTTCGGTGGCAAACTCAATCTGTTCTAAAACGAATGACCAAAGCTTTGGCGCTGATTTTTCAAGGTATTTGTTACGATTGATGACTTGCTGCTTAAGTACATGGTTTTTTGACCAGCTACCACCTTCATTTTGCATATTCTGAATTAATGGTATTACGCGATCCATCGCTTTTGCAAAACAAGCATCAGGTGTTTTTGCCTGCTCGAACTCATGCCACAGACTAATGAATTTTTCACTCTGATGTTCAGGCAGCAAGCCAAATATACGGTTTGCCGCAGCGTTCTCTTTCTCTGGTTGTTGATCAAGGACTGATTTTGTATCAAAGGCAAATGTGTCCCCAGCATCAATTTCGACAATATCATGGATCAATAACATCAAGGTAACACGAGGTATATCAACAGAACCTTCAGCATATGGTGCTAAAATATGGGCCATGATGGAGATATGCCAACTGTGTTCGGCACTATTTTCAAACCTATTGTTATCAGCTTTGATCAATGCGCGGCGATAGATAGCTTTCAATTTATCCACTTCGAGGATGAAATCTAATTGCTTTGTTAAATCATTCATAAACACTCCATAATTGATAAGAAATGTGTCGACGAGCAGAGTGATTGAGCTTCAAGACATCCTTACTGCTAACGTTTCTTTTATTGCAACACCTGTGATAATTAGGATTACTCCTGCAGCTTGTTGGGTTAAGTTAAATAAATCTGTACTAAAAGCATCCAAGAGAACACTGAAGAGCATCTGCCCGCCAATAACCAATACAATGGCATTGGTTGAGCCAAGTTTAGTCATTACGACGCTGTTGATAGCAACGTATAAAGCACCAATCAATCCACCACTATAGAGAGTGATGTCAGTTGGGTATTCAATTGATGGCTTAACCCAAAGCAGCATCAGTAAGGAGAGAAAAAGGAACCCAACTATATGATTAATATATGACGCATAAAAAGCACCACGTTTTGAACTCAGTTGCCCATTCACAATTCTGCTTAAAGCAATGCAGATTCCATTGATAAGCCCTAACAATATGTAAAGTGACATTGTTTAGCCTCGATTAAAAATCAGAACCAATGAGCCAGTGATGACCAGCGCAATAGGTGTAATGTCGATGAAGGTAAATTCGCGCTTCCGAAGTTTGAAGAAACCAAAGTGTTCACTCATCATAGAAAATCCAAATTGTCCTACTAAAGCTAATGCGAGGGTGCCAGATAGCCCTAATTTGCTGTTTACTGTCATGGAGGCGAGAATAACAGTAAGCGATCCAGGTATGCCCCCAAGCCAATAGAGCTTTGATAATCTAGTCAACCCTGGCGAGTCCTGATTCGATTTGAGTAAGCTGAACAACCCTAACGCAAATATTGCGCCTATCCCGTGAGCAATCCATGAAGCACTTAGTGCAGATGTAACATGCGCCAACTGGCTATTGAGATAGATCATTAGAGCCAGCAATCCACCTGCAAGAAGTGCAAGTAAAGAGTACTTATTTATATTTTGCATAATCATTCCTTAGCATAGAAGATTCTATTTTAATTTTATTCGATTTGAATGATAATGCTCGCATAGGAAACTCATTGGAGAGTTAAAGTTGACAATTAAAGAGCCATTTTCTGCTATTCCTGTTTTTGTCGCAGTTGTCGAGAGTGGTAGCTTTTCGTCAGCAGCTAGTAGGCTGGGTATGACCAAGTCGGCTGTGAGCAAGAGAATATCGGTACTTGAAGACAGTCTAGGTGTGCGCCTATTCAATCGGACAACAAGAAAACTGACACTCACCGAAGCTGGCGAACGCTTTTCTGATTACGCTAGAAATACTGTTTTAATCGCCCAAGATGGGTTTGCTGAAATATCAACATTTAGGGGTAAGCCGAAAGGGACACTAAAAATTAATGCTCCAATGACATTTTCACGTCTTCACTTAGTCCCTTATATCAAAGAATTTTTGGAAATGTACCCAGAACTAGAAGTTGTTTTGAGTATGGATGATAAGGTCGTTGATTTGACAGAAGGCGCTTTCGATGTCGGTATCAGGATCGGAGAGCTGAAAGATTCTTCCTTGGTAGCAAAAAAACTGGTCGACTGTAAGAGCGTTGTCTGTGCTTCACCAAAGTACGTTGAACAATTTGGAAGACCATCTAGCCCAGAGGAACTAACAAATCACAATTGCATCTACTACAGTCTGTTTCAGGCTGGTGTCGAATGGACGTTCTTCAAAAATGGTAGAAAGACAAAAGTACAACCTAGAGGCAACTTTATTGTAAACAACAGTGATGCAATTGCAGAGGTTCTTTTACAGGGGCTAGGCATATGTCAGATGCCAACATTCATTGTATCCAAGTACCTTTCCAATGGAGCACTTGTCACTATATTGGACGACTACAGCTTACCCAGCCACGCTATATATGCGGTATATCCAGAACGTAAGCACTTGCCTGAAAAAGTCAGTGTGTTCATTAACTACATGAAAGAAAAGTTAGGAGATAGCTCTGGCTATTGGGATGATATGTGATGATTGAAGGTCGGACTAAGGATACTCGTCTCTAAACAAAACTGCTCAGTGGCGTTGCAAAGGTTAACTATATTAAGCAAGTTATACGCAAAATTCCTGCATAAAGTTAACCTAACAGTGCAGTTCGCAGATGGAAGGTTTTGTTCATTTTCGTGCACGAGCAGCATCACTTGAAGTGGTGCCGCTCTGTGTTTTGAGATACCAAAATTTATCCGATGGGTAGGTTTCGTCCGAAGCGGCTAAGAAGGTTCTGTCCAAAACCTTCACAGGTTGAATTATTACCCGTGGCATTTTCTAGCTCGAAAATGCTCCTTTGTGAGATAGCGAGATTTTGAAACGATAGATTTCGTTCTGAGTTTTCCTTGCATCTCCTAATCTCGGGCTGCTGAGCAGTGATGCTCGGAAACTCCCATAAGCGTTCACTTCGTAACAACTCTCGCTCGACCTCACCTCTGCATATCTATGCTAATGCTCATTTATTGGTTTGGATAATAGTAGCAACTTGATTAATGGACTCTTTAGCTGCATGGCTTATGCCTGAGAGCTGAAAAAAGCCGTGAGTTACGCCTAAGTACCTTCTGCACTGAGCTTCAACACCTGCACCCAGCAACTTGCGATATAGAAGTTCACCTTCATCAACTAAAGGATCGAATTCCGCAGTAAGGATATGAGTTTCTGGAAGACCCGCAAAATCAGCTCGATATAGAGGACTTGCCTCAGGATGCTCTCGCGATACTTCGTTTAAGTACATATCATATCCTGTTACCAAAGTATCTTGGGTAATGATGTAGTGCTTACCATTATCCTCATAGCTTTGACTAGAAGCGGTCGCATCTAACATAGGATAAATAAGAATTTGCTTTGCTGGTTGCCAATCAGAATTTTCTTTCAATCGTAAAGATGTTACGAGACATAAGTGACCTCCTGCGCTATCTCCGACAAGACTTATATTATTTGGGTCACCACCCCACTCAGTACAGTGGTCACGTATAATCAAAGTTGAGTTATATGCATCATCGTGTGCTGCTGGATAAGTATACTCAGGAGCTAATCGGTACTTCACTGCAATGACAATTGCACCAGAAAGATTAGCCAATTTTCTAAGTTGTTGATCATGGGTATCGAACCCGCCACTAACAAAACAACCACCATGAAAATATATTACCACGGGTAGTTTTTCTCCAGCAGACGGTTTATGGATGCGTAGCGTTGCACCGTCAATCTCTACCTCTCTTACTTGATGTACAGACTCGCTTTCCCCAGCAAGAGAGACACTATCCAAATAGCCTTGTCGCCGCTCAGCAATAGACTGATTCCTGACGGAAGGACATCCTGCCTTGATAAAACCTTCGACAAGCTCTTTAATACCCTTCTCCAAACTAAGATTTACCACTAAAGAGGCTCCTGTTATTTATTATGATGAGATTGATGTGCTGTATATAATTACAGTACCTTAGTGCGACTGTCAATTTTAAAAAGACGACTTATAACGTTAGCTATCTCAGAGAGAGGTAGGTTAATCAAACTATGCTTAATAATTGCATCAATATGCAAAAAGGACCCTGCAAACATCTTCAGTGAGATGATAGGAATTGTCCATTTTCGTGTAAATCGGCTACTGCTTGAAAGTAGTATTCGTTGTGTTTTGGGATACCAAAAGTTATTCAAGGGTAGCTAAATTAGAAGAATCACTGACTCAGAAATGTCCAGTAATGATGTTGACCACGTAAGTGTGGCAGATCCTAGTGAGGGGGAATCCATGTTCTTCGTTAGGTGTATTCAAGTTTTCATGGAAGAAATTGCGCATGAATAAAGAAAAGATAGAATTTGTATTGTCTGAAAATTTGGGTGAAGGGTTCCGGATAGTCTATGAAAATGGGCAAACCTCACCTGTTATAGAATGGGTTGATTGGGTTCAATTGTCTGATGATGAAAATGACATCCAAGTGGTAGTTAACTTTGAAGACGACAGTGAAAAAGTCTTCAGCAAAGGAGTGATGTTAAACCAAATTTGGCACGAAGATGCCTAAATGACTTTGTATTTGTTTGGTTCTGTATTCTCCAAAACATTTGGATCACAAACATAACAGATAAGGATTAAGCGTTGCGCAGCCAACGTTAAATCCCAAGTGTTGAACTAGCCCGAGCCTCTATTATAAGTAAATTGTACGCTCTGCTCTTAAAGGCTGACAGCCTTGATGCTTTTCTCAAGGTAAGAGCGGCCTTCGAAAGGCAGAGGCTTCAACGCGTAATCCGGCGTGTCCTGCACTGCATTATTACTATTTGCCATACCTGTAGTTATTGATGGCTTGCTAATTTAGCATAAACGCTGGCACATTTGTGTCCATTTATCATTTTTGACTTGGTTAGTTGATCGCACTACCGATGATGGTTATTAATCACAGATTCTTATCAACTTCATCAAGCTCATTGGTCTTGGTTATTATTGTGGCTCGTTAATTGCATTGTCTTACAAAAAAACATATAAGCGGCAAAGAGATACCATGACACTGATAAGAAAATTCTTAGGAATTCAAACAAAAGAAGAAAAGCAACTAGCTTTGAAGGCGAGATTGGAGTTTGCAATGAGTCAGACTGTTGCAAGGTGATATGGTTGATGTGTCCCAAAATTCCTCAGTTTAGTTGGATAGTGGACCCGGCTATCCAACTGACCAGCGATACTACAGAGATTATTTCTCTTCTAACACCTTAGCGATCGCTTCATCTAACTTATTTTGCATCTCTTTCGATAAGTGCCCAAACTCATAAGAGAAATTACGGCCCTTCACGCGCTTGAGTGCAAACATGCCTTTGCTATCGAATTGGGCGAGGGGAGTGACTTCAGCTTTGTCTGTCGCGTTCTTCGCTTCTGCAACTTTTAGCTCGGCTTTGATAGCAGAAACAATGGCGTTCTTCTGATCCTCAAGCGAATATTCAGCCTGAATATTGACAAGGCTTTGCTCAATTTTCTTTAAGAAGCTAGCAATCTGCTTTTTGTCTTCACAGGTCTTCATCACCTTATCTAAAAAGGCATAGTCTGAATGTGAAAGGGCATTTACAACTGGAAATAGCTTAACCTGCTTCTCGGCGATGCTGGCAGCTTTCATCGCTTTACTGACACCTGCCTGGCTAAGCCCAACTTGCTTCGCAATCTCAGCTTGAGTTATCTCTGCGTTTGCCGATTTAATCGCTATACATTGTTGTCCAATCTCGCGCAGATTGTGTTCTTTAGCCGTTTGTAACTGATAGCCCTTATACCAGTCGTATCCTTAACGACATGGAGAAACCCCTGATAGTCCAAGGCTATTCGTTGGTGATAGATAGCTACCGGGCATTGGCAAAAAAGCTCGAAATACATGCTTTGGAGTATCTAGCTAAGAGTAATGTCGATGGCATGAGCATCGTGACAGGCACCATTACCAAAGAAGACATCTCGAAGTATGCGCAAGACATTCCGGTGGTTGCGGTGGACTATGACATGGTTGCAGATAATGTTCGCTCAATTAACATTGATAATGTGTTGGGTGGTTACATGGCAACCCTTCACTTACTCCAACAGGGGCATGTGAATATTGCTCATATCAAAGGGCTTTCAAGCCAACCAGACGCAGGTAATCGTTTTGAAGGCTATAAGCAAGCGCTTCAAGAAGCGGGCATTAAGGTGATGCCAAAGCTCGTCATGTAAGGGGATTTCAGTAGTGAAACTGGCTATGAGAAAACCGTGGAATTAATCGAGTCGAAGATTCATTTTTCTGCTCTGTTTGCCGCCAATGATCAAACGGCTTATGGGGCGATTAAGGCGCTCCATGATCACGGCTACAAAGTGCCAGAAGATGTGTCGGTAATTGGCTTTGATGACTTACCTACGTCGAAATATTTCACGCCAGCATTAACTACCTAAAGGCAGCCAATTGAAGAGGTTGGAGAGGTGTGTGCTCAGTCTATTTTGAACTTACTTTCAGGTGAAAGACATGAAGCACGACTACGACCGATTGATTTGCTTGTTAGAGAATCGACTAAGTCTTTGTATCGTTAGTTGTGAAGTGATTGAATCATAGGGAGTGATATTTAAAGGCACATTATTTCCCTTTAGAAACGAAAAATGTCGCATCCATGCGACATTTTATCTTTTGGCGGCCAAACCAGTTTTGCTATATCCATTCTAAAACGAAACTCATTAGGAATTTATTTAGAATGTACCTTTAAGACGCTGTTAATCTTGATTAGTTCCCTTTAAGCGGCATTTTTTTCCGAATTATTTTCTAAATCGAATGACGCTGCGATGAGTTTCTTGGTGTAGTCGTTTTTCGGCGCATTAAAAATCTCTTCAGCTGAGCCTTCTTCCATTACTTCACCCTTCTGCATCACAAGTACACGATCTGAAAGTGCCTTCACGACCGAAAGGTCATGGCTGATGAATAGGAAGCCAATATTGTGCTTAGTTTGGATGTCTTTGAGCAGGTCAATCACGGTTAGCTGCACTGAGCGATCGAGTGCTGAAGTCGGTTCATCCAACAAAATGAAAGATGGCTCAAGAATCAGTGCACGGGCAATCGCAATACGTTGTCTTTGTCCGCCAGAAAACTCATGCGGATAGCGGTTAATTGAGCTTGGCTCCAAACGAACCTCAATCAGTGCTTTACGAGCTCTTTCTAAACGTTCTTGTTTTGACAAATGAGGTTGATGCACCGTTAAGCCTTCAGTGATGATTTCGCCAACCGTCATACGTGGTGACAAGGAACCATAAGGGTCTTGGAACACCATTTGAACATCTTTTTTCAGGCTATGGCGCTGTTTTTCGTTGAGTAAGCTGACGTCCTGCCCTTTATAAACAATGCGACCTGAGCTTGGCAATAAGCCGATTAACGCGCGTCCAAGGGTTGACTTGCCAGAACCAGACTCGCCTACAATGCCGAGGGTTTCACCTTGTTTTAGGTTCAACGAGATGCCTTTCACCGCTTCAAAGTACTGATTTTTTGATTTGATAAAGTTCGGTTTCACCAAGAACTTAACGCGAATATCTTCAGCAGACAGAAGCTCTGGAGCTGCGGCGCTTACCGGATCTTTCGCTCCTTTAGGTATCGAGTTAATGAGCATTCGTGTGTAGTCATGTTTAGGGCTATCGAATAGAGATTGAGTCATCCCTTCTTCTACCAGTTCACCTTTACACATCACTATCACACGATCGGCGAAGTGTTTCACTACACCTAAGTCATGTGTGATGAACAAAATTGCCATTCCCATCTTGCCTTGGATCTCTTTGATAAGAGAAAGTACTTCAGCTTGAACCGTTACATCGAGTGCTGTCGTCGGTTCGTCCGCAATCAGAATATCCGGTTCATTAATCAGTGCCATTGCAATCATGATGCGTTGCAGTTGACCACCCGAAAATTCGTGAGGGTACTTGGTGTATGACTTTTCTGGCATTGGCAAGTGCACAAGATTAAACAGCTCTATCACACGCTGTTTAGCTTGAGACTTTGATACTTTACGGTGACACATAATGGCTTCTGCCACTTGAATCCCGACGCGCAGGTATGGATTCAAAGATGTCATCGGCTCTTGAAAGATCATGCCGATTCTGTCGCCACGAATTGACTGCATTTCACGCTCTGATTTTTCGAGAACGGATTCGCCTTCAAACTCAATTTGAGACTGCGGATCAATAATGGCGTTGTCTGGGAGTAGACGCATCAGTGCGTTAGAAGAGACAGACTTACCAGAACCTGATTCGCCAACAATGGCCAAGGTTTCGCTGGATTTAAGAGTAAAGTTAACCTTTTTCACCGCATCAACGATTCCATCGTTGGTTTTGAAGCTAACGGAGAGGTTATTGACATTAAGAAGAGCCCGGTCCGACATGATATATCCTTATCAATTTAAGACGTTTGGTGAAGATTGAACTTCTGACGTTGTTTTAAGTTGCCCAAAATGGTGATGAGCACGTTGAATTTGTTCTAGCTCTAGCATCCAATGCGAGCTGCGTTGAGCACTGCAAAAAGCGATCAGGTGATTGAGTAGATCTTCACTCTGCTTTTCCAGTAACCCGTGGGTGCGTTGAATCAGCTCTGTGCTCTCAAGAGAGATAAATTGCATTAACGCATAAGACTGATTCAATGTATCAAAGGCTTGCTTGTGTTGACCTAGGCGGTTAAGAATCTCAGATTGAGCCACGCTTGCATCTCTGAGTCCCGCAAGTAGGCAGGCAAATTGGCAAGGCTTGATATCGCTTTGGTATGCCGCATCTTGAATGTGGTGAGGAAGAGAGTTGAGAACATCACCATAAAGGCGCTGCGCTTCTGGCCAGTGACCTTGCTCCATTAACTGTTCAGCTTTTAGGTAGTGCATCCAGCATCGTTCAATTTCCATATCCACATCCTCGATTTATAATATTTAAAAATGTTAATGATATTTATTATCAATTGCAAATTTAAATCATTTATATGTTAGGTTTGGTGAATTAACTAGCTTGTTATTCATAAAATTGCGCTAAATTGTGTGTTATTTGTTCGGTTGAACAGCGATGTAGCGTAAGTCACTAAATTTATAGGCAATTACATCTACACTGAACTTATCTACACCCAAGGAATAGAGGACTAAGGAGGCGGCGATGGCGATTCAAAGACTCAATACAGAACAACTGTATCAGGTAGCAGAACTCGAAAAGCTACCATGCAAGTCGACCAAAGAACTGGCTCCAATTGACGAAATCGTCGGGCAAGAACGTGCGCAAAAAGCCGTTGAGTTCGCGATGTCAATTAAGGAAAAGGGTTACAACATTTATGCGATAGGACGCAATGGTCTGGGTAAGCGCACCATGATCCTGCGCTATCTCAACCGACACCCTAATGAAGTTGAGGAGCTTTTTGACTGGTGTTACATCGCGAATTTTGAAGATATTCGCACACCTAAAGTATTGAAACTTCCGCGTGGCGTGGGCAGCAGCTTAAAGCAAGATATTGAAAAGCTGATGCGTAAGCTCATTAAAGCGATGCCACTCGCGTTCGATAATGAGATGTATTTCAGTCGTGCTGATCGATTAAAGAATCAGCTAGCAGCCAAGCAACAAGCTGCGCTAGAGACGATCAGCCAAGAAGCGAAAAAGAACGGCGTGAATCTGACGATCACCACTCAAGGTGATTACCAGTTTGTGGCAATGAACGGCGATGAGCTTCATACCGAAGAGAGCTTTGATCTGCTGTCACCGGAAGAGCAAGATCAGTTTGATAAAACCATTGATGTGCTGGAAGTTGGGCTGCGAACCATTTCTCGTGAACTGACGGAGCTTGAAGAGACATATACTGAAAAGATTCAAAAGCTTAATGATGATACTGCACGAGATGTGATTACGCATTTCATCAAGCAATTGAAGAAGGATTACAGCCAATATCCAGACATTAAAAAGTACCTAACCGCACTGCGTAAAGACATCGTCGATAACGCTGATATTTTCTTAGAAGAAAGTACTGAGCAGGCTGAAGTCGCGACGGCTTCTTTGGATAAGAAAATGCCGCGTCGTTACAAAGTGAACGTGATTGTGAGCCAGAAGGAAGGCACTCTACCTATAGTAGTCGAGGAGAATCCGAATTATCACTCTCTGTTTGGTTATGTAGAAACGGCGACGTTTAAAGGCACCGTATTTACTGATTTCTCATTGATTCGCGCAGGTAGCTTACATCGAGCGAATGGTGGCGTACTGCTAATGGACGCAGTAAAAGTGCTAGAACAACCTTACGTATGGGAAGGTCTGAAACGTGCGCTGCGTTCTCGTCAATTGAGCTTCACGTCTTTAGAAAAGGAGGTGACGCTAACGGGAGCCGTATCGCTTGACCCAGAACCTATTCCTCTGGACGTTAAGATCATCTTGTTTGGGGATTACCGCACATACCAACTGCTGCAACATTACGATGCAGAATTTGGTGAGCTGTTCCGTGTGACGGCTGACTTTGAAGATGAGATGAAGCGTACTGCTGATTCTGAAATGCATTATGCGCGCTTCATTTCGAGCATCGTCCATGACAACAATATGCTCCACTGTGACCGCAAGGCGATTGCTCGCATCATTGAACACAGTTCTCGTCAGGCGGGGGACCAAGGTAAGTTGTCACTGCACTCAGCACATATTGCTAATCTGCTTCGTGAATCGAACTACGTGGCGAGAGGTTCGAAATCGAATCTGATTCGTGCATCGCACGTCGACCAAGCGTTATCGAATCAACAGATGCGTGTTGGACGACTGCAAGACAGCGTAATGGAGACCTTCACTAACGGCACAACGTTGATTCATGTAGATGGAGAAGCAGTTGGACAGGTCAATGCACTCTCGGTATTGAGCACAACGGATCACATGTTTGGTGCGCCAAACCGAATCACGGCGACTACCGCTTATGGTGATGGTGAAGTGATTGATATCGAAAGAAACGTTGACCTGGGTGGTAGCATTCACTCGAAAGGGGTGATGATCTTGTCGGCATATCTTTCTTCTGTGTTTGGTAAGACGGCTAAAGTCCCGCTTACGACTAATATCACTTTCGAGCAGTCTTATGGTGGTGTGGATGGTGATAGTGCGAGTATGGCGGAGTTCTGTGCCGTTGTATCTGCATTCTCTAAGCAGCCAAACCGTCAAGACATCGCGATTACTGGCTCGATGAACCAATTCGGTGAGTCTCAGCCAATTGGTGGCGTGAACGAGAAGATCGAAGGCTTCTTTGATGTATGTGAAATCAAAGGTCGTTCTAATGAGCAAGGGGTTATCATACCGCGCTCTAATGTTCATAATCTGATGTTGCGCAGTGACATCGTGAAAGCGGTGGAAAAGGGCGAGTTCAATATCTGGGCGATTGATCATGTGACAGAGGCGATTGAGCTGTTCACCGGCAAACCGGCAGGTGAAGCGAGCGATGAGGGCAGTTACCCTATCGATACTATCTTTGGTATCGCTCAGGCTAAACTCAACGCACTGCGTAAATAGCTTAACGCTTTAAGTAAATTAGCTGAATAACTGTTAACCATAAACGAAACAGCCATCGATATTATCGATGGCTGTTTTTTTTTGATTCTTACAATCTCTAGAGCTTAAGCGTTACGCAAACGAAGTTTGGTGCCGTCGAACTTCAGCTTACTGAGCAGGTTCTTGGCATTAGCTTTACCGATATCATCAAACTCGACACCATAACGTGCGTAGTGCGTTGATCTTTGCAGATTACACACAATCCCTCTTAGTAGTGGAATCAAAGGACCGTTGTAGTTCTCTGGTGTAATTTCGAGCGAGACTCGGTCGGCAACCTGAATTGGACGAGAGGTTGGTGATGTGACAAAGCGACATCCACTCTTCGAGAGATCTCTAATCTCGCAGTTCATGCGTAGGTCATCAAAGATCACTCGAGAGCTTAGGTTTACTTCATAGCGCGTTTCTTTACGCAGTTGCGTCACTTGCATGGTACTTGGTGTGGAAAGCACTATGATCGGAAAGGGTTCGCCAATGGTGTGGTGAATCTGAGATCTAAAATGGATCAGAGCGCCTTCGCCTCGCAAAGAGTAGGCACGAGCCGTCATCCAAAAGCCTTCCTGAAAGAAAAAGCGTAGGTCATCACTGGAGACTTCTGGTACCTCAATCAGGATACAGTTATCACTGTGAGTGCCAATAAATTTAGTAGTAGCGATAAACTTGGTGCCAACAGGTGTAGAGACATTTAAAGTCAGCTCACTGCCATGCTCAATCATAGACAAAGCATCAGTACTATTAATGGTGATTCCGGTTCGATTTCGAGGATCCTGCAGTGCCTGATTATGCTCCAAAGGCTTCTTTCGTGGTGCGTTCATTATGGGTTCTCCATGTGCCAACATGCGTCTGTTAGATATTGATAACTTGCTAACAAGGGGGGGGGACATGCTAGATTTAATAGGCGTACTGATGAAATTTATTTATAACCACACGCTATAATAATATTTCTTTGTTTATAAGTGCTTAGCTTTATGTATATGCACTTGCGTTAGTCTATTACAAGGAATTCATACTTCAAACTTTAATTGTTTGTCGTATCCATTATTTGCAGGAGTTGAGAATGCAGGCAGTTAAATGGGATCAAGATGCGAACCAGATCACGGTTGAGTTAGAACCAGAGCAGTTTGCGGTAGTTAAGTATAAAAAGGATGGCGAGGTACTGCATATCACCTCCACTCGAATCCCTGATGAACTACAAGGCAAGGGTTTTGGTAAGGTGATGATGGAGTCGATACTCCCTGAAATTGAGCGTGCGGATTACACAGTGGTCCCGGTATGCAGTTATGTTGTTCACTACATGAATAGGCAGCCACAATGGTCACACCTTTTAGCTGATAACGCGTAGCAAAGAGTTATATGTCTCAATCAATACCTTCAAAACAGTCTGTCGAATCCTATGTTAATTCCATTCAGCAACCTTCTGAGCTTTATCAAAAAATAGCCACGTCACTCGGTTGCCATCAAGGGTTCGATATTCACGTGATTCAGCGCTTGTGGGGCGGTTATGGCGAGTTAGTGCGCTTAGTATTCACAGATAGTAGCGATGCTGGATTCAACAGCGTTATCGTTAAACATGTCGCGTTGCCCGATAAAACTGAACACCCGAAAGGATGGAACACTAAGTTGTCTCATCAGCGTAAAGTGCATTCCTATCAAGTAGAGACGGCTTGGTATCAATCGTTCACTCAGCAATGGGATGAGCGCTGCCCCGTACCCGTGGGTTTGCAATGTGAATTAGCAGACAACGAATGGCTTATCGTGATGCAAGACTTAGCAGATAGTGGTTTCCCATTAACTTCTCAGTTTGATGTACTTGCCGCTACTGATGAACCAACTTCAGGCGATCAACATCATGCTTATGCCTCTGTTGAGTTTAAACAGCGCTATGCTTGCTTAAAATGGCTGGCTAATTTTCACGCAAAGCACATCAATATCACTCAAGAGCAGTCAGCATCATTATGGCCAGTCGGTACTTATTGGCATTTAGACACACGTCCTGATGAGCTAAGTGCCTTGGCAGATTTACCTTTGAAACAACAAGCGCAACGTATCGACCGTTTATTGAAACAGTGCTCATATCCAACCTTAGTGCACGGTGATGCTAAGCTCGCAAATTTCTGTTTTGATCTGGAAAGTGAAAAAGCGGCTGCAGTCGATTTTCAATACGTTGGCCATGGGTGTGCGATGAAAGACGTCGCCTTGTTCATGAGCAGCGCGATTAGGCCTCGAGATTGCCAAGAGTATGAAAGTGAGGTGTTAGGTACTTACTTCCAGAGCTTGAAAGAGGCGCTTGCATACTATCAACCACAGCTCTCATTTGAAGACGTCGAACGCGCATGGCGACCACTGTTTTATGTTGCGTGGGCTGATTTCCAACGTTTCGTAAAAGGTTGGAGCCCAGAGCATTGGAAGATCAATCCTTATACTGAACAGCTGACTCAAGCGGTGGTTCAGCAGTTGGAAATGTTTAAGTAAGCTTCTTCAGTCAGCAGACCAAATAAAAACGGCCTCAAAATGAGGCCGTTTTTATTTGGTTATTCCGCTTTTTGTTTTCGCTTTTGGCGTGCGCTTTTGAGCATCTTTGTTGGTGATAAACCGGTCACCAGCATGGTGCCTGTGATAACCAAGACAGAGCCAACCACAGTATTAATACCGATGGCCTCACCTAAGAATAAGTTACCCCAAAGGATTCCAAATACAGGAATTAGAAAGGTGACTGAAAGTGCCGAAGGCGCACCAAGCTCATTGATGAGATTAAAGTAAAGCAGATACGCTAACCCGGTACATACTGCACCTAATAAGATGACCGATGTAGTGATAGTGAGATCGGGAGCTTCTCGCATAGGCATGAAAAAAACAAATGGCAGTACGATTAACACCGCTGCCCACATGCTGCCGTGCGCGTTATTGAAGGCTTCAACCCTAGGTGCTGTTTTGGTGTAGTTAGACGCGATACCGTAGCTAAATGCGGCCATGACGGCAGCAAAAATTGGAATAATGGCTTCTTGTCCGATATTGAACGCATCCCATCCAACCAACACGGTCACGCCCGTCACACCAATGCCTAGCCCAAGCAAAACTTTGCTCTCAAGTGCAGTTTTGGTCCATATCGCACCTATGATCGCCGCCCATATCGGTGCTGTGGAGTTCAAAATCGCAAGGGTTGAAGCATTCAAAGTTTGGGCTGCATAAGCGAAACACAAAAAAGGAAGTGCGGTGTTAAATAAACCAAGAATGAAAAAGTGTTTCGAGTGAGTATTAAATGAGAGCTTTCTCTTTAGATAAAAAGAAACCAAAAGTAGGGTGATTGCCGCGCACAAAACTCGCGCTTCAATTAGGACCGCAGGGCCTAAAGGATTCGCTGCAATTCTCATGAAAAGGAACGAGCCTCCCCATATAGCAGCTAGCAGGATCAGTTTAAAATAGCTCACAGTTTGAATCTCGATTGTGTAAAACACCGACTATGGAGCAAAGCTATCTATTACACAAATTGATGTGGCAATATTGCGCAGCGACTGGGTGAAATATCACCAAATTAATAGGAAGGTATTTGACGTTTTCTGTTCTTTTTATTGCGTCTTATTCGCGGAGTAATCTAATGCTAAATATCCACATTAGGTGTTAGAAATGAAGATTGAACATATCGCGATTTGGACCAAACAACTCGAAGTACTGAAACGCTTTTATGAAGATTACTTTGGTGCGACGTCTAACCAGAAATACCATAATCCAACTAAAGGCTTGTCTTCTTAATTTTTATCTTTTAATACCGGTAGCCGTTTGGAACTGATGGAGATGGACTCGGTTCCTGAATCAAAAGATGACATCTATGATCAGTTCACTGGCTTTGTTCATATGGCGATTTCATTGGGATCAGAACAAGCCGTCGATGAGCTGACTCACCGCTTCGTCTAAGATGGTTATGAACGTTTAGACGGTCCAAGAAGAACGGGCGATGGTTATTATGAGAGCAGTGTCCTCGATCCTAATGGTAATCGCTTGGAACTTACCGTTTAATGTAAGGACTTGATTGAATGACTTACGTATTTGAGGAGGAATAATGAAGCGTATTTTGGCTTTTGTTTTTAGTCTGAGTTTGGCGGGATGTGCATCTTCGGAGCTAGCGCAGGTTGATGCACCAGAGACGACAATCGAACCATCTCAACCGATTGGCTACCTTGGCTTCAAAGATCATCAAAGCTGGGCTATCAAATTCAATGATTGTACGGTTTACGATCTAACCGGAGCTCAACCGTATCAATGGTTTGACCGCATTTCTGCGTCTGTCAGTTGTTATACTTTTAAACCAAACGATGCAATTAGGCCTTTGCCTGTTTATTCGAATGCAAATTTTGAAAGCGAACAGCTTACCTCGATTGAACGTTTTCAAGAGCTGCAGGTGTCGGATTCTGGCTGGGGCCGTTTTCCTATTGTCTATGATAAAAACGGCACCAATTGGTTAAGGGTTAAAGAAGGTTGGATTCATCTTACTCTCGCCGACCAGAAGCTCGTACAGTTCTACCCTGGAACTCAAGATCAGTCTGCTAAATCACAACATGAACAGTATTTTGATCACCATTGATAAACGAATGAGCAATGCCCCTCGTTAAATGCGGTTTGGGGCATAAATAGCTAATCAGTTAGCAGTTAGCCAGAATAATGACTGTTACTGCTTCTTTTCAGTGGCGACATTGACCAGAAAATAATCGGTATTTAGTGATGTCGACTGTAGGTTTCGGAATATTAAAGATTTGATGCCGGTAGTACGGCCCACCATGCACATCGATATCAGACTGAGCACAACAAGAGCACGCTTCAGGAAAACAATCGATAACCACATCCGTTGCTTTTAGAAGTGAGAGTTTTCGTTGATGCTCTGTGTGGCCTGCTTTAGCTCCTCTCGAAGTGCGACCACCAGATCTTTCATCTTTTTCGCTCATGGCGATCTTTAGGGCTGTCTGATGAGGGCGATTTTGAAGAGTTTTTGGAGCTAGTGGTTAGTTTATTTTTATAATGTCGGAGCTGTTCTCACAGCTCATTCATAAGCACCTTAGCCTCATTCAAATCTGAGACTTTAGGTGGTGCTTCTTGATATTTAGGTGCTTTTTTTCTAGTCATGGAATCATAATGGCTTCTCAGAATGATCACTCAATAGCCAAAGTGGGATCAATTGCGTAAGGTCACATTTTTTATGTCAATAGGGCTTGGTGAACACTTACCCCTTAGATTAACGTTGTGATCAAGAAAAAAATCAAAAACAGTTGTTGAAATCGGTTTCAGTATGTATCTTTATTGTATCTTGAAATCGGTTTCAGCGTTGCGGCTTTTAAGTTTGTTACCTTAAACCTATCTATTTTCTAGCGAATAACTTGTAGCGAGTGATGGTATGAACAAAGAATTTCCAAACGATTTTTTATGGGGTGGCGCGGTTGCGGCGCATCAGCTAGAAGGCGGCTGGGATGCCAATGGTAAAGGTGTGAGTGTGGTTGATGTATTAACGGCAGGCGCTCATGGTGTACAACGTCGAATCACCGATGGTGTAATCGATGGTGAAAACTACCCAAACCAAGTGGCGGTTGATTTCTACCATCGCTACAAAGAAGACATTAAGTTATTTGCTGAGATGGGCTTTAAGTGTTTCCGCACTAGTATCGCGTGGACGCGTATTTTCCCGAATGGTGATGAAGCTGAGCCATGTGAAGCGGGCTTAAAATTTTACGATGACTTGTTTGATGAGCTTCTGAAATATGATATCCAGCCAGTAGTGACGCTGAGCCATTTTGAAATGCCTTACCATCTAGCTAAAGAATACGGTGGCTGGATGAACCGCAAAGTGATCGACTTCTTTGTTAAGTACTCAACTACGGTGATGGAACGTTACCAGCACAAAGTGAAATACTGGATGACGTTTAACGAGATCAATAACCAGATGAACACCTCGGCGGACATCTTCGGATGGTTATGCTCTGGCGTGAAGTTCCCACAGTGCGAAAAGCCGCAAGAAGCGATGTACCAAGCAGTTCACCATCAGTTTGTTGCGAGCGCATTGGTGGTGAAGAAAGGTCATGAGATCAACCCAGATCTGCAGATCGGTGCAATGTGTGCGATGGTGCCTTTCTACCCTCGTTCTTCAAAGCCAGAAGACATCATGGTGGCGCAGCAAGCGATGCGTGATCGTTATTTCTTCTCTGATGTCATGGTTCGTGGTCACTACCCAAGCTATGCCAAGCGTGATTGGGTTATTAAAGGCTTTAATATCGAAATGCAGCCTGAAGATGAGCAGACCTTAAAAGAAGGCAAAGCTGACTATCTCGGTTTTAGCTACTACATGTCGAATACCTTGGATTCTTCTTCGCATCAGTCGACTGAAGAAGCAATGGACGGCGGTCATGAAAATTCAGTAGAGAACCCATTCATCAAATCGAGCGATTGGGGCTGGCCGATTGACCCAACAGGCTTACGTTACTGTTTGGCTTCTCTTTACGAACGCTATGAAGTGCCACTGTTCATCGTTGAGAATGGTTTTGGTGCGGTTGATACCATCGAAGAAGATGGCAGCATTAATGATGACTATCGTATTGCTTACCTTGGCGATCACATCAAAGAGATGAAAAAAGCCGTAGCGATTGATGGCGTTGACTTGATGGGCTACACCCCTTGGGGCTGTATCGACTTGGTATCGTTCACCACTGGTGAGATGAAAAAGCGCTACGGATTCATTTACGTAGACAAACACAACGATCAGTCAGGAACACTAGAGCGTAAGCGCAAGAAGTCTTTTGAGTGGTACAAAGGCGTGATTGCATCTAACGGTATCTCTATTTAGAATGCCTGCAATTAAACGGCAGCGATCGTTGCCGTTTTATTAAGCAATACAATTAGCTGGCTTAGGTCGGCTAATTTTTTATAGAAGGGTAAGTGAATGGACACAATGCTTGATGTCGCGAATCGCGCTGGCGTCTCGAAATCGACGGTCTCTCGCGTGCTGAACGGCAAGAACATCGTAAGGCCAGACGTTGCCAAGAAGGTCTTTGATGCGATTCAAGAAACGGGCTATCGACCAAACCTGTTAGCTCAGCAATTGGCGACCAAGAAGACCAACTTTATCGGCTTTGTCATTACCAACGAGCTTTTCAACGGCCCTTACTTTTCATCTTTGATGTATCACGCGGCTTCCTATAGCGAAAAATCGAACCACCAACTGGTGATCACCGATGGCAAACACAGCGCTGAAGATGAGCGAAAAGCCATTAACTTTCTACTGGATATGAAGTGCGCGGGCATCATCATTTATCCGCAATGCTTGAGTGAAAGCGAGATTGCTCAGATCATCGAAAGCACTGATACACCGATTTTGGTGCTCAACCGAGAAATGCCTTCGAAGCCTGAGCATGCGATCACTACCGATCATTATCAAAGTGCTTGTTTGATGGTTGAACACATCATAGAGCAGGGACATACAGAGATTGCGGTGATTCGTGGTAAAGCTGGCTCGTCGACCGATGAACAGCGTTATCAAGCCTATCAAGATGTGCTCACGAAGCATGGTATTGAGCTAAACCAATCTAACGTTGCTCAAGGCGACTGGACGATGGAGAGTGGCTACCGTGCCGCGCAAGCTTTAATGGCAAGTAAAGCAAGTTTCACTGCAATTCTTTCTGAAAACGATGACATGGCGATTGGTGCGATTAAGGCGTTAACTGAGCTGGGATATTCATTGCCTCAAGATATCTCAATCGTTGGGTTTGATAATAGTAAAGTGGGCGAGTTCCTCACACCAAGCTTAACCTCTGTGAGCGTTCCATTAGAGCAAATGACGCAAAAAGCGATTCTACAAATCGTTGGAGGTTCGGAACAAGCAGATGCCATCGCCACCACTGGTAGTCTTGTAATTAGAGATTCAGTTGCACAGCATACCTAAACGATATGACACATCAATTTCAATTGGCCTTTGCTTAATAGCAAAGGCTTTTTTGTTGGTGTCATCTATGTGTTTCGTTTGTTAAGCATGAATTTTAATGGGTCGTTCACTACAAATCGTGACAGGAAGCGCATCTCCGTAAGCCTCTTAAAACCGCTCTTATTGTGAGAGGGAAAGATATGCGATATTGCGTTTTTTGGTCATTGTATTGACCATTACTGGGTAGGTTGTGTGATGATAGGTAAATACTGCGAAAACAGATAGACAGAAGGTGTTAGCTGGAGAGACTTATTTAGCCTCGGCCAAACCTTTTTCCATTAGACGAATTTAATCTCACTATCTATTATTACCAATGTGTAATAATCATTCTCAAAAATATGGGATTATCAAACTTGATGGTCGCACCTATACTAGCCTCAACAAAACGAGAGAGCGATAACAAACAGGCTCAACGTTGACTGACTAATATAGGAAATATCACATGACTATCGAAATCAAACCTGGTCAAACTCATATCCAATCTAAAGCTATGGTTGCTTGGAAAGCTGGTGAGCCACTAAAGCGTGAAACGGTTGACGTTGAACTGCCAAAGGCTGGCGAAGTACTTGTTCGTATCGTTGCTACTGGTGTTTGTCACACTGACGCATTCACTCTTTCAGGTGACGATCCAGAAGGTATCTTCCCTTCTATCCTTGGTCACGAA
>JAYYSE010000047.1:0-27243 GCA_036126475.1 Pseudomonadota bacterium | reverse complement strand
TATAATTAAATTTTTTTCATCTAAGAGAACTCTATATAAGGAAAGCATAATGTCAATATTTCAAGACAATTCTCAATCTATTGGAAATACACCTTTGGTTCGTCTAAACCGAGTATCAAAAGGACGTATTTTGGTGAAAATTGAATCGCGCAACCCGAGCTTTAGTGTAAAGTGTCGAATTGGTGCAAATATGATCTGGAGAGCTGAACAAGATCAGCTTTTGGGTCCGGGAAAAGAGTTAATCGAGCCAACAAGTGGTAATACCGGTATTGCTTTAGCCTACGTGGCTGCAGCAAGAGGCTATAAACTGACTCTGACTATGCCAGAGTCCATGAGCCTAGAACGTAGAAAGTTATTGAAGGCTCTCGGTGCCAATTTAATCCTAACTGAAGCTAGTAAGGGGATGAATGGAGCCATTCAAAAAGCAGAAGAGATCGCAGATAAAGCCCCCGAGCGTTACGTCTTATTATACCAATTTGACAATCCAGCTAACCCAGAAATCCATGAGCTGACGACAGGTCCTGAACTATGGGAAGCAACTCAAGGTGATATCGATGTTCTCATTTCTGGTGTTGGAACGGGTGGGACGATAACAGGCATAAGCCGTTTTTTAAAAAATAGCAAGAACCATCCGGTCACTAGTATCGCAGTCGAGCCATCCGAGTCTCCTGTGATTTCGCAAACACTGTCTGGTCAAAAAGTTGCACCAGGCCCTCACAAAATTCAAGGTATTGGTGCTGGTTTTGTTCCCGGAAATCTCGATCTAAGTCTGATTGATGGCGTCGAATGTGTAAGCTCTGACGAAGCGATCGAAATGGCTCGTCGCTTGATGACTGAAGAAGGAATATTAGCTGGAATATCATCAGGAGCCGCCGTTGTAGCTGCGAATAATATTGCTACTTTACCAGAATACGCTAATAAATCTATCGTCGTTATTTTACCGAGTTAGGGAGAACGTTATTTAAGCTCCGCACTATTTTCAGATTTATTTGAAGAAAAATAATTATTCTATCTATAAGAAAAATGTCAAATATACTTTTTTCTATTTGACATTTAACGTTTACTAATTGATGGTTTCCGGTTGCGGTATATTATTTGGATATTTATGAATAACAACAAACTTACTCTTTTACTTTTTTCATCTGTATGTATTATTTGGGGAACTACCTGGTATGCTATGGAGGTAGCAGTTCAAACCATACCTCCCGTTCTAGCGACTGGCTTACGGTTTTTGATCGCTTTCCCTATATTAATGCTAATCTCTATAGCACTTAAAAAACCTATTTTTTTTCCTAAAGGCAAAATAAAATGGCTCCCCTTAATTTCAATTTTTTATTTTTCTATCCCTTTTAGCTTAATGATTATGGGTGAAATGTATATATCTTCTGGTCTTGCTTCCATCATATTTGCAAACATGCCTATTGCTGTAATGTTTACATCTATGTTATTTCTAAACCTAAAGTTAAACAAAAATCAAATTTTGGGCACGTTTATCTCGGTTTTTAGTCTCGTTGCAATAATTGCTATCGAGTTAGAGCTATCAGGTGAAGGTTTAATCATTGGCTCCCTATGTCTGATCTCGGCCGTTTTAATCCATGCTCTCATGTATGTCTTTGTGAAAAAGACATGTTCCGATATCCACGTACTCACCTATAATACACTACCAACGGGTTTTTCCTCTTTAATCTTAATTACTTTTTCACTTTTATTAGAGGAACCGAACATAGGCGCTTTTTCTTCACAATCTTTATATTCAGTTATTTATCTTGGATTGTTTGCAAGTGTTGGAGGTATTTTGGCTTATTTCATGTTAGGACAAGTATCATCACCGTTCATTGCATCGCAATGTTTCTTAATCTTCCCACTGATAGCAATATCTATCAACAAAGTATTTACTACAAACCCAATTTCTGACTTCTCTTTAATGTTGCTGTTACCTTTATTATTAGGAATCATGCTTACAAAATTAAAAGTATCCCTGAAACCACTACGTTTGAGTACTCATAAAGCTTAAACCCCATATAAGGAGAATACTATGTCTATTACTTTTCAAGGTGAACCACTTACTTTATCCGGAACATTTCCTGAAAAAGGTGATAAAGTACCCAGTTTTTCACTGTGCACTGCCGACTTGTCGGAGATTAATTCTGAACAGCTGCTAGGCTCTAGAGTCGTGCTGAATATTTACCCTAGTGTAGACACGCCTGTCTGTGCTCAAAGTGTGAAAAATTTCCATGACAAATTATCTAAAGTTGACACAAAACTGCTTAATGTCTCTGTTGATCTTCCTTTTGCTACATCACGTTTCTGTGAGCAAGAGAATATAAATGACACTTTGGTTGGCTCATGTTTTCGTTCTCCTGAATTCCTTGAAAACTTTGGATTAGCGATTACAGATGGCCCCCTAAAAGGTCTGGCAGCCAGGGCGGTAGTTATTATCGATGAAACCGGTAATATATTACACAGTCAGCTGGTCTCTGAAATAACTCAAGAACCCGATTACAGCGCAGCAATGGAGGCTCTTGTATGTTAAAAAAAACAGCCTTTACGATCATGTTGTCATTGACGGCAGTACATGCTGTTGCCAACAACTTCCCGACAACCATAGAAACAGCAGCGTTTGGACAAGGTCAAACGGTGACTTTAGAAAAACACACACTCTTTGACCTTGTTGGCACGCCAATAAAAGTTGGTGATCAAATGCCATCTGTCAATTTGCTTACATCATCGCTTAAACAATTTGATACAACAGAACAGACAGATTCAATTAGGGTTTACAGTGTATTGGCATCCGTAGACACGCCCGTTTGTGTCCAACAAGCGATAGAGTTGTCAAATTACATTAATACACACAGTAAAGAATTGGCAGGTATCGATTTTTACGCCGTAAGCTCTGATACCCCATTCGCACAACAACGTTTTATCAAGCAGCATGATCTAGATTCGGTAACCTATTTATCGGATTCCGTTAAACATGAGTTTGGCTATGAAACTGGCTCTCAAATCGAACAGTTAGGCTTACTTACTCGAAGTATAATAGTGACTGATCGCAATAACAAAATCATTTTTATACAAAGAGTTCCAGAACTTACAACTATACCAGATTTAATTAAAGCCGTAGAAACCGCAAAAGCGAGCGTTTAACCAACATAGAAACTTCAGTCAAATTTTGGCTGAAGTTTCTACACTCCATAGACAGTTCTTTTCTATATATTCCATTTTTCATTTTAATCCATTTCTTAAGCACCTTAACTTTGCTTATTCGTTTGTATCTTTACATTGTGGCTTAATACAAGGTTCACGTTGAATGTCTTAAATATTTCATTATTGCATTCAGCCGTCTCATCCTAACAGACAATCGGAGAAAATGTGTCTATATCTAACCTTCAAACCAAACCTCGAGAAAAGTGGGGCTCCAAGTTGGGCTTTATTATGGCAGCTGCCGGTTCCGCTGTTGGCTTAGGGAATATTTGGAAATTTCCTTATACTGCTGGTGAAAGTGGCGGTGGAGCCTTCGTTGTTATATATCTATTCTTTGTTATTTTCATCGGTTTTAGTGTCATGCTGACCGAATTTGCCGTCGGAAGAAAGACAAACACCTCTGCCGTAGGCGCGTTTAAGTCAATTGATAAACGTTGGACCTTTACTGGGCTAATGGGAGTTATTACTTCTTTGCTTATTATGGGTTTTTACCCCGTCGTTGGTGGTTGGGCTATCGCCTATGTATATAAAGTCGCAACGGGTCTACTTGATACACCGGTTCTCATTGGTGAAAGTTTTGAGTCATTTATTTCAGATCCGGTTCAGCCACTAATTTGGATGGGTCTTTACCTTTTTATTAACTTCGCTATTGTAGCGCGCGGTATTTCTGGAGGTATTGAAAAAGCTGGAAAGATCCTGATGCCGCTATTATTTATGATTCTGATCATCATATCTATCAAAGGCTTAATGCTACCTGGAGCTTCCGCTGGTATGACATTCTTGTTTAGCCCCGATTTTTCAAAAGTAGATAGCAGTGTTGTTCTCGCAGCATTAGGCCAAGCCTTTTTCTCTCTCAGTTTAGGAATGGGCTGCATGTTAACCTACGGTAGCTACTTAAAACGGGAAGAAAACTTAGTACAAACCGCAGCGCTCGTCACGACTATGGATACTTGTGTTGCGATACTGGCCGGGGTTGCAATGTTTCCTGCTATGTTCGCATTTGGTATAGAACCTTCAGCAGGGCCAGGATTAGTATTTGTGGTGGTACCGCAACTATTTTCTGAGATGGGGGGAGCAATAGGCCTGTTGCTTGCGCTCTTGTTCTTTGTTGGCCTAAGTGTCGCAGCGTTAACTTCTTCAATTTCTTTATTGGAAGTTGTTACCTCTTATCTTATTGATGAACGCGGCCTGAAACGCACGATGGCAGCATTTATCGCAAGTATAATAATGATGGCGCTTTGTGTATTTGCATCACTTTCTTTGGGCGGCTTTGGTCCAACCTTATATGAAACCGGCGCTTTTGATATTTTCGACTTGCTCACCGATAAAGTGTTTATGGCTCTAGGTGGCATGTTAGTTTGTATCTTTGCAGGATGGAGACTGAACCGTGACGAGCTAAAGAGTGAAATCACAAACCATGGAGATATCCCTTTCCCTCTTTTCTGTTTATGGTACAACATCGTCCGATACGTTATTCCTTTGGCTATTGCTGTGGTCTCATTCATGGGTATCAAGGCTGGTTTTGATATCGGTAAGGGCGAAATTATGTTAATGGGCATAGCCGTCTTCCTAGTCGCCGCACTATTCTCTCGGAAATTGTAGAAACTTCATCGACTGGAAATATGATAGATGATTCGGTACGCCATGGCAGTACTTTCTATCTAAATACTCTGAGCTGAACCCGAAAAATTGCTCTGTTTAAAATCGTTCTATGCTAATTAAGCGGTAGCTGTTTCTTATTCATAGAAAGCACGCTACCGCATGTTCTCGTTCCATCGGTATATCTTCTATAGTGATGGAATTTTGATTCATTACAGCCTCTTCATAAACTCCTCATTCAAATCACCAATCACAGGTAATATGTTCAACCCTCCCAACAGAAGAAGTCATGTAATGGGAAATTCTTCGTCGGTTTCGACTCTTCTGCGATCACACGCTCCTCGACGACACTGTCTGATTTATCTGTTAAGTTAAGCTTTACGCTTCTGGCGGGGAGAATTGGGTTAGGCCGCAGAGACGTTCTTCGTGCCGAAATGACACTATCCTTGGGCCGTTTGATAGATAGACCACCAAAAACTACGATGAGGGCTTTATCAGTGCGGCAGGGGCAATTGTTTCTATTAACGAGCGTTGGTCGTTGCAAGCATTTTATAGCTATTCTGACACGCATAAGCATGGCTTAAACAACTTCGGGATTGTGAGCTCGGTTGACGTTCTTTCTTGGCTCGCGGTCGATGCTGGGTATGAACACACTTATAGTAAAAACCTAAACCAGAATACACTTCGTTTGGGGGCAAGGTTTACGTTTCAACGGTGAAAGCTGAGATACAAAAAAGCCCCACATGAAAATGTAGGGCTTTTGGTATGCATCAGCCTATTTCAAGGTGAGACAACTGAATCAAGATTAAGCTAGAAGCTCTTTCGCTGTGTTTACTACGTTTTCAGTAGTGAAACCGAACATCTTGAATAGCTCACCTGCTGGTGCAGATTCGCCGAATGTTGTCATACCGATGATCTTGCCACCGAAGCCAACGTACTTGTACCAGAAGTCAGCGATACCAGCTTCTACAGCGATACGAGCTGTTACGTCAGATGGAAGTACAGATTCACGGTACTCAGCGTCTTGCTTGTCGAATGCGTCAGTTGCAGGCATAGATACTACACGTACCTTCTTACCTTCAGCTGTTAGTTCGGCTGCAGCGTTAACCGCTAGCTCAACTTCAGAACCTGTAGCGATAAGGATTAGCTCTGGCTTACCTTCACAATCTTTCAGGATGTAACCACCCTTCGCGATGTTAGCTACTTGCTCTTCGCTACGCTCTTGCTGTGCAAGGTTTTGACGAGAGAAGATTAGAGACGTTGGGCCGTCTTTACGTTCGATAGCCAGTTTCCAAGCGACTGCAGACTCAACTTGGTCACATGGACGCCATGTGCTCATGTTTGGAGTTAGACGTAGAGAAGCCATTTGCTCAACTGGTTGGTGAGTTGGGCCATCTTCGCCAAGACCGATAGAATCGTGCGTGTAAACTTGAATGTTCTGAACTTTCATCAGAGCAGCCATACGCATTGCGTTACGAGCGTATTCCATAAACATTAGGAACGTTGCGCCGTATGGTACGAAACCACCGTGCAGAGCGATACCGTTCATGATAGCCGTCATACCGAATTCACGTACACCGTAGTGGATGTAGTTACCAGAGAAGTCATTTGCTTCTAGAGACTTAGAACCAGACCACATAGTTAGGTTAGAAGGCGCTAGGTCAGCAGAGCCGCCCATGAATTCTGGAAGCATTTGACCGAATGCTTCTAGTGCGTTTTGCGAAGCTTTACGTGATGCGATGTTTGCAGGGTTAGCTTGAAGGTCAGCAATGATTGCGTTTGCTTTCTCTTCCCACTGTGCTGGAAGTTCGCCGTTAGTACGACGTTTGAATTCTGCTGCTAGCTCAGGGTAAGCCGCTGCGTATGCATCAAACTTCGCGTTCCATGCCGCTTCTTTTGCTGCGCCCGCTTCTTTCGCATTCCACTCAGCAGCGATATCTGCTGGGATTTCGAAAGGGCCGTGTTCCCAACCAAGCGCCGCTTTAGTTGCTGTAATTTCATCAGCACCTAGTGGAGCACCGTGACAGTCGTGCGTACCCGCTTTGTTTGGAGAACCAAAACCGATGATAGTCTTCGTACAGATAAGTGATGGACGAGGATCAGCTTTAGCCGCTTCGATAGCTGCGTTGATTGCTTCTGGATCATGGCCATCTACTGCTGGAATTACGTGCCAGCCGTATGCTTCAAAACGCTTAGGTGTATCGTCAGAGAACCACCCTTCCACTTCGCCATCGATAGAGATACCGTTGTCATCCCAGAAAGCAACCAGCTTACCAAGGCCTAGCGTACCTGCTAGCGAACATGCTTCGTGAGAGATACCTTCCATCAGACAGCCATCACCCATGAATGCATAAGTGTAGTGGTCTACGATGTCGTGGCCTTCTTTGTTGAATTGTGCAGCCAGTGCTTTCTCTGCCATTGCCATACCAACAGCGTTAGTGATGCCTTGACCTAGAGGACCAGTCGTTGTCTCGATACCAGGAGCGTAACCGTACTCTGGGTGACCTGGCGTCTTAGAATGCAGTTGACGGAAGTTTTTCAGGTCTTCAATTGAAAGCTCATAGCCTGCAAGGTGAAGCAGAGAGTAAATCAACATTGAACCATGGCCGTTAGACAAGATAAAACGGTCGCGGTCAGCCCACTCTGGGTTGGCTGGGTTGTGGTTCAAGTGGCCACGCCAAAGAACTTCAGCGATGTCAGCCATACCCATAGGTGCGCCTGGGTGGCCTGAGTTTGCTTGTTGAACACCGTCCATGCTAAGTGCGCGGATTGCATTGGCTAGATCTTTACGAGAAGGCATGTCTGCTCCTGGATACATAAGCGATTTAAAAAAGAGATATTGCTAAAGTTTTCATTTTTATTAGCGCGGGTATTCTCTCAAACGACTATAGCGACTGCAAACGTTTTACTGACATTTTAACGGTCATTTTTCGCAGTTTTCGTACATTTACATCACTTAGCTATGGCTTATCTCGACCAATACGCAAACGTTTAGTTATGACATATCATAAAAAAGAGCTTGTAATTCGACCGCTGGAATTTAGAATAGACGTCTAGATGTAGAAACACCTACAAAATATACTGTATTTAATGGCGGCGCTTCCTAGCTTGCGACGCCATGAATTATTTACACCAAAAACTAAAAGTGGAGCTCTCATGGCTAAGCACCTATTCACTTCTGAATCTGTTTCAGAAGGTCATCCAGATAAAATTGCAGACCAAATCTCTGATGCTGTTCTTGATGCCATCTTAGAACAAGATCCAAAAGCACGTGTTGCTTGTGAGACTTACGTAAAAACCGGCATGGTTATGGTTGGCGGTGAAGTAACAACTTCTGCATGGGTTGATATCGAAGAGATCACTCGTGAAACAGTTCGTGAAATTGGTTACGTTCATTCTGATATGGGCTTTGACGCTGACTCTTGTGCTGTTCTAAACACAATTGGTAAGCAATCTCCAGACATCAACCAAGGTGTTGATAAAGCTGATCCTAAAGAGCAAGGCGCGGGCGACCAAGGCATCATGTTTGGTTACGCGACTAACGAAACTGAAATCCTAATGCCAGCTCCAATCACTTACTCTCATCTTCTTGTCAAGAAGCAAGCTGAAGTACGTAAGAGCGGCAAGCTAGACTTCCTTCGCCCTGATGCGAAATCTCAAGTTACTTTCCAATACGACCAAGGCAAGATCGTTGGTATCGATGCAGTTGTTCTTTCTACTCAGCACTGTGATTCAGTAACAACACCTGATCTACGTGAAGCTGTAATGGAAGAGATCATCAAGCCAGTACTACCTTCAGAGTGGATCAACAAAGACACTAACTTCTTCATCAACCCAACAGGCCGTTTCGTAATCGGTGGCCCAATGGGTGACTGTGGTCTAACAGGTCGTAAGATCATCGTTGATACCTACGGCGGCGCAGCTCGTCACGGTGGCGGTGCATTCTCTGGTAAAGATCCATCAAAGGTTGACCGTTCTGCAGCTTACGCAGCTCGTTACGTTGCGAAAAACATCGTTGCAGCAGGCATGGCTGACCGTTGTGAGATTCAACTGTCTTACGCTATCGGTGTTGCAGATCCAACATCAATCATGGTTGAAACGTTCGGTACTGAGAAAGTATCGCACGAAATCATCATTGAAGCGGTTCGTCAAAACTTCGACCTACGTCCATACGGTCTTCAAGAGATGCTGAACCTTCTTCAGCCTATATACAAGCAGACTGCAGCATACGGTCACTTCGGTCGTGAAGAGTTCCCTTGGGAAGCAACTGACAAAGCTGCAATCCTTGCAGACTTCGCTGGCCTAAAATAATTTAGCCGCAGCGCATATTACTTTTAAAGCCCTTACTTATTAGTAAGGGCTTTATTTTTAGATACTTATCGAAACCTCACTCACTTTACCTGCCATCAACTCCCTCATTTACCGTTAGCCACTTAGTATAAAAAGCCACGGATAATTTGTGTTTTCTAGTACTACTGACAATAGTTAAGGTAACTCCTAGGCGATCAAGCTCACATTTAACTTACAGAAATTCAGTCTGACAACGCTCGTTAGATGCACGCTAGAACAATAACTGGGATGACAAGAGCACGTTAGCTCAACACCATAAAGTTCATGCTCCACACCGCGGAACTCTATGGGCTTATAACTAGGACGTTATTTAACTAGGGGGATCTATGCCTCGTACTGCGCACCCATCCGAACTGAACGAAAAGAAACACAAGGTCAGCGACCAAGATTACGCTCGAACCATTCCTTGCAACCAAATCAGCATCTCAGCACCTTTTCATTGGTTGTCACTTGCTTTGCATGACTTAGTAAGAATGCCGCTTATCAGTGCATTCTACGGCTTATGCTTTATGGCTGCGGCCATCGCCATAGTGCAACTTGTCCAGTGGCAAGGAACACATCTCGTTGTGATGCCAAGCTTAATCGTATACATGCTGATAGGGCCATTTTTAGCTCTAGGCTTATACGACGCAAGCTGGGAGAGAGAGAAAGGACACAACGCTAGCCTATTCCATTCAATGAAAGCCATCACACGCAACTCGACTCACCAGTGGGCATTTGCGATTATCTTAATGGTCTCAATGATATTCTGGATGCGAATCGCAGCGCTACTGCATGCGCTTTACCCTTCCGTACAAGGCGCTCCACTTTCAGAATTTGCCCCGTTTTTGATTACAGGTTCGATCGTTGGATTCGTGATTGCTAGCCTTATTTTTAGTATTTCTGCTTTCTCTATCCCATTAATGATGGAACGACGGGTTGACGTGATGAGTGCAATCTTCACAAGCTTCAATGCGGTGAAGTCAAATATCCCTGCAATGATCGTATGGGCGAGCATCATCTGCGCAGGTATTTTGGTTGGCTTTGCCACTTACGGCATCGGTATGATCGTCACAATGCCTCTACTTGGCTACGGTACATGGCATGCTTATCACGAAATCATCAAGAAAAAACATCACGTCTAAGTGGCTGCCAGACTAACGAGCAATGTTATGATGAGACCTCAGCTACAGTGCTGAGGTCTTTTTTTGGAGTTAACAAAGTTTGTCTTACACCCCGCAACAGCACAGAGCAAATAAGAAACTGGCCGAATGCCTAGCTATCGCCAACCAGCATTTCTCTCGTGAATTCCCTTCCCCAACGATCACTTACAAGCTAAGAGGCAAAGCGGCAGGAAAGGCCTACCTTCAACTCAATGAGATTAAACTCAACCCAGTTCTATTCGCTGAAAACGAAGATGCCTTCATCAACGAAGTCGTGCCCCATGAGCTCGCACACCTGATCACTCACCAAGTGTTTGGGCGAGTGAGACCTCATGGAAATGAATGGAAATACGTAATGGAAAAGGTATTCAACGTGCCAGCTAAAACGACTCATAGCTTTGAGATTTCCTCAGTGCAAGGTAAGACCTTTGAGTATCGCTGTGCCTGCACGGTTTATCCACTTTCTATAAGACGTCACAACAAGGTGTTACGCAACCAATCAAGCTACCGCTGCCAACAGTGTAATCAAACCTTATCCTTCACAGGCACACAACTCAGCTAGCGCTCTCAATCGGCACTAGCTTTCTGTTATAGCGACACCTTTCTCCAATTTAGAAAGTAGTACTCAATGGAGTCAGTGATAGGAATGTAATGGAGAAGTCAATCCTTTGAGTGCTAGACTGATGTTTATCAAACTTTTATCAGTCTTTTTCTATGCAAAAAATCACTCCCAAAGCATTTGCCCTAGCGGTGTCTTTTTACTTAAAGATAGTATTTGGCCTACTGGTAACCCAAAGCGTTTCTGCCGCTCCGCCCAGTTCATTTTCCAAAGCAAAAAAAGAAGCGGTGAAGATTTACCTTGATCACCCAACGTCATTTTATTGTGGCTGTGACATAACATGGAAAGACAAAAAGAAAGGCATTCCAGACCTCGACGGCTGTGGCTATCAAGTACGAAAGCAGCAAAAACGTGCAAGTCGAATTGAATGGGAGCACGTAGTTCCCGCCTGGCAATTCGGCCACCAGCGTCAGTGCTGGCAAGACGGTGGACGCAAGAATTGCACTCGCAATGACAAAGTCTTCAAATCCATGGAAGCCGATCTTCACAATCTGACTCCGGCCATTGGCGAGGTTAACGGAGATCGCTCCAACTACAATTTCAGCCAATGGAATGGTATGGATGGAGTAAGTTATGGTCAGTGTGAAATGCAGGTCAACTTTAAGCAACGTAAGGTAATGCCGCCAGACAGAGCGAAAGGTTCTATCGCTCGAACTTATCTTTACATGAGCCAAGAGTACGGTTTTAAGCTATCTAAACGACAAACCAATCTGATGATAGCGTGGAATAAACAGTTCCCAGTCAACGAATGGGAATGTACTCGTGATGAGCGTATCTTTGCCATTCAAGGGAATCACAACCCATTTGTTTACCAAGCTTGCAAATAACACTTATTGCATCACAGCAACATTCAACAGAGCAGTCTCACCCAAGAGTTTCAGAATTGCCCCGAAACTCTTGCTCTACCCTTGTTTTTTCAACTAAAAGCATCCATGTTAGGCAGAGACAAAATACCCTAATGACACTATTTATAGGTTTACCAGCATGAGAATCCCTCGTATCCATCACCCAGAACGCATTCATCAGTTAGGTTCACTCGCTTTAGGCGAAGATGCCACGGGTCATGTTGGTCGTGTCCTTCGTATGAAAGAAGGTCAAGAAGTTCTTCTTTTTGATGGCAGCGACGCTGAATTTCCGGCGACAATCACTGAGGTATCAAAGAAGAATGTTACTGTTGACGTGACTGAACGTATCGAGCGCAGCAGTGAATCTCCATTAAACTTACACTTGGGACAAGTTATCTCACGTGGTGACAAAATGGAGTTCACGATCCAAAAGTCGGTAGAGCTTGGTGTAAACACCATCACTCCTCTGATTTCAGAACGCTGCGGCGTTAAACTGGATGCTAAACGCTTCGAGAAAAAACTCGCTCAGTGGCAAAAAATAGCTATCGCAGCATGTGAACAGTGCGGTCGTAATACAGTTCCAGTAATTCGCCCTATCATGCAACTTGAAGAGTGGTGTAGCGAACCTAGTGAAGCATTAAAGCTGAACCTGCACCCTCGCGCAAAATTCTCAATTAATACCCTTCCAGAACCTATCAGTAAGGTACGCCTATTGATCGGTCCTGAAGGTGGCTTGTCTGCTGAAGAGATCAGCATGACAGAACAATACAAATTTGAAGAGACGCTACTCGGCCCACGTGTACTTCGTACCGAAACAGCAGCTCTAACCGCAATTACTGCCTTACAAGTCCGTTTTGGCGATCTAGGCTAGGAGAAAAAAATGATCAAACTTGGCATCGTAATGGATCCAATTTCATCCATTAACATCAAAAAAGACTCTAGCTTTGCCATGATGCTTGAAGCTCAGCGTCGTGGTTACGAAATCCATTACATGGAAATGAATGATCTACACTTAGATCAAGGCATTGCGATCGCAGACACTAAAGTCGTTGAGCTCAAAGAAGATCCAAATGGCTGGTATGAATTCAAGTCAGAGCAAACTATCGCACTATCTGATTTAGATGCCGTACTGATGCGTAAAGATCCTCCGTTTGATACTGAGTACATCTACGCAACCTACATCCTTGAGCGTGCTGAAGAAAATGGCGCACTGATCGTAAACAAACCACAAAGCCTACGTGACTGTAACGAAAAACTGTTCACAGCGTGGTTCCCGGAACTAACACCAACCACTATCGTGACTCGTAAAGCGGAGAAAATCAAAGAGTTCCGTGAGAAGCATGGTGATGTGATCCTTAAGCCACTTGATGGTATGGGTGGCGCATCGATCTTCCGTGTGAAAGAAGGCGATCCAAACGTATCAGTTATTATCGAGACACTGACTAACCATGGCCAAAACTACGCGATGGCACAAACTTTTGTTCCCGACATTAGCAACGGTGACAAGCGTATTCTTGTAGTTGATGGCGAACCAATGCCTTACTGCCTAGCTCGTATTCCAGCTAAAGGCGAAACTCGAGGTAACCTTGCAGCTGGCGGTACTGGTGAAGCGCGCCCTCTAAGTGACACAGACTGGGCGATCGCAAGAGCCGTTGCTCCTGCACTAAAAGAAAAAGGTCTAATCTTCGTTGGCCTAGACGTTATCGGTGATAAGCTAACTGAAATCAACGTAACGAGCCCTACATGTATCCGCGAGATCGAAGCCGCTTTCGATATCTCGGTAACGGGCAAGTTAATGGATGCAATTGAGCGTCGCGTTAACGCAAAATAACCTAAGCTAAAAGAAAGCCCTAGCGATTCACACATACGTCTTAGGAATAGAATGAGCGGCTTTACGCCGCTCTTTTCCTTTATTAGTGACACACTGGCAGGAGGCTCTATGAACCTAACGAACCACTTTTTGGTCGCTATGCCCGGGATGAAAGATCCGTATTTTCAAAACTCGGTAATCTACCTCTGTGAACACAACGAGGAAGGTGCGATGGGGTTAATGATTAACGCTCCCATCGATGTCACTGTCGGCAGTATGCTCAAACAAGTTGAGGTTGAATCTGAGCAACCAAAACCTAATCAAGCCAGCCTTGATAAGCCAGTATTAAATGGTGGCCCGGTTGCTGAAGACCGTGGGTTTATTCTACATAAACCTAAGGGCAGCTATCAATCAAGCATCAGCATGACCGACCAAATCTCGGTAACGACCTCAAAAGATATTTTAATGGTGTTAGGCACTGAAGATGAGCCGATGCACTACTTGGTCGCTCTTGGCTATGCAGGTTGGGAGCCCGGTCAGCTGGAAACCGAGCTAACTGAAAACTCATGGTTAACCGTTGAAGCGGACCCTAAAGTCATCTTCGATACGCCAATCTCAGAACGCTGGAAAGTCGCAGTACAAATGTTAGGTATCAACGCCGCGCAGCTTTCGTCTGACGCTGGTCACGCCTAGCCTCATAGCAGAAACACTCAAACATAGATAAATTTGGAAGCCCCATGTCACGAACAATTATGGCATTTGATTACGGTACAAAAAGTATCGGCAGCGCAATTGGACAAGAAATCACTGGCACAGCTAGTCCTTTAAAAGCATTTAAAGCTAAAGACGGCATCCCGAACTGGGACGACATCGAAAAACAGATTAAAGAGTGGCAACCAAATCTTATCGTCGTCGGGCTACCTACCGATCTTCACGGTCGTGATCTAGAAACCATCACACCGAGAGCAAAGAAGTTTGCTAACCGCTTAAAAGGTCGTTTTGGTGTTGATGTTGAGCTGCATGATGAAAGATTATCGACCGCTGAAGCAAGATCCGACCTCTTTGACATGGGTGGCTACAAAGCATTAAGTAAAGGAAATGTTGATAACCAGTCCGCAGTTGTCATTCTCGAAAGCTGGTTTGAAGCACAATACTCTTAACAAAAATTAAGTGAGTGAAAAACAACCCGATTTGTGATCCCACACGAATTTCACGCCCAAAGATGATGCAATTCATCAATAGGTAAGTGGGAGTTCAGATGAAAATTTTTCTAGCAATCTTCGCCGCTCTGACCATTTCAGCGCGCAGCTCAACAGGGTCTAGTAGCGCTAGTTACATGAATGATGGCAAAACTAATTCAGGATTCAATAGTGGCAAGATGTACTACGACGACATTCGAAGAAGTGATGGTTCGCTAAATAGCAATGTAAGCTAGCTGTTTTAAGCCCGAGCTCTACAACATAATAGCACGGGCTTTCTTATTTTTGTATCTACCCCATATCAATCTTCACGCCAGATAAAGATCCATTACCGTAATCACCATCACCTCGTCTGGTTTTAAGCATTAAGCGTAAGTCATTAGCCGAATCGGCGCTGTGGAATGCATCTTCTTCGCTAATCTTTCCTACTACAACCAAATCATACAAAGCTTGGTCAAAAGTCTGCATGCCCACTTCTTTCGATTTTGCCATCGTTGCTTTTAACTCATGCAACTCACCGCGGCGAATCAAATCAGACACACGTGGGCTGTTCAGTAGAATCTCAAACACACCATGACGCCCACTGCCATTTTTATCTCTGATTAACTGCTGAGCAACCACACCACGCAGGTTCATCGACAAATCAAACAGGAACTGTTCTTTCTGCTCTTTCGGCACCAAGTGGAGAATACGCTCTAGCGCTTGGTTGGCATTATTCGCGTGCAAAGTTGCTATACACAGGTGCCCCGTCTCAGCAAAGGTCATCGCATATTCCATGGTTTCACGGCTACGGATTTCACCAATCAGAATCATATCTGGCGCTTGGCGTAATGAGTTCTTAAGTGCGACTTCATAGCTCTCAGTATCAAGCCCTACCTCGCGCTGAGTCACAATACATTTCTTATGTTCGTGAACAAATTCAATCGGGTCTTCAACCGTCAAGATATGCCCCGAGCGATTAGTATTTCGGTAACCCGTCATTGCAGCCATTGAGGTTGATTTACCAGAACCCGTTGCCCCAACCACCAGCACAAGCCCACGTTTAGCGATAGACAAGTCCTGTAGTACATCAGGAAGCTTTAATTGCTCAAAGGTTGGGATATTGGTCTCGATACGTCGAATTACCGCACCAGGTAGCTCTCGCTGAAAGAACGCACTAACACGAAAACGGCCAAAATCACGCACAATCGCAAAGTTAGCCTCGCGCGTTTGCTGGTATTCATCACGTCGATCTTGATCCATCATCGCATCAAGTAATTGACTGACCTGGGCTGAATTCAGCTTCTCGCCTTGCGCTCGCAGTTCACCATCGACACGGAACAAGACTGGCGCATCAACCGTGATGTAAAGATCGGACGCTTTTTGAGAAAGCATTCTCTCAAGGATTTGATTCAATTCCATTATGTGCCCCCTTGATTAGAACATAGAGGTTTCAATTTCGATCTTTTTCTCGACCTCTTCCGAGTCAACCAAGCCTTGAGCCATCAGCTGCTTCGCATTTTGCTCCATGGTTTGCATGCCATGTGCCGCACCCGTTTGAATGATCGAATACATCTGAGAGACTTTATCTTCACGAATCAAGTTTCTGATCGCTGGCGTCGCCATCATAATTTCATGACAAGCCACACGACCACCACCGACACGCTTTAATAGTTTCTGGGCAATCACCGAACGTAACGATTCAGACAACATTGAGCGAACCATGTCTTTATCGCTACCCGGAAATACGTCAATAATACGGTCAATCGTTTTTGCCGCCGAGCTGGTATGTAAGGTACCAAAAACCAAGTGACCGGTTTCTGCGGCCGTGAGCGCTAAACTAATGGTTTCTTGGTCGCGAAGCTCACCAACAAGGATGACGTCAGGGTCTTCACGTAACGCACTGCGCAACGCCGCTTTAAAGCTATGGGTATCACGATGAACCTCACGCTGGTTCACTAGGCACTTACTGTTGGTGTGAACAAATTCAATCGGGTCTTCGATGGTGAGAATATGCTTATTGTGGTTACGGTTTACGTAATCGACCATCGCCGCAAGAGTGGTTGATTTACCAGAGCCTGTAGGGCCTGTAACTAGCACTAGACCCTTTTCATAATTAGCAATCTTCTCAAAAATGTCAGGGGCGCCTAACTGCTCTAACGTCGGAATCTCGACAGGGATAGTTCGAAAGACAGCTGAGCAACCACGAGATTGATTAAAAGCGTTAACACGGAAACGACCAACATTGGGTAATTCAAAGGAGAAGTCGACTTCCAGTTTTTCCTCAAACTCACCACGCTGCGAGTCGCTCATGATCTCAAAAACCAAACGGTGCACATCAGCATGACTCAAAGCTGGTATTCCAAGCTTCCTTACTTCACCATCTATACGTACCATTGGAGATACACCCGCAGAAAGATGTAGATCTGACGCGTTATGCTTTACACTAAAATCTAGTAACTCAGTGATATCCATTTATTTTCCCTTAAGTAAAGTCAGCTATGAGTAGTATTCAACAAAACATCGAACAAATCACCTCACAGATTCGTAGCGCTGAGCAAAAGTGCGGACGATTTCCAGAGTCCGTACACCTTTTAGCCGTCAGCAAAACCAAACCTATTGATGCGATTCTAGAAGCCGCGCTCGGAGGCCAAATTGCCTTTGGTGAAAACTATGTTCAAGAAGGTGTCGATAAAGTAAAACACTTTTCAGAACAACATTCTAACCTAAATTTGGAATGGCACTTTATTGGTCCAATCCAGTCAAATAAAACTCGCCCTATTGCAGAAAGCTTCGCATGGGTACATTCCATCGATCGCGATAAGATCGCTCAGAGACTGAATGACCAGCGCCCAAGCGCACTTCCACCATTGCAAGTGTTAATTCAAGTAAACACCAGTGGGGAAGCATCCAAGTCTGGCACATCTGAAGAGGCAGTTTTTGCACTGGCAGAGTTGATTTCCTCATTGCCCAACCTCACTTTAAGAGGATTGATGTCAATTCCTGCAAACGTTTCTGACTATCAATCACAGCTTAGTGCTTTCTCTCAACTGGCAGAGCTTAAAGATAAGCTAGCTGCAAAATATCCTGATATTGATACCCTTTCGATGGGCATGAGTGGAGATATGGAGGCAGCAGTCGAGGCTGGCAGCACTATGGTTCGTATTGGAACCGCGATTTTCGGTGCTCGTGATTACGCGAAATAGCGACACCTAACAACCTAAAAAGTATAAGTATTGATACCGCTCCGCTTTCACCGCGAAGCGATACGCTCAGGATTTGATATATGGAACATAAGAACATCGCCTTTATCGGGGCGGGAAACATGGTTCGCTCAATTGTAGCGGGCTTAGTAGCGAGTGGTTACCCAGCGCAAAAGATTACGGCGACTGCACCTTCTGACACTAGAAGAGTGCCGTTAGAGCAAGAGTACGGAATCAATACCACCAGCGATAATATTGCAGCAGCAGAGCAAGCAGACGTTGTTGTATTATCAGTGAAGCCACAGATGATGGCTGACGTATGTAAACCCTTACAAAGCATCAACTTTAGCAACAAACTGGTTATCTCAATTGCCGCAGGTATTAATGCGAATCGACTCAATGAGATGTTAGACTGCCAGCTGAACCTAGTACGTGTGATGCCAAACACACCATCACTGCTTGGTAAGGGTATGAGTGGGCTTTATGCTGATTCATCCGTTAGCCAAGCAGATAAAGACTTCTCATCACAGCTAATGCAGGCTGTTGGGGAAGTGAGCTGGGTTGAACAAGAGCCTGGTATCAACAACATCATTGCGGCGGCAGGCAGCGCTCCGGCTTACTTCTTCCTGTTTATGGAAGCAATGCAAGCGGAAGCAGTCAATCAAGGTTTCGACCAAGAGACGGCCCGCAAGCTAGTACAGCAATCGGCATTAGGCGCGGCAGAGATGGTGGTCGCGAATCCAGATACAGAATTATCTACACTGCGTGAGCAAGTGACTTCAAAAGGTGGTACTACCGCCGAAGCACTGCGCACCTTTAATGAACATCAACTATCAGACATTGTAGCCAAAGCCATGCAAGCGGCAGTTGCTCGAGCTGAAGAAATGGAAAAACTGTTTTAAGCATTTTGTCGCTCATGTGATAACTAAGCGGCAAGTAAATCCGAAAAAGGAAACAATATGAACTCGATGAGCTTTCTGATCTCGACCGTTTTTGATCTTTACATCATGGTTGTGATCTTGCGTATCTGGCTACAAGCATCACGTGCAGATTTCTACAATCCGTTCTCACAATTCATTGTAAAAGCGACACAACCAGTGGTTGCTCCACTACGCCGAGTTATTCCATCAATCGGCAGCATTGACTTAGCGACAGTCGTTTTCGCTTACGTGCTGTGTGTGCTTAAGTTCGTCGCTCTGAACTTAATTATCTCTGGTGGTGCAGCAGTGTTCGATATCAGCTTCCTAATCTTTGGCGGACTTTCTCTGATCAAAGCGGCTGGTGGTTTGATTTTCTGGGTACTACTAATCCGTGCAATCCTAAGCTGGGTTAGCCAAGGTCGTAGCCCAATCGAGTACGTATTCCATCAACTAACTGAGCCTATGCTAATGCCTATCCGTCGCATCCTGCCGGATATGGGTGGTTTCGACCTAAGCGTGTTGGTTCTGTTCATTGTTCTTCAGTTTGCGAACTTCCTTATGGGTGACATGATTGGTCCTATTTGGTATCAGCTATAATTCAAGTACGAACATCAGGTACTTTGACGATGCCAAAAGCGGTTTGGGCCGAAGAAGACGACATTCTTCTTAGGGTCTATATCCAACCCAAAGCAAGCCGAGACAAAATCGTAGGTTTGCACGGTGAGGAACTAAAAATTGCCATTACTGCTCCACCAGTAGATGGCAAAGCCAATGCCCATTTAGCGAAATACCTAGCGAAACAATTTAAGGTCGCTAAAGGGCAAATTAAAATTGAAAAGGGAGAAATCGGCCGGCACAAACAAGTTCGAATATGCTCGCCAAGCCAAATCCCCACTGAAGTCAAAGCCATCCTATGATGGCTTTTTGCTATTTATTGGAGTCATTATGCGTCTATGGATAACAGCACTACTTACCGCTCTCATTGCCCTTCCAAGCTCAGCAGGGCAATTTAAGAACATTAAGGATATCGAGGTTCACTACTCGGCCTTTAACTCGACATTTTTAACAGCTCAAGTCGCGAAACAATACAAGCTCAAGCGAAACGGCTACTCAGCTATTTTAAACATCAGCGTACTAGACAATGCCTCCCTTGGAAAACCTGCGACAACCGCTAAAATAACGGGAACAGCCAAAAACCTGGTGGGTAATACTCGCACGCTTAACTTCCGTGAAATCAAAGAAGGTGATGCCATTTATTACCTTGCAGAGTTCCCTATTACGCACGAAGAAAACATCACGTTTAATATCGATGTTAACGCAGGCTTGAAAGGTACAGGTCCATTACGTTTCACGCAAAAATTCTATACAGAAGAGTAAGCTCACTGTTCTGTTCATTAACTTATTTAGAGCACCATTCCATGAGTAAGATTGTTTTAGCTACAGGCAACCAAGGCAAAGTTCGCGAGATGGCAGATATTCTGTCTGAGTTCGGCTTTGACGTTGTCGCACAAAGTGAATTTAACGTTTCAGAAGTCGCTGAAACAGGTACAACATTCATTGAAAATGCCATCATTAAAGCTCGTAATGCAGCGAAAGAAACCGGTCTACCAGCGATTGCAGATGATTCTGGTTTAGAGGTTGATTACTTAAATGGCGCGCCGGGAATCTACTCAGCTCGTTACTCAGGAGAAGATGCTACCGATAAAGAGAACATCGAAAAACTGCTTGATGCTATGCAAGGTGTTGAGTCAGAGAAGCGTACCGCTCGTTTTCACTGTGTATTAGTCTTAATGCGTCACGAAAATGATCCAACACCACTGGTATGCCATGGTAAATGGGAAGGACAAATCCTGACTGAAGAGCACGGTGAGAACGGCTTTGGCTACGACCCTGTATTCTTTGTTCCAGAAGACAAATGTGCATCTGCTGAGCTTGCCCCTTCACGCAAAAAGCAACTATCACACCGTGGTAAAGCCCTTGCGTCACTATTCAAAGCACTGAAAGAGCAAGCTCTGTAATGCACAACGCAGCACTCGTTCCACCAGCTCTTAGCCTTTATGTACACATCCCGTGGTGTGTACAAAAGTGTCCGTATTGTGATTTCAACTCACATGCTCTGAAAGCCGATATCCCCGAAAAAGAGTACATCGATGCGCTACTTGAAGATCTCGATACTGATATCGAAAAGTACCAACTCAATGGTGCACCTCGTCCGCTGTATTCGATCTTTATTGGGGGGGGAACCCCAAGCCTGTTCTCTCCAGAAGGTATCGGTCGACTGCTTCAAGGTATTGAGCAACGCATCCCATTCAAACCTGAAATTGAAATCACCATGGAAGCCAATCCAGGCACCATTGAAGCGGAGCGTTTCGCTGGTTACCAAAAAGCGGGGATTACTCGTATCTCAGTTGGTGTACAAAGCTTTGAGCAAGAAAAGCTAGACAGGCTTGGCCGTATCCATGGTCAAGATGAAGCGGTCAACGCTGCTCATCTTGCACATAAAATCGGTCTAAACAGCTTTAATCTCGATCTTATGCATGGCTTACCGGATCAAAGTATCGATCAAGCATTGGCTGATCTAGATAAAGCGATCGAGTTAGATCCCCCGCATTTATCTTGGTACCAGCTAACAATAGAACCTAACACCATGTTCTATTACAAAACGCCAACTTTACCAGACGATGATGATCTCTGGGATATCTTCGAATTAGGCCACAAAAAGCTCGCTAATGCAGGGTATGTGCAGTACGAAATATCAGGCTACAGCAAGCCGGGCTACCAGTGTAAACACAACCTCAACTACTGGCGCTTCGGTGACTACTTGGGTATTGGCTGTGGCTCTCATGGCAAGCTGAGTTTTGCTGATGGGCGAATTATTCGAACGACTAAGGTTAAGCATCCAAGAGGCTACTTAGCTGCTTATCAGAATATGGTGAAACCTTATATTTCGGATGAATTTGAAGTAGCAAACGAGGATCGTCCTTTCGAGTTCTTTATGAACCGTTTCAGGTTGATGGAAGCGTGTCCCAAGCAAGATTTCATTGATAGGACAGGTCTTGGTTTTGACGCTGTTCAATCAACGATTGAATGGGCAAAAGAGCTAGGTTACTTGAACGAAACTGATACTCATTGGCAAATCACAGAAAAAGGGAAACTTTTCCTCAACGATTTGCTGGAAGCCTTCATGGCCGAAGAAGACGAATAACCTAGGACCGAAAAAAGCCTCTCATCACGAGAGGCTTTTTATCGAATTTGGCATACCGAAAATACTAGAAAATAGAACGCCCAATACGCTCTGAAAGTAGCTCGAGAGCCTTAGTACCAGCAAGAGAGTTACCAGACGGATCCAGCTCTGGAGACCATACTGCAATCGTCATCTCACCCGGTACGATAGCGATGATCCCTCCACCTACTCCCGATTTACCAGGCATACCAACGCGATAAGCAAACTCACCTGCACCATCATACAAACCACAAGTTGCAAGCAAAGCATTCAGCTGCTTGGTCTGTACCGGCGTGATGATCTCTTTCTTAGTCTGAACTGATACACCTTTGTTCGCTAAGTAGCTAAAGGTTTTCGCCAAATCCACACAAGTCATCTTAAGTGCACAAGCATGGAAGTAATTATTGAGAACAGGGATAACATCGTTCTCAAAATTACCAAATGAACGCATCAAGTACGCGATAGCGGCATTACGGTCGCTATGCATCATTTCTGAAGCCGCGACTACCTTGTCGTATACAATATGAGTATCGCCCGATAACTGACGCACAAACTCCAATAAACGCTGTCTTGGTGCAGACAGGCGGCTTTGTAGTAGGTCTGCAACAACTATCGCACCAGCATTAATAAATGGGTTACGAGGAATCCCATGTTCCATCTCAAGCTGAATCATCGAGTTAAAGGCTTGCCCTGAAGGTTCTTTACCGACACGCTGCCAAATCTCTTCCGGCTTATAGAGCACCATTGCTAACGTCAAACTCAAAGCCTTAGAGATAGATTGAACAGAGAAAGCTTCCTCTGCATCACCAGCTTGAATCACTTCTCCTTCATTGGTGTACACCGCAATCGCCAGTTTCTGGTTCGATACACGCGCTAGTGCAGGAATATAATCAGCGACCTTTCCCTGACCAATTAGAGGGCGAACTTCTTCTAGGATCTCGGCCAAAATAGCTTGAGTTGGTTTCATGTGTGCTTACTTCTATATTGTTATTTTTATAGGGAGGTAACATATTACCAATCGTAGTAAATAACGGCTCACTCTAGCTTGTGAAAACGCTCGATACCTGCGTTAGAATTTTTGATCGTAGAGTAACTACTTATCGAAAAATGCAGCCTTGTTCTCAAGCCTTTTTCCTACGCTATTTCTGATCACTTGCTTACTGTGATTGGTATTACTTTCTGTCGTTAAGCCTTTACTGAAATAAAAGCCCAAGGACAAAAAAGCCAACACTACAATAATGTTGGCTTTTATCAATCCCACAAAGTGTAAGGTTAAGATCCTAATCAAATCTCACCTTATATTTATTGAGGTTCAGTATTACTTAGTACGCTTGTACTTAATATCCCAAACACCATGACCTAAACGGTGGCCACGAGCTTCAAATTTAGTCAGTGGACGCTCATCCGGGCGAGGAATGTAATCACCATCTTCAGCGATATTCTCGAAACCTGGTGCAGCATTCATTACTTCAATCATGTGCTCTGCGTAGTTTTCCCAGTCAGTTGCCATGTGGAAAATACCAGTTTCAAGGTGTAGTTTAGCGCGAACCATTTCAGCGAATTCAGCTTTAACGATACGACGCTTGTGGTGGCGAGCTTTGTGCCATGGGTCAGGGAAAAACAGTTGCAGTGTATGCAGGCTGCTATCTGGAATCATGTGTTCAAATACTTCTACAGCATCGTGACACATTACACGTAGGTTAGTTACGCCAGCATCGCGCGCTGTACCCAAACAAGCACCAACACCTGGGCTGTGAACTTCAATACCTAAGAAGTTCTTCTCAGGTGCGTTCTTTGCCATTTCAACCAGTGATGCACCCATACCGAAGCCAATCTCTAGTACAACTGGGTTATCGTTGCCAAAGACTTCTTTCCAGTTAAGAAGCTCTGGGTTGTAGTCAATACCCATTGTAGGCCAACATTCATTCATCGCGTTCTCTTGGCCTTTTGTTAAGCGGCCTTCGCGGCGAACAAAACTACGGATCTTACGAACCAGTTTACCGTCTTCAGTATATTCGTTAGTGGTCACTTCACTCATTGATTTTTGCCTGCACATTGATTAATCAAAGCGGGGATTATCCAAAGAATTGCCTTCGAAGCAAGTCTTTCCGTGGATAAATTCCCACACAATTTGTCTGTTTTACATCCAACGTTAAGTGTGGTGCAATTTCGCTTCTAATAATAGCAAAGCATAGAGCATGTCGTGACTCCTTTCGCAACCGCCATATTAAAGTGGTATGACGCTTACGGGCGCAAAGAATTACCTTGGCAACAAAACAAAACCGCCTACACCGTTTGGCTATCTGAAATCATGCTTCAGCAGACTCAGGTCGCTACGGTGATTCCATACTACCAGCGTTTCTTGGAACGTTTCCCAACAGTTATCGACCTGGCGAACGCCGAGCAAGATGAAGTGCTTCACCTGTGGACAGGGCTTGGTTACTACGCACGAGCTCGTAACCTGCACAAAGCTGCCAAGATTGTTACAGAGCAGTATGGTGGGGAGTTTCCACTTTCCCTCGAAGAGATGAATGCGCTTCCAGGCATTGGTCGTTCAACAGCTGCAGCCATTCTGTCCTCTGTCTACAAGCTCCCTCATGCGATCCTTGATGGCAACGTGAAGCGAACGCTGGCAAGAAGCTTTGCTGTCGAGGGTTGGCCTGGTCAAAAAAAGGTTGAAAACCAACTTTGGAAACACGCAGAAGCACATACACCAAAGCAAGATGTCGATAAGTACAATCAAGCTATGATGGATATGGGGGCAATGGTTTGTACTCGTAGCAAGCCTAAATGCACTTTATGCCCGATAGAAAATATATGTGAAGCTAAGAAGCTCGATAGACAGCTCGACTTCCCTGGCAAAAAGCCAAAAAAAGAGAAACCAGTAAAAGAAACCTGGTTTGTAATCCTGTATCACGATAATCAAGTGTGGCTTGAGCAGCGCCCTCAATCAGGTATCTGGGGAGGCTTATTCTGTTTCCCTCAAAATGAAAATGCAGAAATCGAACATCAGTTGGATCTTCGTTCGATCAAAAACACAGATTCAATCAAGACCATGATTGCGTTTAGGCACACTTTCAGCCACTACCACTTAGATATCACACCAGTATTAGTAAAATTAGATAAACAACCAGATTTGATAATGGAAGGGATTAAAGGTCTCTGGTATAACTTATCAAAACCAGAAGAAATTGGCCTAGCCGCTCCTGTAAAGCAGCTTATTGAAAGCCTACCCTTTGAACTGAATGACGACGTTTGAATCAACGAACGCGATAAGAGGAACCACTATGAGCCGCACTGTATTTTGTGCTCGCCTCCAGAAAGACGCTGAAGGCTTAGAATTTCAACTTTACCCAGGTGACTTAGGTAAGCGTATCTTTGACAACATCTCTAAAGAAGCTTGGGGACAATGGCAAAGCAAACAAACTATGCTTATCAATGAAAAGAAGCTAAACATGATGGATCCTGAACATCGTAAACTTCTTGAAACTGAGATGGTTAACTTTCTTTTCGAAGGTAAAGATGTCGTTATTGATGGTTACACTCCACCAAGCGAATAGGACATTTATTTAAGCAAATTTTAATGACATCATGGTTAACGCTGCGATGTCATTTTTGTATGAGGAACTATGAAAAAGCTAAGTTACTTCCTAACCGCCATGCTACTCACAGGTTGCAGTCGTGAGTTCGTTGAGAGCATTTATGATGTGAATTACGAACCAACCAACCGATTCGTAAATAACTTGGCGGAGCTACCCGGTCAGTTTGAAAAAGATACAGGCGCATTAGACGCTTTGATCAATAGCTTTTCTGGCAATATCCAAAAGCGCTGGGGTAGCAGTGAAATAAAGATGGCAGGAAAAAGTAACTATGTGAAATATATAGACAATTACTTAAGCCGCTCAGAAGTAAACTTTAGCGAAGGCCTGATAACGGTAGAAACCGTCTCACCTACAGAGCCTAAAAAACACCTCAAAAACGCCATTATGACAACGCTGCTTACGCCAGATGACCCAGCACATGTCGACCTATTCTCTTCAAAAAGTATCAAATTAGAAGGTAAACCCTTTCTCTACAATCAAGTTGTAGACCAAGAGAAGAAACCGATCCAATGGAGATGGCGCGCCAACAAATTTGCTGATTACCTGATAGCCAACAATCTCAAAACGAAAGAAGTCGACTTTAAAAAAGCCTACTACGTTGAGATCCCTATGGTGGCCGATCACGCAAGCCAGCGTAGTTACCAATATGCCGATATCGTTCGACGCGCATCTAAGCGCTATGACATCCCTGAAGACTTAATCTACGCAATCATCAAGACAGAGAGCAGCTTTAACCCGTATGCGGTGAGCTGGGCGAATGCATACGGCTTGATGCAAGTCGTGCCGAAAACAGCAGGTCGAGATGTCTTTAAGTTGGTCAAAAACAAACCTGGAGAGCCGACTCCTGAGTATTTGTTTAACCCAGAAAACAACATTGATGCAGGTACTGCGTATTTTTACATCTTAAAAAATCGCTATTTGAAAGACGTTCAACACCCAACAACACTCGAATACAGCATGATCTCTGCGTACAACGGTGGCACAGGTGGTGTACTCAACACCTTTAGTAAGGACAGAAAACGTGCAATGCGTGACTTAAACTCACTGCAACCTAGCCAAGCTTACTGGGCACTAACGAAAAAACACCCGAATAAAGAATCACGCCGATACCTAGAAAAAGTAACAAAGTTCAAGAAAGATTTTAACCAAGGTAAAACGTAAGCCTCACTTTTGAATAAAAAAACAACTAACGAACGTTTTTTTTAATTATTTTCAAAAAAGGTATTGACGGTTATGCAGAAAATCCGTTTAATAGCGCCCCGTTGCCCGGATAGCTCAGTCGGTAGAGCAGAGGATTGAAAATCCTCGTGTCGGTGGTTCGATTCCGCCTCCGGGCACCACAAATTGATTTGTTGGTGCCACCACTCTTTAACAGGGAGTAGAAGCACGGACAAAAGCACAAAGAATACAGTGTGCCGACTTAGCTCAGTAGGTAGAGCAACTGACTTGTAATCAGTAGGTCACCAGTTCGATTCCGGTAGTCGGCACCATTCTTTTGCCTCGATAGCTCAGTCGGTAGAGCAGCGGATTGAAAATCCGCGTGTCGGTGGT
>JAYYSE010000046.1:0-108710 GCA_036126475.1 Pseudomonadota bacterium | reverse complement strand
GTGATATTGAATTCGCGGTATCACGGATAAATTATCGACCCAAAAAGTGTTTAGACTTCAAGCAACCAGCGATTGTCTTTAAAGAAATGGTATTGGCTGCTTGATATTGGAGAGTGTCGCACTTCGCAGTTGAATTCGGGGTATTTTATGTCATTTGCCTATTGAGTCAGTGCTGCCGAAACGGCGTTGTCGTCTTCAGCTAAGCTAGAAGCTTCCGGTATTACGATTGGCTCTTCGGCAACATCGCTACTGGTGTCTAACCAGTCGCGTAGGCTTTGCCAAACTAATCCCAGCGTCTCGTGCCAGTAACGTTCTGTTTGTTCAAGATAAATCGCTTGAGGCATGTATTTGTTCCAAGGCTCTACTATGCCGTCTTGAGCAAGATAGTTGGTTGGCGCTGGCAATGGTTTCATGCCTGCTGCATTAAATTCGTTTAGAGCACGTGTCATGTGGCTTGCTGAAGTCACCAATACCATTTTCTTGTTTTTCACGAACGCTGCTGCTTGGCGAGCTTCTTCCCACGTATCTTTGGCTGTTTCCAGCAAAATTATGTCAGGCTTTGACACTCCAAGTGCTAGGGCTACCTTAGCCATCATTCTTGCGTTACTGACCTGTGTACCGGCACCGTAGCCAGACAAAATCAGTTTAGCGCCAGGGTAGAGACGTAAAATACGAATCCCTTCACTTAAACGCATCAAGCCTGTACGGCTCAGTTCAGATGTTGGTGGGAGCTGGTCATCAACAACGTGTCCGCTACCAAGAACCATCACGTAATCGACAGTCTCATCGACCGGTAAAAATGCAGTGTGCTGCCTCTCCATTGGCATTAAAAGTTGACTAGAAACTGGTTGGAAAGCGATTAGGAAAATACCACAGAGGGCAGAGAGGGTAATTAAGCAACCAGTCTTTCTTTTAGTAGTAAACATCACTAGGGCTAAGCCCAGAAATGCGAGAATTAACATTGCTGGTAGTGGCATCAGTAATGAAGACACTACTTTTTTCAGCTCAAACATATCCGAATAGTCCGAAAAAACATCACTTAGTAGTAAAAAGAGACATCGCCTCTTTATTCCTGAAATTCCTGTGACAGAATAGCAGGCACGATAAGACATAATAACTCAAGTAGCTGTGACTGAAGACCGTAATTTCGACGATATTGCCCACAAATTTGCAAAAAATATTTACGGCTCCGACAAAGGAGAGATCCGTCAGATCATCGTATGGGAAGATTTAGAACAAGCTTTGAGCAAGTTTGAAGGTTCTGTTTCTCCATTGCATGTGCTTGATGCCGGAGGCGGGTTGGCACAGATGTCGCAAAAAATCGCGGCGCTTGGTCATAAGGTTTCTCTATGTGATCTGTCTTCTGAGATGCTAAAGCTGGCTCAAGAAGGGATCACCGAAGCGGGGCTGTTAGAGCAATATCAGTTTATCCATTCTCCGGTACAAAAAGTGGCAGAGCATCTCGACGATAAAGTCGACTTTGTGATGTTTCATGCCGTTATGGAGTGGCTAGCAGACCCTAAAGAAGCACTCGATTTGCTACTTGAACAAGTTAAACCAGGTGGTGTTGCCTCGATAATGTTTTACAACCACCACGGATTAGTCCTGAAAAATGTGATTTGTGGCAACATTCCTCATGTATTGAATGGGATGCCACATCGAAAACGGTTTAAGCTGCAACCACAAAAAGGCTTGAAGCCTGAAGAGGTTTATCAATGGATAGAAGACGCTGGTCTAGAAATCTGTGGTAAATCTGGCATTCGCTCCTTCAGTGACTACATAGGAAATATGGAGTACATGGGCGATTACCAATTTGAAGATGTATTGGAACTAGAAAAGCAGCTATGCCGCCAAGAGCCATATCTGTCACTAGGCCGTTATATTCACGTTTGGGCTCAAAAACCTGCGCAACAAAAGTGATGAATGTGGTAAAAGAGGCCACAACAAGCGCTATGCAATCGTAACAAGCCCGCGTTATAAAGAAATAGGCGTCATATCAAACGTATTCGATATGACGAAGAACAGTAACAGGAACCACAATGAGTGAAATGACTCAAACTGCCGAAGAGCAGCCAATTGATGAGTTGGTGGGCTGGGTCAAGCAGCATGATTTTTCATTAAACTTGCCGCCAGAGCGCTTAGCATTTTTGATTGCTATCGCAGTATTAAGCAATGAAAGGTTCGATGAAGAGTTGGGCGAGGGTGAACTGCATGATGCATTTACTATCGTCACTCGACTGTTTGAAGATACTGGTGAAGCGTCAGCGTTTCGCGCTAATAACGCAATCAATGAGTTGGTTAAACAGAAGCTGATTAGCCGCTTCACCAGCGAAATTACCGATGGCGCAAGCATCTACCGCTTGTCACCGTTGGCTATTGGTATCTCAGATTATTATTTACGTCACCGTCAGTTCTCTAAATTAAAACTGTCTATCCAGCTTTCAATGGTTGCGGATGAAATGGCAAAGGCCATTGAAGCGGCGCAGAAAGGCGGAACGCCAGGACATTGGAGAAAGAACGTTTACGGTGTGCTCAAGTATTCCGTTGGTGAAATTTTCGATCAGATTGATCTTAACCAACGTGTTATGGATGAGCAGCAACAGACTGTAAAACAGCAGATTGCCGACCTTCTTAATAAAGATTGGCGTGAAGCGATCAACAACTGTGAAGTCTTGCTGTCAGAAACTTCTGCCACGCTTAAAGAGCTGCAAGACACCTTGCAAGCGGCAGGTGATGAACTGCAAACGCAGATCCTCGATATCCAAGAAATAGTCTACGGTGACGACGAACTTGAGTTTGTTGGCGAGACCTTGTTTGGTCTGCAAATGAAGCTCGACCGAATCACAAGTTGGGGCCAACAAGCAATTGACCTGTGGATCGGCTATGACCGTCACGTTCACAAGTTTATCCGTACCGCGATTGATATGGATAAGAACCGTGCCTTCAGCCAACGCCTACGTCAATCTGTGACTGAATATTTTGATGCGCCTTGGCTACTGACGTATGCCGACGCTGAAAAGCTAAACGACCTTCGTGATGAAGCTCTTGTGCTTCGTGATGACGAAGTAACGGGACAAGCACCACTCGACGTAGAGTATGAAGAATTTGAGCAAGTGAATGATCTGCTGTCTGAAAAAATTGCAGATATGTTGAAAGCTCACAAACAGCAAGGTGTGCCAATCGATCTTGGCCTTGTGTTACGCGATTACCTCGCTGAACACCCTCGCACACACCATTTTGATTTAGCCAGAATTGTTGTCGACCAAGCGGTACGCTTAGGTTACTCAGAGTCTGACTATCAGGCTATTCAGCCAGATTGGCAGGCAATCAACGATTTCGGTGCAAAGGTACAAGCCAATGTCATTAACAAGTACTGATGATTACATGCCAGAGAAACTGGTAAAAGCGATAGCGAACCCATTGTTCCCTGCGCTAGATAGCATGCTGCGTTCAGGCAAGCATATTTCAGCAGAAGACCTAGATAACCACGCGTTACTTTCTGATTTTGAAGTTGAGCTTCAGCATTTCTACCAACGCTACAACACAGAGCTTGTGAAAGCACCGGAAGGTTTCTTCTATCTGCGTCCGCGTTCTACGTCTCTGATCGGTCGTAGTGTGTTGTCTGAGCTAGACATGCTTGTAGGTAAGGTATTGTGTTTCTTATACCTGAGCCCAGAACGTTTGGCTCACGAAGGTATCTTCACTAACCAAGAGTTGTTTGAAGAGCTAATGGCGTTAGCGGATGAGAAAAAGCTCATGAAGCTAGCAACAAACCGTGCGTCTGGTTCTGACTTAGACAAAGAAAAACTGTTTGAAAAAGTACGAACTTCTCTACGTCGCTTACGTCGTATCGGCATGTTGATAGCGATTGGCGAAACGGGCAAATTCCGTATCAGCGAAGCGGTATTTCGTTTTGGTGCGGACGTACGTGTTGGCGATGACATGAAAGAAGCTCAACTGCGTCTTATCCGTGATGGTGAGGCTGTGGTGCATACACAAGAACCTAACCAAGGTAGCTTGTTGAATGAAGAGAAAGCAGAAGCGGCATCAGATGTAGATGAAAACGGTCAACAAGATATTTTTAACGAACAAGCTGACTTTGACCTTGAGTCAAATGACGGCGAACAAACAAAAGTAGAAGGTGAAGCATGATTGAAAGAGGTAAGTATCAATCATTAACCATGGTCAACTGGAACGGCTTCTTCGCACGTACTTTTGATATTGATGGATTGGTCACAACGCTTTCTGGCGGTAACGGTGCAGGTAAGTCGACCACAATGGCGGCATTCATTACAGCACTTATCCCTGACCAAAGCCTTCTGCATTTCCGTAACACTACGGAAGCGGGTAGCTCACAGTCATCTCGTGATAAAGGCCTTTACGGTAAGCTTCAGCCGGGCGCATGTTATGCTGCTCTAGACGTGGTGAACTCTCGTAACCAACGCCTACTGTTTGCCGTAAAACTGCAGCAAGTTGCTGGTCGTGACAAGAAAGTAGACATCAAGCCGTTCGTTATCCAAGGCCTTCCTAGCCATGTAAAGCCAACGGACGTATTGATTCAGAACGTTTCAGACAGCCACGCTCGTGTATGTCAGTTGAACGATGTGAAAGCCGCAGTTACACAATACGAAGGCGCACACTTCAAAGCGTTCTCTTCGATTGTGGATTACCACTCACAGATGTTTGAATACGGTGTGGTACCGAAGAAACTGCGTAACAGCAGCGACCGTTCTAAGTTCTACCGTTTGATTGAGGCATCACTTTACGGTGGTATCTCAAGTGCGATTACACGTTCTCTTCGTGATTACCTTCTGCCGCAAAATGGTGGTGTGAAGAAAGCATTCCAAGATATGGAATCGGCACTGCGTGAGAACCGCATGACGCTAGAAGCGATCAAGACAACTCAGTCGGATCGTGACTTGTTCAAGCATTTGATCACTGAATCGACCAACTACGTGGCAGCAGACTACATGCGCCATGCGAACGATCGTCGTAATAAGCTTGATCAAACTATGAAGTTCCGTGGTGAGCTGTTTGGTTCGCGTGAAACTTTACTTGAGCAAAACAACCTGCTTAATCGAGTTCAAGAAGAGCTTGAACTGTTGGTGGATCAAGAGTCAGCGCTAGAGCAAGATTACCAAGCGGCTTCGGATCATCTTCAATTGGTTCAAACTGCACTTCGTCAGCAAGAGAAAATTGCTCGCTACAGCGAAGATCTAGAAGAGCTTAATGAGCGTCTAGAAGAGCAGATGATGGTAGTGGAAGAAGCTCAAGAGAGAGTTCTTCTAGCTGAAGAGCAGGCAAGCATCACTGAAGAAGAAGTGGATAGTCTGAAAACTCAGCTTGCAGACTACCAACAAGCGTTGGATGTTCAGCAGACACGTGCACTTCAATACCAGCAAGCGGTTCAAGCACTAGAGAAAACCAAGCAGTTACTCGGTGATGAATCGATTACTGCAGAAAGTGCGTTAACTCTAGTTTCTGAGCTGAAAGCACAAGAAGAATCAAGTACACAGACTCTACTGGCAACGAAACATAAGCTAGACATGTCTTCTGCAGCTTCGGCTCAGTTCGACAAAGCATTGTCTTTGGTTAAGAGCATTGTTGGAGACGTTGAGCGTAAAGAAGCGTCTTATAGCGCTAAGCATGCTCTAGAAAAAGGCCGCAACGCCAAACATGTTGTTGAAAACGAACAGCAATGGCGTGCTCAACACCGTGACATGGTTCGTGACGTAGCGCAGCAACGTCAAGCGAAAGAGTTAGCAACTGAATACCAAAAGCAGCACAACATTTCACTGACTGACGAAGCGGTTTTCGAAGAAGAACGTGAACGTCATGCCATGCAGATCGAAACGCTTGAGCATGCTCAAGAAGAGCTGCGTGAAGCGAAGAGTGAACAACGTCGTGTTCAGCAAAACCACGATCAAGAGATTCAAAAGCTTGAGTCAATTGCTCCTGCGTGGATCACAGCAAACGATGCGCTTGAATCGTTAAGAGATCAAACCGAAGTTGAGCTAGAAGATAGCCAAGCTGTGATGACGCAAATGCAGCAAGTGCTTGAAGATGAGAAATCTCAAGCGATGGCAAAAGATCAACTGGCAACGCGCCGATCTGAACTTGAACAAGAGATCGAGCGTCTAGCATCTCCTGGTGGTTCAAATGATCCTCGCCTGAAAGGCCTAGCAGACACCCTTGGTGGCGTGCTGCTTTCTGAGATCTACGACGACATCACGATTGGCGATGCACCATATTTCAGTGCGATGTATGGCCCGGCTCGTCATGCGATTGTGGTTTCAGATCTTGATGGCATTAAAGAGAAGCTGATTGATCTTGATGACTGCCCTGAAGACCTTTACATCCTTGAAGGGGATGTAGATGCGTTTGATGACAGTTCATTCAATGCTGATGAGTTAGAAGGTGCAGTGTGTGTTCAATTGAATGCTCGCCAGGTGCGTTACTCTCGTTTCCCTGAGATCCCACTGTTTGGTCGTGCAGCTCGTGAGCAACGTCTTGAGAAACTGCGTGAAGAGCGCGATGTGGTTGTTGAGAATCACGCGAAAGCTGCGTTTGACTCTCAAAAGCTGAACCGTCTATATCAAGCATTTAACAGCTTTGTAGCGAAGCACCTGCACGTTGCGTTTAATGCCGATCCAGAGCAAGCACTTGCAGTCGTTCGTGAGAAACGTAACCAAGTCGTGCGCTCGTTAGCTGAACTGGATTCGAGAGAGCAACAACAACGTAGCAAGCTTCAACAAAGTAAACAGGCGATTGCTGCGCTTGATAAGTTAGCGCCTATGGTTCGTATTCTAGAAGACGAAACATTAGTTGAACGTTTGGCTGAACTAGAAGTACAACTAGAACGTTTGAGTGAAGCTAAGTCTTACCTGAAGACTCATGGCAAAGCACTTACGTCACTAGAGCAAATCGTTTCTGCACTAGACGCTGATCCAGAGCAATTTGAAGCCTTGGAAGCTGAGTACCGTCAAGCGGACAACGCGCTACAAACGCTAAAAGGCAAAGTGTTCGCACTGTCTGATCTGATTGAACGCCGTCACTACTTTGCTTACGCAGACTCAGTTGACCTGCTCAACAAGAGTAGTGAATTGAGTGATCAACTGAAAGCAAAACTGGTCCAAGCAGAACAAGCTCGTGCGAAAGGCCGTGATGGCTTGAAGCAAGCTCGCGAACAGATGAACCAGTACAACCAAGTATTGGCAGCGCTGAAGAGCTCGCATCAAGCGAAACAAGAGACTGTTCAAGAGTTCAAACAAGAGCTTCAAGAGTTCGGTGTTAACGCTGATGAAGGTGCTGAAGAGCGCGCGGTTCGTCGTCGTGATGAACTTCAAGAGCGTCTGCATACTTCTCGTAGTCGCAAGAGCGAATACGAACGCATGATTACCTCAACTGAACTTGAGATGAAAGCACTGGCTAAGCGTCTTAAGAAAGTACAGAAAGAATACACAGAGCTTCGTACCTTCGTTGTTGCAGCAAAAGCCGGTTGGTGTTCAGTACTGCGTTTAGCTCGTGAGAATGACGTTGAACGTCGTCTACACAAGCGTGAACTGGCTTACTTAACGGCTGGTGAACTTCGCTCAATGTCGGATAAATCACTGGGTGCACTTCGTCTGGCTGTGGCTGACAATGAAGACCTACGCGATTCACTGCGCCTATCGGAAGATAACGCGCATCCAGAGCGTAAGGTTTTGTTCTACATTGCGGTTTACCAACATCTTCGCGAGCGTATTCGCCAAGACATCATCCATACGGATGATCCGGTTGAAGCAATCGAAGAGATGGAAGTTGAACTAGCTCGATTAACTGAAGAACTGACGCAGCGTGAAAATCGCCTAGCAATCAGCTCTGAGTCAGTAGCAAGTATTATTAAGAAGACGATTCAGCGCGAGCAGAACCGTATTCGTATGCTTAACCAAGGTCTGTCAAACATTTACTTTGGTCAGGTTAAGGGCGTACGTCTGAACGTTAAGATCCGTGAAAGCCACGAAATCTTGCTATCGGGCTTAGCGACCCAACAAGAGCAGCATAAAGACCTGTTCGAAACGACCCGTTTCACCTTCTCAGAAGCGATGGCGAAGTTGTTCCAACGTGTGAACCCACACATCGATATGGGCCAACGTTCTCCGCAAGTTCTGGGTGAAGAGCTACTGGATTACCGTAACTACCTCGAATTAAGTGTTGAAGTTAACCGTGGTTCTGATGGTTGGCTACAAGCTGAATCGGGCGCGCTGTCTACCGGTGAGGCGATTGGTACTGGTCAATCTATCCTACTGATGGTGGTTCAGAGCTGGGAAGAAGAATCTCGTCGACTTCGTAGCAAAGACATTGTTCCATGTCGTTTGTTGTTCCTTGATGAAGCAGCACGTCTGGATGCGAAGTCTATCTCTACACTGTTTGAACTGTGTGACCGTCTAGGTATGCAGCTTCTGATTGCAGCGCCAGAGAACATCAGCCCAGAGAAGGGTACAACCTACAAACTGGTGCGTAAGGTCTTCAAAGATCACGAACACGTACACGTTGTGGGTCTGCGCGGATTTGCTCAGAATAAGCCAGCTTCTTCAGTTCAAGAGCTTATCGAAGAAACTGAATAATAAGCACAAGCTGACCTATTCCTACTAATTCAAAGCCCTTCATCGTAGGGGCTTTTTTATACCTCGAATCTAGCCTTTTTGAATAATTGCTAAGACCACACCAACCTTATGTCCAATCTAAGGTTAGTGTCTGTTCTTTGTTTGACTCCCCTGTGAATTTGGTATTGGGGTAACATAATTTTAGCCGAGTCGGCTAGATTGGAATATATGTTAGCTAAAAGCCGCATAACTCTCAGAGTTACGCGGCTTTTTTTGTTCTTGATGAGATACAGAGTGATTAATTCAACAACAGGTTTGTTCTTCGCTCGTTTTAGGACTAGCTTGAAAAAATTTCATTACTGTGAACACCAAATTGCTTCGCAGCGTAAGCAACCCGCTCTGCAGGTTTTGGGTATTCAGCGGGTGTACCAAGGTTTTCAATATGCTGTAATCTAGGAAGTAAACCTGTGCCGTTCGCGATTTGGATAGCCAAACCTGGACGAGCGTTAAGCTCAAGGACCATTGGGCCTTCTTCTTGGTCTAGCACCATATCCGTACCCATGTAGCCCAAGCCAGTCATCTCCCAAGCGCTTGATGCAAGAGTCAGCAGCTTTTCCCAGTGAGGAACTTGCAGCAGTGCCAGTTCTTTACCTGTGTCTGGGTGATGCGTCACCGGTTGGTCAAACTGAACCGCTCGCACTGCTTTGCCTGTTGCGATGTCGATACCTACACCGACGGCACCTTGGTGAAGGTTTGCCTTGCCATCAGAAGCTGAAGTAGAGAGACGCATCATCGCCATAACAGGGTAGCCTTTGAATACGATGATACGTACATCGGGTACACCTTCATAACTGAAACCGTCAAAACACTCGTCAAACTTAATCAAGTTTTCCACGACCGCCACGTCATTTTTGCCACCTAGCGAGAATAGTCCCGCTAGCGCATTACTGATGTGACGCTCTACATCTTGTTCGTTAATGGTAGAGCCAGAAGGCTTAGTGTAAACTCCGTCCTTGTGTGAGGTGATGACAAGTATGCCCTTACCACCACTCCCTTGAGCTGGCTTAATTACAAAACCCGGCCACTCTTTAACCATTTTGTGGATTGTCTTTACTTCAGCTTGGTGACTGATCACGCCGATAAGTTTAGGCACGGTCGCACCTGCTTGTTCCGCAATGATTTTAGTCTTTAGCTTGTCATCTACTAACGGATACTTGGAGCGATCATTGTAACGACCAATATAGCTATGGTTACGCTTGTTCATCCCCATAATGCCTTTGTTTTTCAACTTAAATGGTGAAGTAAACTGTTCAAACATAACTTAATCCTCCGCTAGCGGTTTAAAGCGACGTAGCTCAGTTAAGCGGTAACCAGTGTAAGTACCCAGTAGTAAAATACCACCTAGGACAATCAGTTGTAGACCAATAAAGTTAAATGTTAGGTGTTGAATGAACGGATTAGTCATTGCTAAGTAAACAAGTACGGCCGTCAATAGTGACCCACCACCTTGAAGAACAACTTCTTTCACACCTTCTTCTTCCCATAGAATAGACATACGTTCGATTGTCCAAGATAGGATAATCATTGGGAAGAATGTAATAGATAGACCTTCAGTCAGTCCTACTTTGAAAGCAACCACGGTAAACACGGAAATAATCATGATTACCGTGATAATCACCGCAGAAATCCTGGCAACTAGTAAGAGGTTTAACTTGGACAAATAGCTTCGAATAACAAGGCCAGTGCCAACAATGAGTAGGAAGCCAACGATACCTGTGACCAGTTGTGTTTGCACAAAAGCTACTGCAATTAGAACAGGCATGAATGTACCAGATGTTTTCAATCCGACTATGACACGCAAGAACACAACGATCAGAGCACCGATTGGAATTAGCATGATGGTTTTAAACATTGCTTGCTCTTCTAGCGGCAGACTATGAATTGATAAGTTCAATAGCTGGTCTGCAGAGACTTTACGGTTAGTTGCTTCAGTAGGAGTAACCTCTTGAGCAATCATAGAGAAGTGAACTTTACTGTTTTGACCGCCAACAACATCTAATAGAGAGACGTTCGACTCGTCCCAAATAAGTAGGTTTGATTGAACTTGTCTCTCGCTTGATTCAGGTGAGAATAGAATCCACTGATCGTTATCCCAAACTTGGATCATGTTTTGAATAGATTGACGACGGCGACCATCTTCCAACTCGACAACACCAACCACTTTGTTGTGGATTTTTGCTGCCGAAAGTAGCTTGTGTGTCGCTTCCACTTTGGTCATGTTGTTCAGAAGCAGCGCAGAGTTTTGGCTGTCTGGATCGTTTAGCGTTTTGATGAGCTCACGGGTGAAGGTTAGGTTGTCCGCTGAACGTTTGGTTGCACGGTCAATCAATGCAATTGATGCTGCCTCTTCTGGTCCGTCGAAACTAGGTTGAGCAATTTCACCTTCTGGTGGGTTTTCACTAACTTTCGCTTGGCTGTCGACTAAGAATTGAGTTTTGTAGTAGATGGTTTGTGGACCATCAGCATAGCGAATAGACCATTCAGCGCGGCGGCCCGACTCGGTATTCAAGTAAGAGATACCGTAGCCTGGTGATGAAGCTGATTCGTTGATTAGCGTGTAGTTAGACTGAGTATGAGGAGCCGCTAATGAAACTTTAGCTTCTTTACCTACTGCATTGAATTCGATACGAGCTTCAATGTCCCACACCTGTCTGGTTTCCCCCGGGGTCCAAGGAACACCATAGGTCGTGTGTCTGAACATACTCAGTGCTATGCCAGCAACGATGAGTAGAAAAATAGAGATATAAAATGGAATTCGTGACGTCATAGCTTACCCTACTATTGTTATTTGGCTTCCGTTTGTACGTATTGTTTACTTACATCTACTAGCGCTATGTCTTTGATAAATTCGCGTCCTAATAATACAGGGTGACTCATTTGAGAGCGATCCGCCAATGTAAATTGCGCTTTTTCATGGATTTTTCCAACCTTAACCCATAATTCGATCACAGCTCGACGTTCTGCTTGGTCGGTCGTTGACTGACGGATTTTTACATAACGTACAACAGGCGCTTCAATCCATTTTTGATTTTCTGTCGCTTGTGATTTATCAGCTAGGTGGAATCGTACCCAATCTTTGCCATTGCGTTCGAATTCTTTGATATCAACAGCATTCAAAGAGGATGTTGTAGCACCTGTATCAACACGAGCATCGAAGCTTTGTTTGATAGAGTCGATAGATACTTTTTCGATGCCGCCAAGGATTGTAGGTTGTGCAGTTGGAGCAATAGGAGCCGCTTCAACTGCGACTGGCTCTTCTTCTAGCTCTTCAATCACTTTGTGTTCTATGCTGTTTAGGTGAACATCAAGCTGTTGGGAAAGGGTTGTGATTTCGTCCTCTAAGCTTTCAATGTAATCACTTTGATTGCTTAGTTGCAGTTCTAGATTTTGAACTTTATTTGCGATGTTTGTCTCTGAGCGGGCAATAGCGTCGAGAGTTTCTTGGTGGTAGGCCGCACCGTTAGTTAGGGTACAACCAGAGAGCAAACCAACCGCCACAATCGGCGATAATCGCTTAAACATAAAAAAACCTTTGGAAAATTAGAGAATAGTTCAGACTATTTAGAAGTTTAGCCCACAAAAAAGGATGCGTGAAGCATCCTATTGTAAGAGTCTGGTCATATTGAATCGCAATGTGAGTGCTACGCCAATTATTGCTATTTGAAATAGCTCGTTTATTAAACTTTTGTTAGTTTTAGAAAATAAATGAGCTTTAGAGACAAATTTTGTTACGGCGCAATTTGGGCTTTTAAATATTAAGTTTATGGCTTGGTTGCGATAAGAATAGCGCGTCTCGGCGCAGGGTGACCTTCAACAGTTTTTCTTGGGTCGTTTGGATCCAGGTAATCGGGCAGAGAGTTGTGTGTCATCCACTCAGTTGTGCGCTGTTCACCAATTGTCGTAACATTCTCATCCACGATGCGTACGTCTTTAAAGCCAACTTGTTCAAGCCAGCGCTTCAGTGCACGAGCAGAAGGGAAAAAGTACACATTTCTCATCTGTGCGTAGCGATCAACAGGCACCAATACTGCGTTCTCATCGCCTTCAATCACTAGAGTCTCCAGTACTAATTCACCGCCAGACACTAATTGGTCCTTCAGTTGAATAAGGTGGTCCAGTGGAGAACGACGGTGGTACAGCACACCCATGCTGAATACCGTGTCATAGGCTTCAAGTTTTGGTAGCTGTTCGATACCTAAAGGTAGAAGGTGGGCACGTTGGTCGTTGCCCATTAACTTACGAATAGCTTCAAATTGAATCAAGAATAGGTGAGAAGGATCAATACCCACAGTTAAGCGTGCTCCTTCACCTAGCATACGCCACATGTGGTAGCCGTTACCACAGCCAACATCTAGCACCGAGCGGTTCTTCAATGGAGAAATATGTGGAAGTACACGATCCCATTTCCAGTCACTGCGCCACTCTGTATCGATATGGATGTCGTGAACCGTGTAAGGGCCTTTTCTCCATGGGTGGAACGTCTTCAATAAGCTTTCTAGCTTTTTCAATTCACCTGAGTGGTATGGCGTAGAACTACCAATCGTCACTGAATTTTTTAGGTCGACTTGATCTGGTACGTCTTGTGGAATCTTGTTTAACGCGCGTAACCAACGATCGAAATCACCGTGCTCTGCATTCTGCCAATCCGTCAGTTGCTGTGGCAAAACGTTAAGCCACGGCTGTAGGCGAGTATCTTGGGCAATAAGTTGATAAAAATTGGCAAAATTAAACATAGTTTTTCACTGAATTGGTGGGGTAAAAGTTATCGTGTCATTCACTACTGTGAGGATGACGTTCTAGTACGAGCTAGCTGGGTTTGTGCGCTACTTAATCGCGAACATTGATCCAAAGTTAAAGCATTGGAACCATACTTCGCTGCTTGAGAAGCCAATCTTATCAAAGCGCTCTTTGTGCACAGGGATAGAGTCTGGGCGCATCACGTTTTCAATCGCGCTGCGTTTTTGGCTTACTTCAAGTTCGCTATATCCGTTAGCACGTTTGAAATCATGGTGCAGATCGATAAGCAGTTCGTTCGAGCTTTCATCTTCGAATACGTATTTCTCAGATAAGATTAGAATTCCGCCTGGTCGCAGGCCGGCATGAATTTTCTCAAGTAGAGCATAACGGTCGTCTGGCGATAGGAACTGCAGCGTGAAGTTAAGCACCACGACCGAAGCATCTTTGATTTCGACTTCGCGGATATCGGCTTCGATGACTTCTACAGGCGTGTCACTGCGGTAAGCGTTAACGTGTAATTTGCAGCGCTCAACCATCGCTTCCGAGTTATCGATAGCGAAAATTGTGCAGCCTTCTTGCTGGATGTGACGACGCATGGAAAGTGTTGCAGCGCCAAGAGAACAACCCAGGTCATAAACGTTTGAATGCGGTTTTACGAAACGCTCCGCTAACATACCGATAGCTGAGATGATGTTGCTGTAGCCAGGAACAGAGCGTTGAATCATATCCGGGAATACTTCTGCGACCCTCGCATCAAAGGTGAAGTCTCCAATTTTATCAATAGGAGCGGAAAAGATGTTGTCTTTGTTGCTCATGGCATTCTCTCTCGACAGTCAGCGTTATTGGTATAAAACTCTTACCAAATAAAAGGGGGCGTATTTTACGAAAAAATAGGACTGCTGTCACGAAAACTCAGATTACTGCCAAGGATTACTGTTGTATGTACAAGAAACCTCAAAACATCGAGATTTGATGATTGCCTTTCTGAGCTGGAAATTGTTCCAGGTCAGGTAATAGTAGTGACGTATTTTCAGATACTTGCTTTTGTAATAACTCATAGATGGCGATTGCGAGTTCTGGTGCATGATTGTTGTCTGGGGTGTGGATCATTAAGTAGGGTTGTTTGCCTTCACTTAGCCACTGTGGAATTTTGCTAAACCAAGGCTTGAAAAATTCGATATTTGGCGCTTGGTCAGGGTGACCAATAAATCGAATCACTGGATTGTTGGCCGTCGCAATGGCATGAACGGGCACGCGTGGTTTTTTCTGGTGCGCATCGATTACCGCTTCTGTGGTTGGCAGCGCAGAAAAGACAGGTCGGCTATCCATAATGATGCGGTTAATACCTTCTTCGACAAGCCATTGGTTAAAGCGTTTTTCAGCATCGCCTTTATCAAAGAAACCCAAATGGCGAACTTCAACGCCGAGCTGCATCTGCTTTGGAAACAAAGTGCAAAATTTTTGCAGAGTGGGAAGCATGCTCGGTTCAAAACTGTGTGGTAGCTGTATGGTCCACTGACCTATGCGATCATGTAGGGGTGACATCGTTATTAAGAACTCTTTGAGCTCGGCTTGGCAGTGTCTAAGTTGTTGCTGGTGGGTGATAAACTTGGGCAGTTTAAAGGTGAACCTGAAGTCATCGTGGCTTGCCGCTTTCCAGTTATGCACGGTAGTCATACTCGGCGTCGCGTAAAAGGTCGTATTGCCCTCTACGGTATGGAAAACTTGAGTGTACTTTTCAAGGCGCTCTGCGGGTTTGGTGCCTATACCGTAGAACTGACTTTGCCACTCAGAATGAGACCACATGGTTAATCCAAGTCTTAGAGGTAAAGTGTCCATCGTTTTTGCACCATTAGTCATCACATTACTGCTTTTAATCGAAATGAAAATCTACTGTACGAGACTTTTGCTGATTAAGGTATTTTCGAGATATAATTATCGCAATTTTTTTGGTTTTGGTGAATCTTTGCGCGTTTGATGAGCTAAAAAGCAGCAAAGCCAGATAAAACACAATAAATTCGAGTGTGGAAGGTCGATTTTAACCGAGTTTCCGCGTATAAATGATTCCTTGCTTTGTTAGGTAAAAAGCTCTCTAGGGCTATTTTAACACCTACAACTTGGAAATTAGTAAATTATTAAGAGATTGGGAAATTCATTATGCGTACCCATTACTGTGGTAACCTGAACAAGTCCCTGGCGGGACAAACTGTAGAATTGTGCGGCTGGGTAAACCGTCGCCGTGATTTAGGCGGTCTTATCTTTATTGATATGCGTGATCGTGAAGGCATCGTTCAGGTTGTTGTCGATCCAGATATGAAAGATATCTTCCCGATCGCTAACCAACTGCGTAATGAGTTCTGTATCAAATTGACTGGTGAAGTACGTGTTCGTCCTGACAGCCAAGTAAATAAAGACATGGCTACTGGTGAAGTAGAACTTTACGCTACTGGTCTAGAGATCATCAACCGTTCAGAAGCGCTTCCACTAGACTTCAACCAAACGAACTCTGAAGAACAGCGTCTTAAGTACCGTTACATCGATCTTCGTCGTCCAGAAATGAGTGATCGCATCAAGCTTCGTGCTCGTGCATCTAGCTTCGTTCGTCGCTTCCTAGACGAGAACCTGTTCCTAGATATCGAAACACCAGTACTAACGAAAGCGACTCCAGAAGGCGCTCGTGACTACCTAGTACCAAGCCGTGTTCATAAAGGCAGTTTCTACGCGCTTCCTCAATCTCCTCAGCTGTTCAAGCAACTGCTGATGATGTCTGGTTTTGACCGTTACTACCAAATCGTTAAATGTTTCCGTGATGAAGATTTACGTGCTGACCGTCAGCCTGAATTTACTCAGATCGATATCGAAACATCGTTCATGTCTTCTCAAGAAGTACGTAACATCACTGAAAAGCTAGTTCACGATATGTGGAAAGAGCTTCTAGATGTAGAACTCGGTCAATTCCCAGTAATGCCTTTCTCTGAAGCGATTCGTCGTTTCGGTTCTGATAAGCCAGATCTACGTAACCCACTAGAGCTTGTTGACGTTGCTGACCTAGTTAAAGACGTTGAGTTCAAAGTATTCTCTGGCCCAGCTAACGACGAAAAAGGTCGTGTAGCGGTTATCCGTGTTCCAGGTGGTGCTAAGCTAACTCGTAAGCAAATCGACGGTTACGCAGAGTACGTAAATATCTACGGCGCGAAAGGTCTAGCTTGGATGAAGGTTAACGACCGTGCAGCTGGCATGGAAGGTATCCAATCTCCAGTTGCTAAATTCCTAAGCGAAGACGTAATCAACGGTATTCTAGATCGCACTGAAGCTGAATCTGGCGATATCATTCTGTTCGGCGCAGACAAAGCAGGCATCGTTGCTGAAGCAATGGGCTCACTTCGTCTTAAACTAGGTACAGACCTAGAGCTAACAGATACATCTGCATGGGCTCCATTGTGGGTTGTCGACTTCCCAATGTTTGAAGAAGACGGCGAAGGTAACCTACACGCAATGCACCACCCATTTACATCTCCACTAGGTGTGACTGCGGAAGAGCTAAAAGCAAACCCAGCAGCGGCAAACTCTGACGCATACGATATGGTAATCAACGGCTACGAAGTTGGCGGTGGTTCTGTACGTATTCACAACGCAGAGATGCAAACGGCTGTATTCGGTATCCTAGGTATCGAAGAGAAAGAGCAACAAGAGAAGTTTGGCTTCCTACTAGATGCTCTTCAATACGGTACTCCACCACACGCTGGTCTAGCATTCGGTCTTGACCGTCTAGCAATGCTACTTTGTGGTACTGAGAACATTCGTGACGTTATCGCATTCCCGAAAACAACAGCTGCAGCATGTCTACTAACAGACGCGCCAAGCCTAGCAAACCCAGCATCTTTGGAAGAGCTAGCAATCACAGTTAAAGCAGCACAAAAAGAAGAGCCGGCTGAATAAGCTAAGAACTCTATCTTTTAAGTGACTCTTTATTGGAGTGACCTTTGCTTATGTAAATAAAAATGCCCGTTAATTTAACGGGCATTTTTTTTATCGTTCGATATACTAAGCTGATAAAGCATGTATAAATAATCAGTACTAGAAGTTATGTCTATTATCTTGGGGATTGACCCCGGCTCTCGCATTACCGGCTACGGTGTGATTCGTCAAAATGGTCGCCATCTGTATTACTTAGGCAGTGGGTGTATCCGCACCTCGGAAAAAGAGCTTCCTGGCCGACTCAAGCAGATCTACGCGGGGGTAAGTGAAATCATTACTCAGTTTCAGCCGGATGTGTTTGCTATTGAGCAAGTATTCATGGCAAAGAATGCGGATTCGGCACTTAAGTTAGGTCAGGCTCGTGGTAGCGCAATTGTGGCCGCTGTAAATGCAGATTTGCCGGTTCATGAATACGCCGCTCGTTTGATTAAACAGGCGGTGACAGGTAATGGTGGTGCTGATAAGTCTGTGGTTCAGAACATGGTAATGAGTATGCTTAAGTTACCTGCGAGACCACAAGCCGATGCTGCCGATGCGTTAGGTGTAGCGATCACTCACGCCAACACCAACAAAACCTTGATTGCACTGGCAGGTAAAGCCACAGGCGCAAGAAAAGGGCGCTATCGTTAACTTTCTCCTCCAGTTAGCTTCCAGCATATATCGCCTCGCCTAGTTACACTGATGAGCCTCGCGTTTGGTTAGGCTCATATCAAAGCAATATGCCGCTAAATCCCTGAGGAAATGAGATCTTTCGAACAGAACCTAGATCATAATATTGCGTCCCATTTAACATGATATTAACATTGGTCGGAGGTCTTATAAGTTAATCAAGGATGATCACTGATGAACCCTATCAAGTTGTGGCGCGTGCTATTTCTGCCCAAAACTCGCGAATGGAACAACAATCAAACCAGACAAGCCGACATCTTATTACTTTTCACTTTCATCGCTTTCTTTGTCGGTATCTACAGCTTAATCAAATGGGCAAAACACGGAGAGCAGCTGCTGGTTGCTACTTCTGTGTTCCTTATCGTCTTTGAACTGTTCTCAGCCACGTTACTTCGTGTTACTGGGAAACCAAGTTTGGCACTTAACTTTGGCTTTGTCGGTATGGCGGTGCACGCACTGAATATCATTTATCAAAGTGGCGGTGTGGTGGATTCGACACAGGCCTATTGGGTACCTTTGTTAGTGGTTGCTTTCTTTTTATCAGGAACGCGCATTGTCGCTTTGGTATGGAGTGGGTTGGTGATTGGCGTCTCTTTGGTGATGACGTCCGCTCATCTAAACGGATTCATATTTCCGCAGTTAGTGCTTACTCCGGAAGCGGTGGTTGTTGAAACATGGTCGGGGGTGATTATGCCGCTGGTGGTGATTTGTATTGCACAAGCGTTTACAGCCAAGCAAAAAGAAGTCGCTATCGAGATGGCAGAACAAGCGATTTCAGAAAGTCAGCAGGTCGCTAACAAAGCGACACAAAGTGAAGGACGCTTGTCAGTTGTGCTCGACCAAGCCAACTCGAATTCAGAAAGCTTACAGGGTGTCTCTGTACATCTAGAACAACAGTCACAAGATTTACATGCGCAAGTCGAAGTGTTGAACATCAATTGTGAATCTCAGGCGAGTGCAGCTGAGGAGATGAGCCAGCAACTGCATCAGATGACGCAAGGTATCGCAGAGTCGAATTCGTTTGTCGGTGAACTCAAAGAGCGCAGTGAAGCCGTTGGCACCAAAGCACAAAAGAGCTCTGAATCTCTTGAGGCCTCGACCGGAGCCATTAGTCAAATCATACAAAGTAACCAAGAGATCATGAAGGTCGCTGACTTAATTACTTCGGTAGCAGAGCAAACCAATTTACTCGCGCTAAATGCCGCAATAGAAGCGGCTCGCGCAGGTGAGCAGGGGAGAGGCTTTGCTGTGGTAGCTGACCAGGTAAGGGAGCTGTCAGCAAAAAGTAGTCATTCAGCCATCGAGATCCGAAGCTTGTTGGATCGCAGTAAAGTGGAAGTGGAGCATGGCAGAGCGATCATCGAAACTACGGCCAATGAAATGAACGGCATTATTTCAGAGGTTCAGACTATCTCTACTGATGTGAACCGGTTAACTGATATTATGGCGATGCAGATGGACTCCTTAAAAGAGCTCGATCTTGCCAGCTCTGAAGTGGCGCAGAGCGTTGCTGAAACCAAATCTGTGTCGGGTTTGGTCGCTAATTATGGTTCTGAACTGACCGGGTATGTCTCTTCAGTTAAGGAATTGGTTGAAAGCCTAAATTACGTGGTCTCCCAAGCCAAACAGGCGTAAATAAATCCTTCGAAAAACCACAAAGAACTGGATAAGCATCCAGTTCTTTTATATTCTGTCCCTCTAATTAAATTCCATCAAGAGAGTGAATTGTGATCGGACGTCTACGCGGTACATTAATAGAAAAACAGCCACCAGAATTATTGATTGAAGTCAGTGGTGTTGGTTACGAAGTACAAATGCCAATGAGCTGTTTTTATGAACTACCGAACGTAGGCGAAGAAGCAATTATCTATACGCATTTTGTAGTACGTGAAGATGCGCAGCTCCTATATGGCTTCAACACAGTTAAAGAACGTGCGTTGTTCCGCGAAGTGATCAAAGCGAACGGTGTTGGCCCTAAACTTGGCCTTGGTATTCTTTCAGGTATGACAGCGAGCCAGTTTGTTCAGAGTGTTGAACGCGAAGACATTTCAACGTTAGTGAAACTTCCGGGTGTTGGTAAGAAAACGGCGGAACGTCTTGTTGTTGAAATGAAAGACCGCCTTAAAGGGTGGGGGGCAGGTGACCTGTTTACCCCTGCGACTGACGCTGCACCGATTGACTCTATGCCAACGGTTCATGATGCTGAAGAAGAAGCGGTAAGTGCGCTGCTTGCACTAGGCTACAAACCAACTCAAGCTTCTAAGGTGGTTTCTCAAATCGCGAAAGACGGCATGACAAGTGAACAGCTGATTCGCGAAGCCTTGAAGTCGATGGTCTAATCGAAGTTGATAATACAGCCATAGTTCAATCGAAAGGTTAAGGTATGGCTGATAAAAGATACTTGTATCTAGCGTGTCGGCTCTTATGCCTCGACGTTAGGTAGAACGAGTGTTTACCTTCGTTTCACCTAACGTAGGTGATACTTTAACAAGAATTGAAAGAAAACAGAGTTAACACTCTCAAATTGGAACTCTCTATGATTGAAGCAGATCGCCTCATTGCTCCTGACAACCCGGTTTTTAAAGATGAAGATGTTATCGATCGTGCAATACGACCAAAGGCGCTCGCCGACTATCAAGGTCAGGACCACGTTCGTGATCAGATGGAGATTTTCATCAAAGCGGCACAGTTGCGTAATGAAGCGCTTGACCATCTGTTGATATTCGGTCCTCCCGGTCTTGGTAAAACAACGTTAGCGAATATCGTTGCAAATGAGATGGATGTGAATATTCGCACCACTTCTGGCCCTGTATTAGAGAAAGCCGGTGACTTGGCGGCGCTGCTGACTAACCTTGAAGAAAATGATGTGCTATTTATTGATGAAATCCACCGATTAAGCCCTGTGGTTGAAGAGGTGTTGTATCCCGCTATGGAAGACTATCAATTGGACATTATGATCGGTGAAGGCCCCGCGGCACGCTCAATCAAAATTGACCTGCCACCTTTCACTTTGATTGGTGCAACCACTCGCGCTGGCTCACTGACCTCTCCACTTCGTGACCGTTTTGGTATCACTCAGCGTCTTGAGTATTACAAAGTCGAAGACTTACAAAACATCGTTCAGCGCAGTGCCGATTGCCTTGGCTTATCAATGGAACCGGAAGGTGCATTAGAAGTTGCTCGTCGTGCTCGCGGCACACCACGTATTGCAAACCGTTTATTGCGCCGTGTACGTGACTATGCAGAAGTGAAGGGGAACGGTCATATTTGCCCTGAGGTTGCAGATAGCGCACTGAACATGCTCGATGTCGATGCTAAAGGTTTCGACTATATGGACAGAAAACTTCTACTGGCAATCATGGAGAAGTTTGGTGGTGGTCCTGTTGGTATCGACAACATGGCGGCAGCCATTGGTGAAGAAAAAGATACCATTGAAGATGTATTAGAGCCGTATCTGATTCAGCAAGGTTATCTACAAAGAACACCAAGAGGCCGAATTGCGACCGACCGAGCCTATTTACACTTTGCAATAGATAGACCGTCCAATCGCTAAATTATTCATTTCTAAAGATCCCAGTTGCATAAGCGCTGGGATTTTTTCGCTTTACTGAATAACAACTCTATTGTGCTCGTCGCTATAAAGTTCGAACATGTCGCGTCAAAAATGAAAACTTTGATTTCACCTTTGATTTAACTAACAAAGATTGAAATAAGTTGTCATATCTTTTGTTACTACTTTATGGGGGGTGTAACTCCAATGTTGATTGTGTGCTGAGGTTTTGTCACAGCTATCATGCAGTGTTATTAAGACAAGCCCAATTGGTGTGAATTTAATCATAATTGTTCAAAAATCCCCCTAATTTGCACGAATAAATTTGATACAAATCAACTTAGGGTTCTTCCATAAACCTTTTGAAACATACTGATTTTACCAGTAATATTAGCGTCAGCTATATTAGCTACAACTTAACAATAATCTAACTATAACGGTACGTTTTTGCTACAAATTTCATGTTGTAATAACAATATTGCAGATTGTTTTTACATGGACTTTTGAGGTGAATAATCACACAAGTGTCATCCAGCCGACACAAAGGAGTTACCATGATTGATGTTGTTGATCTGTCGCGTTTGCAATTTGCATTTACAGCGATGTATCACTTCCTATTTGTTCCACTGACTTTAGGTATGGCATTTTTACTTGCCATTATGGAGTCTGTTTATGTAATGACTGGCAAGCAAATTTATAAGGACATGACCAAGTTCTGGGGTAAATTGTTTGGTATTAACTTTGCTCTTGGTGTGGCGACAGGCTTAACCATGGAGTTCCAGTTTGGTACTAATTGGTCTTACTATTCTCATTATGTTGGCGACATCTTTGGTGCTCCTCTGGCTATCGAAGCGCTTGTTGCATTCTTCCTAGAGTCTACTTTTGTTGGTCTTTTCTTCTTCGGTTGGGATAGACTGTCAAAGCGTCAGCATTTAGCGGTAACGTGGCTAGTGGCACTTGGTTCTAACTTCTCTGCACTTTGGATTCTTATAGCGAATGGCTGGATGCAAAACCCAGTAGGCGCAGAATTCAACTTCGAAACCATGCGTATGGAAATGGTAAGTTTTGCAGAAGTCGTGTTTAACCCAGTTGCACAAGTTAAGTTTGTACACACAGTAGCTTCTGGCTACACGTGTGGTGCAATGTTTATACTGGGGATTAGTTCATATTACCTACTAAAAGGCCGAGATGTAGCGTTTGCCCGTCGTTCATTCGCTATTGCAGCATCTTTCGGTATGGCTGCTATTTTATCAACGATTATTTTGGGTGACGAATCTGGTTACGAGTTAGGTGAAGTTCAAAAAGTGAAACTCGCTGCGGTTGAGGCCGAATGGCACACAGAGCCAGCACCAGCTGCATTTACTTTATTTGGTGTACCAAACCAAGAAACCATGAATACCGATTACGCAATCAAGATCCCTTACGTAATGGGTATTATTGCAACACGTTCGTTTGATGAGGAAGTAACAGGTCTACACGACCTACGTGAACAGCATGTTGATCGTATACGTACGGGTATTTATGCATACGAGCTACTTGAAAAGCTTCGCGCAGGTGATAAGTCAGAAGCAAATATGAGTGCGTTTGACGAAGTCAAAGGTGACTTAGGTTACGGACTACTTCTAAAACGTTACACAGACAATGTTGTTGACGCAACGGAAGACCAAATCCAAATGGCAGCGGACGATTCGATCCCAACAGTGTGGCCACTGTTTAGTGCGTTCCGTATTATGGTTGGTTGCGGGTTTATTATGTTGTTCGTTTTCGGTGCCTCATTTATCCAAACATGCCGCCAGAAAATCGAACAAAAACCTTGGATTCTCAAAGCCGCTTTATTCAGCATCCCACTACCATGGATTGCGATTGAAGCAGGTTGGTTTGTTGCTGAATTTGGTCGTCAACCATGGGCGGTTGGTGAAATACTACCGGTTAACGTTGCTGCATCAGCACTAACTATTGAACAGCTTTGGACTTCTCTTTTCGCTATATTGGCACTCTACACAGTGTTCTTGATTGCTGAGGTTTATCTAATGCTGAAATTCGCACGTAAAGGCCCAAGTAGCTTGAAGACAGGCCGTTACCACTTCGAACAAAGCGATAACTCTGTTGAAGACAAAGTTAGCCGTTCAGTTGAAGTATAATTGAGGGGATATTAATGTTTGATTACGAAAGCTTACGACTTATTTGGTGGATCCTAATCGGTGTTCTATTAGTAGGTTTTGCAGTAACCGATGGCTTCGATATGGGGGTTGCAGCACTTTCACCGGTAATCGGTAAGAGTGACACTGAACGTCGTATTATGCTGAACACGATTGCCCCTCACTGGGATGGTAACCAAGTTTGGTTGATTACAGCTGGTGGTGCACTTTTCGCAGCCTGGCCAATGGTTTACGCAACCTCTTTCTCTGGCTTCTACTTTGCTATGTACGTGACTCTCGCTGCACTTTGGCTACGTCCACTTGCCCTAGATTACCGTTCAAAGATTGAAAATCCGAAATGGCGTAAAGCGTGGGACTACGCACTTTGCTTCAGTGGTACAGTTCCGCCAATCATCTTCGGTGTAGCATTTGGTAACCTTCTACAAGGTGTGCCATTTGACTTGAATAACCTAATGATGTCTCAGTACCACGGTACATTCTTCGCTCTGCTAAATCCGTTTGCATTGCTATGTGGTGTATTAGCTCTGATGTTGTTCGTAACGCAAGGTGCAACATGGTTACAAATGAAGACAACTGAGGCGCTGTACGCTCGTGCTCGTAACGTTGCTCAGCTCACAGGCCTAATCTCAATTGTTCTATTTGTTATTGGTGGCTTCTGGGTTCAATCTATCGAAGGCTATGTAATTACAAGTACGATTGACACGTTCGCAGACTCTAACCCGCTAAACAAAGAAGTATCACTTCAAGTTGGCGCGTGGATGACAAACTTTGAGACGTACCCAGCAATGTGGGCGGCACCGATTCTAGGTGTGGTTATGCCACTATTCGCTGTAATTGCATCTCTTCTTGAGCGCGGTGGTTTCGCTTTCTTATTCTCGAGCCTATCTAACGCTGGTGTGATCTTAACGGCTGGTTTTGCAATGTTCCCATTCGTAATGCCATCAAGCCTGAACCCTGACCATAGTTTGACTATGTGGGACTCAACAGCGAGTGAGCTGACACTTGGTCTAATGACTGCAGTTGCAGCGGTAATGGTTCCTGTGATTCTTGGCTACACAACTTGGACATACTACAAAATGTTCGGTCGCCTAGATAAGAAACACATCGAAGATAACGACGTTTCAGCTTACTAAGATAGAAGTGAAATAACTTAGGAGAAATTTTATGTGGTATTTCGCATGGATTTTGGGTGTACTTCTAGCATGTGCATTCGGCATCATCAATGCTCTATGGCTTGAGCATTCTGAAATGATGGACAAAGACAGTGAGTAATCTCGCAGAACAAGTCGCTAAGCTGCATCGACCAATGGACAAGATTCTATTTAGAGTTTTGGCCCTAATATTGGGTTTTATGCATATTGGCTTAGTGATGTGGGATCCTGAAGCGTATGCAGCAAGCATCGGTGGCTTTAACGCGATCATCGGGCCTATGTTTATTTGGGCTGTGTGCTCAAGCATGGTTTACGGTGTTGGGTTTAAGCCGAGAGCTTGGATGTGGCAATTATTTTTTAGCCCATATGTTTCACTTACTATTCTGCTCTACCTAACAGTGCTACGCCTTTTATAAAGTAGGTTTATTTTTAGGTTCTCATTTAATGTGAGCCTTGTGCTTGTTTGGTTTTTAGTCAAAAAGAGGTCATCTTATACAGATGGCCTTTTTTTTCGTCTGTTAAATCAAAAAATTCACTGCTATATACTATTAATGATAAGGAGTTAGGTTATAGTGATTTCTTTATCGATTTTGGGTTTGTGGTATCAATTTGCAGGGATTATCTAAGCCGTTTACTTGGCCAGTAACCGTATATTACGAAGACACCGACGCAGGTGGCGTGGTGTACCACTCTAACTATCTCAAGTTCTTCGAGCGTGCTCGAACTGAGATGCTGCGTTCAATTGGTGTTTCTCAGCAAGTTCTATTCGAACAAAACATCGGTTTTGTAATCCGACATATAGACATCGATTTTATTCAAGGTGCACGCCTTGATGATTATTTACAAGTGGTTACAAATATTTACGAATTAAAGCGAGCAACCTTGGTCTTCTGTCAAGAGATCGTAAATCCTGATGGCAAAGCATTGTGTAAAGCAGTGGTTAAGGTAGCATGTATCGACACCCAAAAAATGAAACCCAAGGCAATGCCAACATTTATTCTTACGGAGCTAACGAATAGTGACTGCTGAAATCTCAATCTTAGGCCTCATTCTAGAAGCTAGTTTACTAGTTAAAATGGTCATGCTGACTCTTATGGGCATGTCTGTCGTTTCTTGGGCAATGATCATAAAAAGAAATAAAGTGCTATCTCAAGCTTCTAAACAAGCAGAAGTCTTCGAAGATAAATTCTGGTCTGGTGTTGATTTGGCTAAGTTGTACCAAGAGAGCAACAAGCGCAAAGATGAGCTTTCTGGAACTGAAGAGATTTTCTACGCAGGTTTTACTGAATTTGTACGCCTTCGTAAATCTAACGCGACATCTCCCGACTTCATTATGGAAGGCACTGGCCGTGCAATGCGCGTAGCAGTATCTCGCGAAGTGGACGAGCTAGAAACTAACTTACCTTTTTTGGCGACTGTCGGTTCAATCAGTCCATACATCGGCCTGTTCGGTACCGTTTGGGGTATCATGCACTCATTCATCGCGTTAGGTGAAGTGAAGCAAGCGACATTGGCAATGGTAGCACCAGGTATTGCAGAGGCTCTGATCGCAACAGCAATGGGTCTATTTGCTGCAATTCCAGCTGTAATGGCATACAACCGCTTTAGCAGCAGTGTTGGTAAGCTAGAACATAACTACGCGACTTTCTCTGAAGAGTTCCACAGCATTCTTCACCGTCAAGCGATGGCTGGCAGGGAATAATAGATGGCTGGATACCAACCTAAAAAACGCAAGATGACGGCTGAGATTAACGTTGTACCTTATATCGACGTTATGCTCGTACTGCTGATCATTTTTATGGTGACGTCACCGTTTGTAACTCAAGGTGTGGATGTTGAACTGCCACAGGCGTCTACTGCTAAGTCAGCGCAAGATTTATTAGGCGACGACAATGCGAGTTTTATTATCGTTGAAGTGAACAAAGATGGTGAGCTTGGCCTAAGCGTCAACGACGAAGAGGTGCAGCGTGGCTTGTCATTGGAAGACATAATCGTTCGAGTAAAAGCTGAACTGTCTTTAAAACCGAATTCTCCAGTGGCGGTGGGTGGCGATGCTGCTACTCCTTATGCTGAAGTGGTTTTATTACTTGATGAATTAAGCCGTGCAGGTGTGCCAAAGGTTGGCCTTTTAACGGATATAAGGGAATAGCTCCGTAGCATTCATGAAAGCGAATAATAAAAAATCCAACAGTTTCAAAAAGCCGCTTCTAATTTCACTTGGGCTGCACGTAGTCTTATTCGTTGCACTCATATGGGGAGCTGATTTTACTATGTCTGAACCTAAGCCTACTGGGCAGATGGTGCAGGCTGTCGTTATTGACCCTCAATTGGTTCGTCAACAAGCCCAACAAATTCGTCAACAACGTGAAGCGGCCAGTAAGAAAGAGCAAGAGCGCCTAGACAAGCTTCGACGCGAAAGTGAAAGGCTAGAAAAGAATCGTAAGGCTGAAGAAGAAAACATCCGTAAGCTTAAAGAGCAACAAGCGAAGGATGCGAAAGCTGCTCGAGAAGCAGAAAAGCGACGAGTCGAAAACGAGAAAAAACGCAAAGCTGAACAGTCACGTTTAGAGCAAGAGAAAAAGAAAGCTGATAAAGCAGAAGCAGAACGCAAGTTGAAAGAGGCGGCTCTAGTTAAAGCAGAGAAAGAGCGTAAAGCGAAAGAAGCGGCGATTGAAAAAGCGGAACAAGAACGGGTGGCAAAAGAAAAAGCGGCACAAGAGGCCGCTGAAAAAGCTCGTAAAGAAAAAGAAGCTGCTGAACGTGCTGAGAAGCAACGTATATCAAAAGAGAAAGAAGCCTCCGCTGCAGCTGAGAAAGCACGTAAAGCAAAAGAGGCGGCAGCCAGAGCTGAGAAAGAGCGCAAACAGCAAGAAGCTGCACTGAACGATATCTTTGCAGGGCTTGAAACTGAAGCGACTCAAAACTCTTCGGCAAGACAACAATTTATTAGTGATGAAGTACAGCGTTACGGTGCGATATATACTCAGCTTATTCAGCAGAACTTATTGTTAGAAGACAGCTACCGAGGAAGCTCATGTCGAGTGAACCTTAAGCTCATTCCAACGGGGTCTAATGCGATTCTGGGAAGCTTGAGTATTTTGGATGGAGACAGCCGCCTATGTGCAGCAACCAAACGCGCGGTGGCACAGGTACAATCTTACCCACTGCCTAAAGACCCAGATATTGTGAAATCACTAAAAGACATTAATTTAACGGTATCACCAGAGTAAAAGGACGAACTTGTGTTAAAGAAACTATTACTGAGTTTTGTTTTTGTAATAGCGATAAGCAGCCAGTTGGCGCATGCAGCCCTGGAGCTTGTTATTACAGACGGTATTAACTCTGCACGACCTATCGCTATCGTACCTTTCCACTGGGAAGGTGCTGAGCCACTTCCGCATGATGTGTCAGCGGTTATCGCTTCTGACTTACAGCGTAGTGGTAAATTCAGCCCAGTTGCGACAAGCAAAATGCCTCAAACGCCTTATAGCGAAACAGAGGTAAACTTTGATGCTTGGACTAACCTAGGTGTTGATTCACTATTAACTGGTAGCATCACAAAAAATGCCGAAGGGCAGTACGTGGTGAATTACCAGTTGATCGATATTGTTCGTGGTCAGCTGACGAAAGGACAAAGCCGTGCGCTAAGCGATGAAGGTCAATTGGTACTTTCAAAAGATCACGTGTTGTTCAACAAGAAAGCAACCGTACCTGGTAAGCGCCTAAGAGAGTACGCACACCGTATCTCTGACTTGGTATATGAAGAGCTAACAGGTCAAAAAGGCGCGTTTCTAACACGTATCTCTTACGTTGTTGTGAACGACAAAGATAAATATCCGTACCAGCTTCGTGTAGCAGACTACGATGGTTTTAATGAGCGCCTAGTACTTCGCTCTAAACAGCCTCTAATGTCGCCGGCATGGTCACCAGACGGCAAAAAGCTAGCTTACGTGAGTTTCCAGAATGGCCAAGCTGAAATCTTCATTATGAATATTTACACTGGTGAACGTGAGAAAGTGACGTCATACCCTCGTCATAATGGTGCGCCAAGATTCTCTCCTGATGGTAAAAAGCTCGCGCTAGTATTGTCGAAAACAGGCAGCCTTCAGGTGTACACACTTGATCTAGCAAGCCGTAAGCTGACTCAAATTACCCGCGGCCGTTCGAATAATACGGAACCATTCTGGCATCCAGACGGTAAGTCTCTAATCTTTACGTCTGATCGTGGTGGTAAACCACAGATATATAATGTAAATTTGTCAAATAATTCGACATCTCGTATTACTTGGCAAGGTAGCCAAAACTTAGGTGGCCAGATTACCCCTGATGGACGATTCCTGATCATGGTTAATCGCAGCAACTCAGGCTTTAACTTGGCTAAGCAGGATTTGGAAACTGGTGCGGTTCAAGTACTAACAAAAACATTGTTAGATGAGTCTCCAAGTATTGCACCAAATGGAGGTATGGTTATCTATAGCTCTATTTACAACAAGACGAACGTACTATCGATGGTTTCTATCGATGGCCGTTTTAAAGCTAGATTACCGGCAACCAACGGACGTGTAAGAGCGCCTGCATGGTCACCGTTCCTCTAGTTAAAGTGATACATTCTTTTAGCTATTGATAGTGTTAACTATTGTGGCAATTAACTATCTATAGCACTTGGTCGCTGTAGAAACTAAGTTTGATAACGTAAGGAAAAAAAGATGCAACTTAACAAAGTTCTTAAAGGCTTGATGATTGCACTACCAGTGATGGCAGTAACGGCATGTAGCTCAACTGATGAAGCAACATCTGCAACTTCAGGTACTGAAAGCAACCAAACAACTTCAGGTTCAGAAGGCAACGTAGACACAACTGTTGTAACGCCAATTGATGCTAACGCTCAACTGTCTGAGCAAGAGCTTAAAGAGCAAGCGCTACGCGAAACTCAAACAATCTACTTTGCATTCGATAACTCTACTATCGCTGGCGACTACGAAGAAATTCTAGCAGCTCACGCAGCTTACCTAAGCAATAACGTTGACATGAACGTTACTATCGAAGGTCACGCGGACGAACGCGGTACTCCTGAGTACAACATCGCACTTGGCGAGCGTCGTGCACAAGCTGTAGCGAAATACCTACAAGCTCTAGGTGTTCAAGCAGACCAAATTTCTATCGTCAGCTACGGTGAAGAGAAGCCACTTCTTCTAGGTCAATCTGAAGATGTGTACGCTAAAAACCGTCGCGCAGTACTAGTTTACTAATCCTAGTAAGCTATTTAATTGAGGAATTGCCTCATGCTCCGTAACACAAAGCGAGTCATTTTGCTTTCGTTACTGGCAAGTGCAGCGAACACTGCGTTCGCTGCACCAGCTCCAGTATCCGATCTCAATAGCACCGCAACCAATTCAACTTCTTCTTCCTCTCGATCAGCATCTAACGAATCAGATATTGAGCGTTTAGAGCGCCTGCTTCAAAATCGCAATCTTGTTCAGCTTCAAATGCAACAGCAAATGGACGATATGGCACTGGAAATCAGTGAGCTTCGTGGTGAGCTAGAACGCAACAGTTACGATATGAAACAAATGCTAGAGCGCCAACGTGAACTCTTTATCGAGCTTGATCGCGTAAGAGGTGAGGTGAAAGCAGCAGGTACCGCAACAGTAGCAGTAGCCGCGAGCGAAGGCTCTAAGGAAGCTTCTGGTACGTTCAGTACTGATGTTGATGAGCAGACTGCTTATCAAAATGCTGTAGACATGATTCTCAAGCAACGAGACTACACGGGTGCGATTGCTGCATTCCAACAGTTTCAAAAAGACTTCCCAGATTCAACCTTCACACCTAATTCTCACTACTGGTTAGGTCAGCTTTACTTTGCTAAGAAGCAGGATAAAGAGGCTGTGAAGAGCTTTGCCGCTGTTGTGTCATACAAAGACTCAAACAAGCGAGCGGACGCACTGGTTAAGCTTGGTGACATAGCGGCGCGCAATAACAATGCGGCGCAAGCTAAGAAATATTACCAACAAGTCGTTACCGAGTACCCCAACAGTGCTTCGGCCAAAGTGGCACAAACCCACTTATAAAACTAAATAGAGGTGCTGCGGCGCCTCTTTTTTATACCTGCTTGAATACCGAATCGTACTTGCTTACAACCAATCCTTTTTGATCCTCATGCCTGTCCTGTGTAGAATACTCGGATTCTCGGAAGAAGTTGCGTAGAGCAAGAGCAATGAGTCATATACTAGATAAAATCGATACAGTTTACCCGTTTCCGCCTAAGCCATTTCCACTGAGCGACGCTCAGAAACAGGCCCACATCGCAAACATCAAAAAACTACTTCAAGAAAAAGATGCAGTTCTAATTGCACACTACTACACAGATCCTGAAATTCAGGCTCTGGCAGAAGAAACTGGTGGTTTCGTTGGCGATTCATTAGAAATGGCTAAATTCGGTAACCGTCACTCAGCAAGCACTTTGATTATCGCTGGTGTTCGTTTTATGGGTGAGTCTGCGAAGATCCTTACTCCTGAAAAACGCATTTTAATGCCAACGCTTGAAGCTGAATGTTCATTAGACCTTGGCTGTCCTGCTGATAAATTTACAGAATTTTGTGATGCTCACCCTGACCACACAGTGGTTGTATACGCAAACACTTCTGCGGCTGTTAAAGCTCGTGCAGACTGGGTGGTTACGTCGAGTATTGCTTTGGAAATCGTTGAAAGCCTAGACGCTGAGGGCAAGCCAATTATTTGGGGCCCTGACCGTCACTTAGGTTCTTACATCGCGAATCAAACCGGCGCTGACATGTTGCTTTGGCAAGGTGAGTGTATCGTGCACGATGAGTTTTCTGCTGATGCATTGAGAAAGATGAAGTCGGTATATCCTGAAGCTGCAATTCTTGTACACCCAGAGTCTCCAGCAAGTGTTGTTGAGTTGGCTGATGCTGTTGGTTCTACTAGCCAACTAATCAAGAAAGCGAAAGAGCTGCCGCATTCACAGATGATTGTCGCGACAGACAAAGGCATCTTCTTCAAGATGCAACAATTGGTTCCTGAAAAAGAGCTGATTGAAGCGCCAACGGCGGGTGCTGGTGCAACTTGTCGTAGCTGTGCACACTGTCCTTGGATGGCTATGAACGGTCTTGAGGCAATTGAAAACGCACTTGAGAATGGCGGTGAGCAACACGAAATCTTCGTTTCTGACGAGCTACGTGTTAAATCGCTTATCCCATTGAACCGTATGTTAGATTTCGCAGAGCAGTTAAACATGCAGGTAAAAGGTAACGCGTAAGCGGCTTACTTATCTGACCAAATTAAAAACCAGCCTATACTGCTGGTTTTTTTGTACCTAAAGATAGCCTGACAATGTCAATCTTGTGAGTATGTATCTTTTTCTGATGATTCATCTTGTTGATATCGCGTATTTTTTCTAGCATGTAAGTAAGATCGAAGGATTTGAGGCTCGAATGATAATCTGGTTGCAACTCAAACGTTGGATCAAAGCAAACATCTTTGTTTTGAACGGCAAAAACCTGCTTTTTACTTTTCTTGGCTATGTGTTTATTTCATGGTTGAGTTTGTATTTGGTGGGTGAGACGGACTTAACCAGTTCGTTTACGACATTCGCGTATTACTTAGTGGTGACCGCTTCGACAGTCGGGTATGGCGACCTATCACCAACGACAGTAGCGGGTCGATGGTTCGTCATTCTATTTGTGATACCGGGGGGGCTGAGCCTGTTCGCAGCGTTACTCGGTAAGCTTGCCACAGAAGGTGTTGAATATTGGCGAGCAGGTTTGTTAGGAAAAAGGAGAGTACGAGTGGAAAATCATATTTTAATGTTGGGGTGGAATGAGCAAAGAACCATTCACCTTATTCGTATGCTCCAGCATGAAGAGACGGGTAGGCGTCCAATTGTGTTATGTACGCGTTCAGATATTGAAAACCCACTCCCAGGTGAAATCAGTTTCGTGAAAGTGAATAGCTACACTGACGGTAAAGAGATGGAAAAGACGGGTATTGAATCAGCCAGTTGTATTCTGATTGATAACCCTGAAGATGATATTACTTTATCTGCAGCCCTTTACTGTGCCAACCAAAACCCACAAGCGCATCTGTTGGTTTACTTTAAAGATGAAGCATTGAGTGATCTGCTGCATAAACATTGTCCGAACTCTGAGTGTATTCCTGCGGTAGGCGCAGAGATGCTTGCAAAGGCTGCGGTCGATCCAGGATCCAGTGCGCTACACCAAGAGCTGCTTAGCTCGACAAGAGGTATGACGCAGTATTCGACTTACTATCCTCAAGATGCTGAACCTGTGACTGTGGCGCCGATTTTCTCTGTGTTCAAAGAGAAGTATCAAGCGACGTTGATTGCGATAGACTCCGGGAACGGCATTGAACTCAACCCAGAATTGGATCAAGTCGTCATCAGCGGTACTAAGTTGTTCTATATCGCCGATGAGCGTATCGACGACTTTGATTGGAGAGGTTTTTAAGTCGCGACTATTTTTATGTTAACGCTCTTCTATGTATTGAGAGTGTTTACCCTGACTAAGCATTTTCGCATTAAAAAGGCCTCATCATGAGGCCTTTTGCTGTTTGTTTCGTAGTTTGTGTTGAATACTTTTATTGAGCTTCAGCTAGTGCAATACCGCGCTGAGTTAGGCCACAAAGCATTACAGGGACTGCATTGAAGATCTCTTCAAACTGTTCTAAGCCTTCGATACCTTGTTCTGCAAGTGTTGCGATTGAAGTTTCTGGATCGTAAAGCATGCTCAGAGAAAGTAGAACGCCGCCAACCAGGGCGTTGTCTTCGCTGTCTTCAGGCATTAGCGTTTCCCAATCATCACGAGCAATCTGCCAGCCTTGAAGTAAGCCTTCACAGAAATCACGAGCAGCAGTATTAACCACTTCCTCTTCGTCTAATTGACAAGCTTCAGGCCAAACCCAAGTGCCTTCGATTAATTCTGGACGAGTTTTGTTCCAAAGCGCAATGATTACTTCAATGTAGCTTTCTAGTTGCTCGCCGTCAGTGAAAGGAGCGACTTCTTCGCCCCCCCAAAGGAACGGTAGCCACTCATGCGGGGTTAACACATTAGGCGCTGCAGCCATTGCAGTGACAAAGCCCATGGTTTTGTGTTCTGTGATTAGCTTTCCTTCCAACTCTGGAAGCGCAAGAATATCTTGTAAAGTCAAAGTGAGGTACCGTAAAAGGGAACATATTTGCGCTTATAGTACCAATGAACTTGTGCCAATCAAGCTTCAATCTAAAAAGGCTTGATGTCGTTGATGATAAACACTAGGTTTAACAGAAAAGAAAACAATAAAAGAATTATGCAGATACGGTCGTCTTTAAAGAAAAAAAGCATGGTAGCGCTTGGGTTATATCTTGCCATGTTTATCGCTATTGTCGGTAGTGTGACGTATTACGTCGTAGAATCCCCCGTGCGCGCCAAACTGCAACAGAACCTCGACCTTCGTAGGCAATTACTGTCTTCGTTGATTACAGAGCCACTCAGCAGCTCTCAAGGCTTTGTTGATAGTTTAGTTGGCTTTGCTCAGGCACATCGTAAAGGTGAAGATGTTATCCCGCTGTTCAAGTCGATGTTAGCCGCGAGTGACGACACCATCGTCAGTGCTGGTATTTGGCCTGAACCTTATACGCTCGATTCCGATAAGTTGCTGAACAGTTACTTCTTTAACAAAGCTGACGACGGAACCATCGATCAGCTTTTTTCTTACAACAACCCTAAAAATGCCCCTTATCACGAAGAGCATTGGTATACCTCGGTGGTCGATGAACCGCAGGGAACCATCTCATGGAGTGATGTCTACATCGATCCTTACACGCACGTTCGAATGATCACAGCGTCTTCGCCTTATTATTACGATGACACTTTTGCAGGTATCGCGACGGTGGATCTCTCTTTGGAAGAGTTACTGGATTTTATTAAGAATCACGCAGAAGAGTACAACCTCGGTATTACCTTGAGAGACAAGCTCAACAAAGTCCTGATTTCTCATAACTTTAACCTTGTTGAGGGGATCTACATTAGTAGCAATCAATTCGGTGAATTTGGCTGGCAAGTCGATGTCGTTAACTCTAAATCCCGGGTAGCAGACGAAGTGTTTCGTCAGGTGATGAGTATCGAGGGGGGGATTGTATCCTTGTTGCTACTCTGTGTGATGGCGGGTTACTACTTACTGAACCGTTATTTAATCACTCCAATTACCAACATCGCCACTCAAGTCAACAGTTCAAAAGCCGGTGAAGTGATTGATGTTGATTACTCAAGTCATGATGAGATCGGCCACCTGATCAAAACCTTCAATGAGAAGACGGTATATCTCGAAGCCGAAAAAGTGAAAGCACAAGCATCAACCAATGCGAAAACGGCTTTCCTTGCGACTCTGTCACACGAAATTCGTACCCCAATGAGTGGTGTATTGGGGACCGCGCAAATTCTGTTAAAAACTCCGCTTAATGCTGAGCAAGAGAAGCACCTAAAGAGTCTGTATGAATCAGGTGATCACATGATGACCTTGCTGAACGAAATCTTGGATTTTTCTAAGATTGAGCAGGGTAGGTTAGACCTTGATGAGACGTGCTTCCCTCTGGATTCGATCATCGGTAGTATCAACAGTGTTTACTACACACTGTCTTTTGAGAAAGGGCTCCAATTTAAGGTGTACTCGGAAGTGCCTTCCGGTCGCTGGTACTTCTCCGACAAAGCACGCTTGCGCCAAATTCTATTTAACCTCTTAAATAACGCAGTGAAGTTCACCTCGCGCGGTTTTGTTGAGGTTTACCTTAAAGAGATAGTCGAAGGCAGCGATACTTACCTCAGCATTCGAGTTCGTGATACCGGTATCGGTATATCTAAAGAGGCGCAAAATCGTATTTTTAAACCGTTTGAACAAGCAGAGTCTTCGACGACAAGACGTTTTGGTGGTACAGGGCTTGGCCTAGCCATTGTAAAGAAAATTACTCAACTAATGGATGGCAACATTACCGTCACAAGTAAAGAGGGGATAGGCACGAGCTTTAACGTGCGGTTAAAAATTCAACCTTCTCAGCCTGGCGAAATAGAGAGCTTGCCACATAAGAAGTTAGATTACTCTGGCTTGAAGGTGCTGATCGTTGAGGACAATCGAACCAACACGGTAATCATTGAGACCTTTATGAATAGTAAGGGCTTTACTTGTAAGAGCGTTGAAAACGGTGAACTGGCGATACAGGCGCTTGTTGCTGAGCGATTTGATCTCGTGTTGATGGATAACCACATGCCAGTTATGGACGGCGTAGAATCAACAACAGCCATTCGAGCGTTAATTGGTGAAGTGTCTTCTGTCTTGATATTTGGTTGTACGGCTGATGTTTTCAAAGAGACTCGTGAGCGCATGCTTGGGGCTGGAGTTGATTATATCATCGCTAAGCCGATAGATGAGCGTGAACTTGATGATGCCTTGTTCCGTTACTCTAACAAGCTTTATCAATATCATGAAACCAAAAACCAGAATGACAACGGATCTCTGGGGGAACTTTTGAGCTAAAATAGTCACGATGTAAACCTTCATAAGAAGAGCCTAAGTCGCTCACTACCGAAACCTGATCTGCGCAACAAGGACAATACCGAAGAGCTACTCGTGACACTCTATGTAGCGTTAGAAGACAATAACCTAGACCTGATTCAATCGGCGTTAGAAAGTCTGCGTAAGCATGTCGAACTTATGGACAATGCTGAACTTTCTCGCCAAGTTGATAAAGCATTAGAACAGGTTTCTTTAGGCGACCCGCCGACTCAAGATGTGTTCAACATAATTACCGTCAGCCTGCCTATGGCATGACTGTTGTTTAATTACGGAAATTTAATGACGAAATGGCCAAATTGTAACCTTTTAGTGATTTTATGGTTGATATGACTGGTTTTTAAATGGTTTTTAGTTGTTAATTTACAACTTGATTTTTAATTTGAAATGTATGACTGCTAATCTTGTGTTTTAATAGCGATATTATCTGTTTAGGTGCGAATGCGCCTTATTTATATATTGCTAAATCACTAGATAGGTAGTGATATATTTTGGGTTTAACGCTAAATGAAGTCTCGTGGTCCATTTTGTATTCGTAACGCAGCGGCGGATACATTTGCTATGGTAGTTTTCTGTTTTATCTCCGGCATGATCGTAGAAGTGTTCATCTCTGGTATGGCGTTCGAGCAATCCCTTGCTTCTCGAACGCTGTCGATTCCGGTAAACATTGCGATTGCATGGCCTTATGGTGTGTTCCGTGATTGGTTCTTGCGTAATGGTGCAAAAATTTCACAAAGCTCGTTGATGAAAAACCTCTCTGACTTAATGGCTTACGTGTTATTCCAGTCTCCAGTGTATGCTGGTATTTTGTTAGCTGTTGGTGCTTCAAGCGACCAGATCGTGACTGCGGTAACCAGTAACGCAGTGATCTCTTGTGGCATGGGTATATTGTACGGTTACTTCTTAGATATGTGCCGTAAGTGGTTTAGAGTTCCAGGTTACTATCAACAAGCTTAAGAAAAGCAACAAGCTTAAGAATAGAGATAGCATCAAATTTGGTTTGTTTTTGATCTAATGAGTTAATTTGTAATCGAACAAACTTAAAAAGGTACTTTTTTTGATAATGCCCCTTGACCAAAGCATGCAGAATCAATAAAGTAGCGCCTCGTTGAGTGACGAGCTCAACACAATTTGTGGAAGGATGGCTGAGTGGCTTAAGGCGCTCGCCTGGAAAGCGAGTATACGTTTATAGCGTATCTGGGGTTCAAATCCCCATCCTTCCACCACTATTCTAAACCCCAGCAGAAATGCTGGGGTTTTCTCGTTCTTGGGCAGCTAAATTTTTATATCTTTCTTCCTTTCGAAACATTACTTTCTCAAATCCTTTTTGTGGTCGCCACCCCCACTGTTTATGTTGAAGCATTTTGAACAAGATTAGCGATTGATGTCACCGATAAACGCTTGACTTATTGTCATGAATCTACAAGATTTAGAGTAAGCAACATTATGAATAATCTTAACTCTTAGGAATCTATCGCATCATGACAGAAACCCTCGTTTCTCCGTTGCTCTCCTTTACCATTGCGATCTCATTACTGTTCATTGGTAAAGGCTTAATCGAGCGCTCTGAAGTATTAAGGAAGTATTCACTACCAGAGCCAGTTATTGGCGGCTTTGTTTGTGCTGCTATTGTTGCTGCGCTTTACTATCTCTTTGAAATCCAAATTACCTTTAGCCTTGATGTTAGGGACTTTTTGCTTCTCTACTTTTTTGCTGGTATTGGTCTTCAAGCTGACATTAAGACGTTAGTAAAAGGTGGGCGGCCACTGTTTATCCTGCTCTGTCTGGCTTCGACTTTTATCGTTCTTCAAAACGTGGTGGGTATGGTCGTCTCATCGGGTTTTGGTATGGATGCGAGAGCAGGTTTGCTGTCAGGTTCTATTAGCTTGATTGGCGGTGTCGGTACAACCCTAGCTTGGGCGCCAATGTTTGTGGAAGAGTTTGGTATTTCTAACGCGCTCGAGCTTGGTGTGGCTTCCAATACGGTTGGTTTAATTGCAGCGTGTGTGATTGGTGGTCCGATTGCCAACTACCTTCTCAATAAACATAAAGTGAGCCCTTCAAATGAAGAAGATTTAACGGTTGGTGCATTCCAAGAGAGTGAAACCAAAACTGAGCTCAGCCACTACGGTGTTTTATGGGCATGGTTAATTTTAAACCTGACACTTATGCTTGGTTATAGCTTGAGTGAAGTTATTGAATCAATGGGCTTAAAACTGCCTCTATTCGTAAGCTGTTTAATCGCAGGTATTTTAATCGGAAACGTTGGTCGGGCTTTGTTCAAGAAGCGTCGCACACAAGAAAAAATTGCCCAAGGTCGGAAAGGGTTGGCAATGATCTCCGATATTTGCCTAGGCATGTTTTTAACCATGGCATTAATGGGACTCCGCATTTGGGATCTTGACGGGCTGTTTGGCTATATCTCTGTGGTCATGAGCATCCAAATTCTACTTTCGCTGCTATTTACAGTGTTTGTCGTTTATTACTTGATGGGAAGAAACTACGATTCAGTGGTGATATGTTCTGGCTTCGGAGGCATCACTTTAGGTTCGACTGCAACAGCGATTGTAAACATGACTGCCGTGACTCATCGCTACGGTGCGAGCCCACAAGCATTTATCGTAGTGCCTTTAGTGTGTGGCTTCTTTGTCGATTTGATTAATGCGCTTGTGATCAGTTTCTTTGTTGGGATGTAGTATTTCTCTAGTCTATTTTGCTAAATCAAAAAAGCCTAGCGTTGAAGTTAGATTTTTTGTATCTATGTTTTTCGTCTTTATTGGTGTACATCGTCTTCGACCAAATGTATGTTCAGTTCAGGCGGCAGCTGAGTGTTGTTCGTGTAGATACGGTCAAAATCATTCAGTGATTTTACCTTCAGAGCAGCAAAGCGACCCCATTTACTAGCATCTGCGACTAGCCAACTTTTACGGCTGTTCTTTATGATTGACTTGGATAGGTCAGCTTCAACTTGCTCATGTTCCATGGCGAAATGACTGTCTGTTACTGAACCACAACCACAGATGCCGATGTCTGCTTCAAAGTCGGAAAAGAAGTGGACCACGCTACTGCCAACCATATCTTGATGCTCTCGTCTGAACAAACCACCTGCCAAATAAACTTCAATCTGCCCATTTGCCTCAAGGATGCGAGCGACCTGAAGGTTATTGGTGATCACGCGCAGAGCTGGCTTTGCCAATAAGTACTGTGCGATTCGAGTGACGGTCGTACCAATGCCCATCATAACCGTTGAGCCTTCAGGTATCGCATCGGCAACTGCTATAGCAATACTGTCTTTTGTTTCTGACTCAACACCAGCGCGGTATCTATAACTGGTATTGGTGAGCGTAGTAGGTAGGCTGACGCCTCCATGCACTCTTCGCGCTAGACCTTGCTCACACAGGTAGTTTACATCACGACGAATGGTTTGGGTTGTGACAGAAAATAACTCGGCTAAGTGGTCGATCTGAATATCTTGGTTAGCTTTGAGCGTTACGAGTATTTCTTTCTGGCGGTGGTTCAGTTCCATAGAAACCCACTAAAATTGGTTTGGTACGTCAGTGATGATGTTATCGACGCCTAGGTTGAAATATTTAGCCACCAATTGTGGATCGTTCAGAGTCCATATTTTAAGGACTGCACCTGAAGTTTTGATCGCTTTTGCCGTTTTTTCATCAAGAATACGGTGATCGATATGAATACTGTACAGATCCAGTGATTGAAGAGATTCTAGGCTGAAATCGTTCCACACTTCACAGATGAAACCACGTCTAACCTCTGGCATCATCTGTTGGCAAAGACTTAGCGCCTCTATTTTGAAGCTTGATATGAGCAGTTTGTCAATAGGGAACTGCTTTTTCTCAATCAGTGCGATCACTGTTTCAACTAGAGGTTGAATAGCCTTATCGTCATAAATTTTGACCTCAAGGTTCAGAGTTACATCAAGTTCTAAACACTTGTCGAACGCTTCGCTCAAAGTAGGAATCGTTGTCCCCGCGAACTCGCTATCAAACCAACTGCCAGCGTCTAAAGTCTTGAGAGTGGTTAAGTCTAAGTCGGCGATATTGCCCGTGCCGTTAGTACAACGATTGACTGTCTTGTCATGAAAAACCATAGGGATGCCATCAGCGCTCAACTGGGTATCAATTTCAATCCATTTAGCACCAGCTTTCGCTGCGTGTTCAATACTCACTAACGTATTTTCAGGTGCTAAAGAAGCGGCACCGCGGTGGCCTGTGATCATAATTCAACCTCGATGTTCATTTGAAAATTCAGGAAACAGTAGCTCTACTTTATTACAGATTTATTAACTCTCCACCATATTGCGCTGTTTTAAATGAGAACTAGTTAAAAAGAGTTGGATAGAGTTTGTATAATAGTGAGACCTTGTACTCACTATGTTCAAGTCGCTAAGATAAATGTTCATATGAATGTAATAATTCACTCACATACTCTACGAAAACTTAATAACCCCCTCTATATTGAGAAAACGATAGCCACATAAAGGTGATTAAAAATGAAAAAGCTATTAGGTACAGTAATTATGGCGGCAACGCTGCTTGTTGGTTGTGGTGAATCTGACAAGTCTGGTTCTGAAGCTAAAGACGAGCCGATCAATATCAATATGAGCCTCGTATTCACTCAAAATGAGCTGCTTACACAAGAGCTAATAAAAGCGACCGACAAAATTCGAGAAAGAACCGATGGCTCAGTAAACATTAAAGTTTTCCCTGGTGGTCAATTGCCTGTTTACAAAGACAACTTGGAACAAGTGGTTAACGGTGCCAACTGGATTGCCGTAGAAGATTTGACTTATCTAGGTGATTACGTGCCTGACTTCGCTGCACTGGCAGGTCCAATGCTATACAACACTTACGATGAATATTTAGCGATGATGGACACTGATTTCGTCGCTGGCCTTAAAGCTAAAGCGGAAGAGAAAGGCATAAAAGTATTGAATGCAGACTACATGTTTGGCTTCCGCCACATGATCACCAATAAAGTGATCGTTAACCCTGATGACATGAAAGGCATGCGTATTCGTGTTCCACAAAGTCAGCTGTTCATTAGCACACTTTCAGCAATGGGCGCAGCTCCAGCTTCTCTTCCATTCCCTGAAACCTATGCAGGTGTTCAACAAGGCGTTGTCGACGGTCTTGAAGGTTCTATCCTGACAATGTACTCAACCAAGATCTATGAAGTGGCTAAGAACATGTCTTTGACTAAGCACTTCCTTGGCACAGTGGGTATCTACATTTCACCAACGCTTTGGGACAAATTTACGTCAGAGCAACAACAGATCATCAACGAAGAGCTAGAGGCTGGTGCTGAATCTAACACTGCTGAGTTAGTTAAATTGGATGTTGAATACACTCAAAAACTAGAAGAGCTAGGTGTTACCTTCAATGAAGTAAATTCTGAAGAGTTCAACCAGTTGACGGCGGATGTGTACAACCAGTTCCCAAGTTGGAGTGAAGGCATACACGCGACGATCATGAAAGAGCTAGAAACGATCCGAGCTGCACAGTAGTCCTGCAGAAATTAATTTGTAAATGATTACGGCCTAAATATTCTTAGGCCGTTTTATTCCTGAAATACCCACGTTGTATTAGGTATTTCGCTGGAGAAGTCTTTTGTTTTTATTGAAAAATATTGAAGAAATCCTCGCTTCTATCGCTATTTCGATCACCGTTTTGGTTGTTATCGTTAACGTCGTCTTGCGTTATGGATTTGGCTTTGTTGTCCCTTGGAGTGAAGAGTTATCGGTTATTTGCTTCATTTGGGCTGTATACTTAGGGATTAGCTCCTGTTACAAACACAAGCTTCACATGGGGGTGGATGTGGTAGTTGCCATGCTACCAGAAAAAGCAAAAATTCCATTTAGATTGTGTGTTTCCGTTTTCCTACTGGCTCTGAACATTTTGATTGCGGTTCTGAGTTATCAATATCTCATGCTATCTAACAAAGTAACGCCAGTTATGGGCGTATCATATTTTGTTATCAATGGCGTGTTGTTGCTTTGTTTCTCATTGATGGCGATCCACACCGTTCGATTTATCGCGAACGATGTCGCTTCTCTAAAGCGCTCTTCTAAGTAGGTACGATTCATGGAAAGTTATCTTCCAATCCTTATTCTGTTTGTTCTGTTTCTTTTGAACATCCCCATCGCGTTTTCTCTGATTGCATCGGCGATGGTTTACTTTCTTTTTATCAATGACTCTATTCCTGTGAGCTTGGTGATGCAGCGTTTTATTAGCTCTGCTGAGTCTTTTCCGTTGTTGGCCATTCCGTTCTTTATCATGGTGGGTTCGGTGATGAACTATGCCGGGATCAGTAAGAGCTTACTCGCCTTTGCCGATTCAATTATTGGGCATAAAACCGGTGGTCTTGCTCAAGTGAATGTCGCATTGAGTACTCTTATGGGGGGTATCTCTGGATCTGCAAACGCTGATGCAGCGATGCAGTCGAAGATTCTTGCTCCCGAGATGACTAAGCGTGGGTATGATTTGCCATTCACGGCCGCTGTAACAGCTGCGTCATCAAGTATCAGTCCAGTGATTCCACCGGGCATTAACCTAATCATCTTTGCTTTATTAGCGAACGTGTCAGTCCATCAAATGTTCATTGCGGGTTACGTTCCGGCATTTTTGATGGCGCTGTCGCTAATGGTGACGATCGCGTTCATAGCTCGCAAACGCCGTTACAAACCGTCGCGCTCTGAGCCTGCTTCTGCCAAAGAGCGTTTTCATTACTTCTTGAAAGCGATTCCGGCACTGTTGATCCCGTTCGGCATTATTCTGGGCATGCGTTTTGGCTTGTTTACGCCTACTGAAGCGGGTGCGATTGCCGTATTGCTTTGCGCTATTATTGGCATCTTCGTTTATCGTCAATTGGGCTTCCGCCATATCCCGCTGATCATGCGTGAAACAGTGCAGGGCACCAGTAGTGTCATGTTCATTATTATCGGTGCCATGGTCTTTGGTTACTACATGACGCTAGAGCAGATCCCACACAATGTTGCTTCGGCTTTGATTGAGCTGACAGACAACAAGCTCGTCTTACTGTTGTTGATAAATGTCCTGCTGTTAGTGGTTGGCATGTTCATCGAAGGTGGTGCCGCGATGATCATACTCACGCCATTACTATTGCCAGCTGTGCTTAACCTAGGTGTTAACCCGGTTCACTTCGGCATCATCGTGATTGTGAATATCATGATTGGTGGTGTGACTCCGCCATTTGGCTCGATGATGTTTACGGTTTGCTCGATTTTAAAAGTTCGTATGGTCGACTTTGTAAGAGAAGTGGCTCCGTTGTTGCTAGCACTACTCATGGTTCTGATGTTGCTGACTTTCTCTGAAAGCTTAGTGATGTTTTTACCGAATTTGCTTTAACACTGTTTAGTGATTGATTATTTAGAGGTGTAGAAATGAATTCGGTATCGAATGAATTGAACCACAATTGGAAAAAGATAGATTGGGTGTTAACCGATGTGGATGACACCTTAACCTGGCATGGTCAATTGCCGCCTGAGACCTTGATCGCTTTAAGTAAGCTTCGAGATTCGGGCAAGAAAGTGGTTGCGGTAACGGGGGCTTGTGCTGGTTGGTGTGATCATATTGCTCAGCTGTGGCCTGTTGATGCGGTTCTCGGCGAGAATGGCGCCTTCATTATGGAAAAGAAAAACGGTTATCTGACATTGCGCTCAGATATTCCTTTGCCTGAAGTTAGTGCTAATCAGAGCAAACTGAAACAACAAGTCTTAGCTATTTTGAGTGATTACCCAGAGCTCAGTTTAACGTTGGATCAGTCGTACCGTTTGTGTGAGGTCGCGATAGACATCGGTCAAAACCGTCCCAAAGTTGATGACGTGATTATTGAAGAGATAGTTTCGAAGATTCACGCTTTAGGTGCACACGCCACAACAAGCTCCATTCACATTAATGCTTGGTATGGTGAGCACTCTAAGAAAGCAACATCGACCGCTTTTCTCAAAGAGAAGGGGCTATCTGACCAAGAGATCGTCGAGCGTAGTTGCTATGTCGGTGACTCGATGAACGACCAATACATGTTTGAAATTTTGCCGAACAGTGTCGGTGTGGCAAATATTCAGCATTACTGGGAACGACTAGAGCATCACCCATCAGTAGTAATGAGCAAACCTGGAGGATACGGTTTCTCTGAGTTTGTCGATAAGCTGCTTGCCTTAAAATAGCGACTGTTTCTCTGCTTAAAATAGTCGATAGTGAACATCAAACACAGCTTATTTCTTCGTTGGATTGAACTGTGTTTTTGTTTTATTAGAGAAGAATACATACTTCTTCTATGTGATATTTGCTTATTGTGAGCTTTTGTTGTGTCAGTCGAATCACAAGGAATTTGAATGCAACATTTTAATCTTCGTGCGCTTGCGTATCTGAATGCGTTATCAAAATATGGTTCACTGCGTAATGCATCTAAGATGATGAACGTTGACCCTGCGGCAATGAGTAGAATGCTGACGCAGCTCGAAGCACAAGCAGAAATGAAGGTGTGGGAACGCAACAATCGCCAATCACTGCTGACTGAAGCGGGTAAAGAGTTATTGAACTACTACCGCTCCATCGTTCGCAGTGAAACGGCGGTGCTGGCTCGTCTAACCAAGTTGAAAAACCTCAAGGGCGGTAACGTTAGCATCGCTATAGGAGAAGGGTTTATCACTAACTTGGTCTCTAAACCGATGCAGACCTTCATGGCTCGATACCCTGATATCAATTTATCGATTGAGATAGCGGGTGCATTGGATGCGGTGAAATTGTTGGAAGATCAACAGATCGATTTCGCGATTACCTATGCGTCTGCTCCTCACCCTAAACTGCATTCACACGTCGAGCGCAGCCACCCTTTAGAGCTTATTGCTCCAAAAGGGCACGTACTGACGACCCAACAAGCACCGGTGACACTGCAAGATATTAGAGAGGCTTCTATTGCTTTGATCGACAACTCGACAGGTATGGGAAGGCTGGTAAAGCAGGCCGAACAAAACTCTCATCTCACTTTGCAACCTAAGCTTCAAACTAACTCGGTTACCGCACTCACTAACTTTGTTTCGGCAGGCCTAGGCGTGACCTTTATGCCTAAGCTCACTGTGCTTGATGAGATCAAATCGGGACAAATTGAAGTGGTTGCGATTGGGCTAGATACCTTCTCTAAAGCGACGGTCAAAGTTCAATCTCTCAAAGGTCGTGCGCTCTCATTGCAAGCCGAAACCTTTTTAGACTTTCTTATCGAGAACGCTACATTCTTAAGTCATGATGCTCACAATATCTAGAGAAGTGTATTGGCTCAGATTTAGTTTAAGAAATTTGATAACTAATAGGTATCAAAGAGTCAGTGATTGATACACTGGCTTGCATCTTAATCTGCCCAATCATTTGTAATTTCATAACCTGATTAACGACTATTTATTTGGATATTCAATCCAACTAGCTCCATCAAATGTGACGTAATATTTTCCATCGACTTCAATAACTGTTGAGCCAGAATTTTGCGCTACAAGGCGTGTCTCCGGTAAATTTTGGGTTAGTTTCTCTGGGCTAAACTGTGTATCACTGTAGATATCTTCTTCTAAAATATTGGATATCAACTGTGAGAGTGCTAGGTAGCTTGAAGGTGCTTTGACATGTATCGTCTCTCCGTTACGTTTGATATTTTCTCCGAAAACTTTAATACCTACAGGAGCATGTACGATACTAGGGGCTGGTATTTCTCTCATACCTTGTATTTGCATTCTATCGCCACGCATGCCTGCTCCGTGTTCTGGTACGAGAACAACAACAATATTACGTTTTGATGCTTCAAGTTGTTTGAAAAAGCCATAAAGATCGTCAAGCAGGTTTTTCAAACGCTTTTTATAACTGATCATTGACGTACTTGACTTAGAATTTATGATTCGATTGCCATCATGTAGTGAAATCGAATTATATAATGCTACGACTTTTTCATCACTGCTGTTTAGCCTTTGTTGTAACCAGTTATCTAGAACTTGTTTGTCTCGGAATATTGAAGAGCCGTCAAATGACTTTTGGTAAGGCTTAAATCCGTCCTGAGGCATGAGTTCTGATGCTATGTTACCGTCCTTTTTTACGAGTTCAAGGAAACTGTCAAAGACCCCGTTATGGTTCATTAGTAGGTTCTCTTCGAAGCCCAGATTTTTGAGGTTATCAAACAGGTAACATTGGTCCGAAGGCGCTGATGCGAACAGCTGATTGTGTTCTTGTTGACCACAACTCGCTCTTAATAGACGTATAAGAGCTGGGCCACTGTATGATGTGCCTGAACTAAAGTTGTCAAACATGATGTCGAATTCTTTAAATAATGGGTGATCAGATAACCCTGCTATTTCGATGTCGCTCCAAGCGACTGAACAAATACTCAAAAAAAGTAAATCAAAAGAAGTTGATGCTTGACTGCTTTGACTAAAATCGACAGAACGAGACGCTTCTTTCTCGAAAAAATTTGTAGTCATTTTATTCAGGGATTGGTCATTTATTTCAGTTTTTTGTGGTTGCGTTGGTATGGTGAACTCGTTTATTTGTGTTAAATCAGTGCTTACAACCTGAACAGAAGTTTCGGTATTGTCTGGTAGGCTGACATAAAGCATCGCTATAACGACAAAGACTGAGATACGTAGAAATCTACTAAGAATGTAGTAACCAGCACATAGAGTAAATAAGCCTAGCAATGACTCAACTGAAACAAATCGTCTCATAAGCTCAATAAGATATCCAATCTCAAACTGCGCTAGTTGTCCTACTTGCGTCCAAAGCCTATCCAGTGGGGGAAGGTAAGAATCATAGTGTAGTAACCAAGCAGCTATCATAATTGCGATAAGATGGCGAGTTAGGTTGATCGGCTTCGGTGTGACTGGAAGTAATATAAATAGCAATAAGGCGAAGTTTTCAATTGGGTGGAAGTCAATCGTCCCCTGAACTAAAAGAGCCACTTTTGCGATGAAATAGATGTTCCACCAACCCAAACTCAGATTTGAAATGGTGGAATCTTTAAGATTTGGTTTCATTATTTCAGCTTCTTATTTTTAGTGATAGTGGCATCTTGTTCGAAATACCGTGAACGTGTGAAGTGACGTTGATAAAGACGTATACTAAATTCAACAACATCACGAAGAAAGTAACCGAGTACTCCCCCAATTAAGATGCTGATAGTTGTTGTGAGTAGAAAATCATTAATGTTCATGTGGTTCCCTTTTAGGCGATAATTCTTTTTATTGCAAATAGGGTGGAGGTGTTTGAAATGGGGTGATGAGTATCTGAAAAAATCTTTTTTTCTGTCGTTAGTTGCGAGACTTCAGATGAGATTAAGGCCTGATCTTTTATGATGTATTGCAATTCGGCTTCGATATCATGTTGAGTGTCGTAAGTTTGAACCGTATAAAACAGGTCGCGAATAGGAAACTCGAAGACGTTACTTAGTGCAATGTTGATATCGTTGTGGCGGATCGCACTAAAAAGGATATAAAGCGCATTAGTACATGCAGTAACAACGTCACCATCTCTACGGATATGGCAGAGGCGTAGGCATTCCTCAGCCGTCATTCCTGGTAACAAACTAAGTTTGATAAGCGCAAACCTAACACTCGATCGTGATGACATAGCAATCAACTCACCACAATAATCGTTAAACTCAGTGTTTAGCAAATAACCTTTATGTCCGAACTTAAGGTCATATTTGAGTAAAGATTCGATATTCTTTGGTAATGGGCGAGTGGATAGCTGGCCTTGTATTGCCTCTACTTGCGTCATAAAGCGCATGTGAGGAAGTTGAACAGGACAAATCAAATTGACTCCTGCACGAAGTAGAAACTTTTCATCTGTGTATCTCAGACATTGCTTGGTCTCTCGGATAACTATTTTTAACTGATTTCCTGCTTTAGCTCGTAACCTAAAGCAGTCAACAGCCAATTGCCTGACTTCCTTTTGATCGTTGCAACTAAAGATAACGGTTGAAGCTCTTGGGCTATCGAGCATTTCTAATAACATTTGGTTATCACTAGCTAAGTGCACGCTTTTGGGAACCTTTACACCTTCACCTAAGGCCTCTTTACTCACATAAACTCGGTCACTATCAGCTTTATCTTCGATGGTGTCTGCCAAGCTTTGATTCTGATTCAATGTAGCTTCTAATTGAAGGTTGTTTGAACTCGAAAGAATATATTCGCTGTCAGACTTAACACCATGTTTATTTGACCAAAAATCAACAAGGTAGTTATAACTAGACTCATCGATTGGTGTCATTGTTGCAAGCCCTGCGATGTAGCGGTTATTTGTGAGCAATTTTGGTCTTAATATTGACGTTGCAAGGTTACCGTAAATACATAAGTTAATGGATAAGTGCTTTTGATTCGCAAGATTCTGTATACTAGATAGAAATTTATTAGTTTGCTGATCATCACAATGCAATAGCAAGGTATCATGAATAAATAAAATACAAGTAGACTGTCGTTTTATACTAATCCTTTGAATATCAAGGATGAGCGAGATTGGATCTAATTTTTGTAGGGATTGATGTTTGCTAAAAAAATACGTTTGTTCGAATGATTTTTTTCTTAATTTATTGATTCTTTCTTTTGCTTCTTCAGTAAAACCTGTCAAAAATGTTTCTTTGTCAGTAAATACTATAAGTGAAGTGTTGTCTTTGTTTATTAATAATTTGAATAAGGAATCGACTGCTAGTCTTTTGTGGGGGAATAAATTTACGTATACAGACCTGTATTCTCTTCCACTGGTCGCCGCTGGTAATCCATGAATCGAGTGCATAAAATTCCTTAATTTCATTTGTTAAAGTCTAGTTTCCATTAGTACGTGATTCGAAGTGTTATATTCTTATAAATGCGTTTTATTGTGATTTAATGAAGTTATATGAACAATTTCCGTAACGCACAAACTGTGCATTCCTGTTCATAATAAGCCATAAGCCATAAGCCATAAGCCATAAGCCATAAGTCATAAGCCATAATCTTGGCGGTACTCATATTGTTAATTTTAAATATAGAAGTTTCGCGAGCAGTGGCAACTTGTTTTTCTTTGGTGGGGGCTGGATTAATTTTTCGCTGAACTAGAAAAAGACATTAACGTGAACTAAGCTTGACTGAGGTAGTCCTCTCTTGGAAAGATTTAATGGCGGAATTAGCAAAAGACATTAATTTTATTTACTCTTCCTTTAACGTTTTACAAAATGAGTACATAGAAACGACAGAGAATGTATCTTATGTGCGAGCTAAAAATAAGTGGTTAATATTTCAATCAAAGCGGGGAAATAATATTAAAGATTTTGTAGTGAAAGACAACGACATATATGGAAGCTAAATGAAGCAACTTGTTTTAACTAGTCTACGCGGTGGTTGTGGGTCGACAACTATAACGGCAAATCTTTCACAGGCGTTGGTCAAAATTAATAAGCGGGTTCTAGCAGTAGAGGCCGACCCAGCGAATCTCTTGGGGATACACTTAGGACTATCACTTGATGAACATGATGGCTGGGCATCAAGACGGTTACAAGATAAAAGGCTGCTTGACGCGGGATATATGAGCCCGCAAGGAGTGCTTTTTTTACCTTTCGGCCAATTATCTTTCGAACAGCATCTTGAGTTTGAAGCAAATAAAAACAAGCACCTTTACTCGTTAGTAAAAGCAACATTAAATGTCACTGAAAATCACAGTGAACAGTGGCAATTATTTCATTTAGGGCTATCTGCTCTGAATAGTTTAACAAATCAAGGCTGCATTGACGCTATAGATATGATATTCATCGCGATTACCGCCGATGCCGTCAGCTATAGTGCACTTCTATCATGGACTGAACGTTGTCCTATCTTCGATGAATTATTAGGGAAGAATAAGCTACGAATTGTCATCAACCAGTATCAACCAGAAACCGAAGTTGGTCGCGACTTCATGATCGTACTAAAGAAAGAATTTGGCTCCATATTAGTGCCAGTATTACTCCATCGTGATACCGCTCTGCTAGATTGTGTTGCCAATCTTACTACGGTTCAGCATTATTCTCCGGTTAGTCAAGCGGCTAAGGACTTTCAATCCTTGGCTTTTTGGTGTGTTTCAGCGCTTTCACCTCATCATTCCCAAGGCTAAGTAATGGTTAGCCTTAATTTGATTTTCCAACCTTGGGCAACCGAGCAATTTAAGTCTCAAACGAGAACGTACAAGAAGATCCGGAACTGCAATAGTACAATAGTTGGCGAGATGCTTTTGATGATATGGTTCTCTTTTTGTCTAGTTTTCTTGAAACCTAAAATAGCGGGGGTTGCCACATGGAAGCTGCCTCTGTATTTGTACCCACACATAAACTTTGCAGTTCCAAGGGTGCTTGACCCCGTTCGATTTACGGTTCAAACATTTTGGTTAGTTTTTTTTAAGCAAACCCTTCGCAAAGTCTTGTCTCAGAAAGTTGTCACAATCGCTAGTGACACATTTTTCTTACTGAAAAATGCATTTTATATACCATTCTCTCAAATATCTAAACTGGTCGCCTGGCTCGAGAAGACTGCTGATCAAACCAACGGCTCCGAAATACGTGAACGTATTAAAGAAAGCAAATTGTTTATATTTTTGAACTATACGCTACTTTTTTTAGTCGTTTTTATCGCGTTGCTTTGTTTTACCGTTCCTTTTGACTACCAGGCTCAAACTGTATTTATATTGCTGATTTGGGGACTGGCAATGATGGTGCGTCGCATGCCTGGGCGCTTCCCCACGATGTTGCTTATGATTCTTTCAGTGACGGCCTCGTGTCGTTATCTGTGGTGGCGTTACTCATCGACTTTAAATTGGGATGATCCGCTTGCTCTTGTTTTGGGGAGTATCTTACTTTTGGCAGAAACTTACTCTTGGATCGTACTTCTACTTGGCTATTTTCAGAATATTTGGCCTTTAAGTCGCAAACCAGTCTCTATGCCTAAAGATCAGTCGAATTGGCCTACGATCGACCTGATGATTCCTACGTATAATGAAGGTTTGGACGTTGTTAAGGCGACAGTTTATTCGTCGCTTGGCGTTGACTGGCCGAAAGATAAACTGAACATTCATATTCTCGACGATGGCAAGCGCGACAGTTTCCGAGATTTTGCGAAAAGTGTCGGAATTAACTATATCCGTCGTCCGACGAATGAACACGCTAAAGCAGGCAACATCAATTATGCGTTAAAGCAAACTCATGGTGAATATGTGGCAATTTTCGATTGTGACCACATTCCAACGAGGGCTTTTTTTCAGCTGACCATGGGGTTATTTCTTAAAGATCGAAAGCTTGCTTTGATACAAACACCTCACCATTTCTTTTCTCCGGACCCGTTCGAACGTAATTTATCGAATTTTCGAAATGTGCCTAATGAAGGGAGTTTGTTTTATGGCTTGATTCAAGACGGTAATGATCTTTGGGATGCGACTTTTTTCTGTGGTTCTTGTGCTGTATTAAGGCGTGAGCCTTTAGAAGGAGTTGGTGGTATTGCGGTTGAAACGGTAACAGAAGATGCGCATACCTCTCTCAGAATGCATCGTCTTGGTTATCGTTCTGCGTATTTGAAGCAGCCGATTTCAGCGGGTTTAGCGACTGAAACGTTATCTGCGCATGTTGGCCAACGTATTCGATGGGCTAGGGGAATGGCTCAAATATTCCGTATCGATAACCCGATAATAGGCAAAGGACTTAAGTTGCCGCAGCGACTTTGCTATCTAAACGCGATGCTGCACTTTTTATCCGGTATCCCAAGGATAGTGTTTTTGATAGCCCCACTCGCGTTTTTGATTTTAGATTTATATATCATTTATGCTCCCGCTCTCGCGATTGTTCTGTATGTGTTACCGCATATGATACATGCCAGCATGACTAACTCGCGAATGCAGGGCGACCATCGTTACTCATTTTGGGGAGAGGTCTATGAAACAGTATTAGCTTGGTATATCGCAAGACCAACAACGGTTGCACTCTTTGCACCACAAAAAGGTAGTTTCAATGTTACGGCTAAAGGTGGCTTAATTGAGAAGTCTCAATACGATTGGGTGATTTCAAGACCATATCTAATTCTGGTCGCTCTTAATATTTTGGGGGCTATCGTAGGTTTTTATCGCTTGGGTTGGGGAGCTGGAGATGAAATTGGGGTCGTTATCGTTAACTTGATCTGGACCTTGTACAACTTGTTAATATTGGGTGCTGCGATTGCCGTGGCGGTTGAGGCGAAACAAGTTCGTAAAGATCATCGAGTAGAAGTGTCTATGCCTGTTTGGATTAAGCTTCGGACTGGACATTTAATTCAGGCGGATATGAAGGATTTTTCTCTTGGCGGTATTCGGGGGGTGATTGATGATAACGACGAAAAAGTCTATGAACATTTGCTTGGTCAGTGTGTAGACGTTGTACTCAAACGTGGAGGACAAGAATTCGCTTTCCCAATGACTGTTGTTTATGCATCTAACGGTGTATTTGGGCTTCGCTTAGAGGCGCTGTCTCACCAAGAGCAAGTTCACTATGTTCAATGTACCTTCGCTCGAGCTGATACATGGGCGAAATGGCAGCAAGGATATCAATCAGATAAACCGTTATCGAGTCTGCAAGCCGTAGTCCAAGTTGGGTTTAACGGTTACAAACGACTTTTAAAGCATAGTCCTAACCTTGTAAAAGCTACTGTGGATTTATTTTCAAAGGGCTTCCTACTTATTTGGTCGTTGAGACCACGCTATGCTTCAATTAGGGCCTCAATCCATGCTAAATAAAAAAACAATAACAGTGTTAATAGCACTTTCTCTTGTGTGCTTGTCGGTCAATACGACCGCAAAAAATACCAATCAATACCAATCAGAAACCACGACCTCTGAGGCATTGCCAAAGAGCAGTGAAAGCGCTGAAGTTATGCAACGCATCATTCCATTTAGCCAGATAGGCGGTAATGGTTCGATCGTGATTCAAGGAAGTGAAGAAAGTGCTCATGTTGGGTTCGGCTCACGTCTTGATGAGGTCGTTTCAGAAGCGACTTTATATTTTGATATCACCCCATCTCCAGCACTTTTGTCATTGGTTTCTCATGTAAAAGTGTATTTGAATAATGAATTGATGGGAGTGAAGTCTATTGTTGATGGGCAGCAAGGACAAAAGCTAAATTTGTCCATACCACTAGATACGCGTTATTTCAGCAATTACAATCAGATACGGTTCGATCTCATTGGCAACACAAGGAAAACTTGCGGAAACCCTAATGACTCGAGTATTTGGGTTGAGATCAGCCAAAACAGTCGAATTGAAATGTCTGTTCAGAAAACATTGATTAAGAGCGATCTGAGTTTATTGCCAGCACCATTTTTTGATGTTCGCGATTTTAATAAGCTAGACCTGCCCGTTGTTCTAGGAGAGAAATATAGCCTTGATGATATCAAAGCTGCGGGAGTACTCAGTTCATATTTTGGCGCATTAGCTGGTTGGCGCGGGGCAAATTTTCCTTTGAGTTTTGATACTTTGCCAAATCGTAATGCAGTCGTTTTTGTTACAAATGATAATAAACCCGACTTTTTACGAGATTTCCCTGATACAGATGGCCCCTATCTACAAGTGATAACTCACCCGACGGATCCTTATGTAAAACTTCTTTTAGTTGTTGGCCGTGATAGCGACGACCTAAACACGGCAGTCCAAGGGTTAGCATTAGGTAATCAAGTCTTGACGGGGCCGATAGCCAAGGTAAATGATGTTAAACAGATAAAACCACGAGTGCCTTATGACTCTCCAAATTGGGTTAGCATAGAGCGTCCTGTCGCTTTGTCTGAGCTTGTTGAGCATAAAGGCGCTCTTCAAGTTGAAGGCCTTAAGCCTCCGCCTATTAGTGTCAGCTTGCGTTTACCACCGGATCTTTTCACTTGGCAGAGCCGTGGTATACCGATGGATTTACACTATCGCTATTCTCCACCAAGCGTTGACCATTCAGGGTCTCGTTTGACGCTAAGTATTAATGACCAATTCATTCAAGCATTCAACTTAACAACAGAAGGGCAGGGGGATTCCAACCGTGTACGAGTCCCATTGCTTGATGACGGTTTTTTGAGTTCGGGTGAGCGAGTAAGGATCCCCGCATTTAAGGTTGGTAGCAAGAACCAAATTGACTTTGAGTTTGGCTTTGCTTCGACTGATGGGCAATGTTTAGTCACACAACCGAGTAATCAGTACGCGGCTATAGATGGTGATTCAACGATCGATTTTAGCGGTTTCCCTCACTATATCGAGATGCCTAATATACGTGCATTTGCAATATCGGGCTACCCATTTACTAGAATGGCAGATCTGTCTGAAACAGCGGTGATTTTACCAAAGCATGCACCAAGAGAAGCGTTGCAAACTTTTCTCAATGTTATGGCGTTATTGGGCAGTCACTCAGGTTATACGGGGCTTAAGGTCGTACTAACCGACAAGTGGGATAGTGAATCTTTGGTAGAAAAGGACATACTAAGCATTGGTGTAGCCAGCGAACTTCAACAGGCTAGCTATAATCCAGAGTCGTTGAATCTTGTTATGGAAGCCGGAGAGCGTCAAATCCGATTGCCAAATAAAAATAAGCAGCAACTTGGTATGAACTGGATGAGCCCTTCTAATGCAGAGCATCTTGCAGCGGACTATGTTTCAGTGGAAGCCTATGGTTCATTCGCCGCAATTTATGGGATGGAATCGCCATTTACAAAAAATCGTAGCGTGGTGTCAATAATGGCTGCACACTCGTCCGATTTTACTTCTATAGATAGCGCGTTAAGCGATTCCGGTAAAGTCCAACACATGTTTGGCTCACTTATTACGCTCAGAAATGACGAGGTTGCAAGTTACAATGTAGGTGCTCATTATTACGTGGGTAAGCTACCAGTCTGGCAGTTGATTTGGTATCACTTTTCGAATCATCCTATTCTGATTGCATGCTTTGCTGCATTGATGATGGTTATTGTGACAATCGTGTTATGGAGAGCGTTACGTCAGATTGCAGCTCGGCGCTTAGAGAACTCGGAGGGAGATGTACAATGAAGAAGTTATTATTCTTATTGTCGCTCTTATTGTCGCTCTTATTGTCGTCTCAGCTTATAGCTGCCACATGTGAGTGGCCTCAATGGAACAATTTCAAATCAACATATATTGATAATGGACGAGTCATTGATGGCAGTGATGATCGTTTGCTTACGACGTCTGAAGGTCAGTCCTATGCTTTGTTTTTTGCTTTGGTAGCTAATGACCAGCAGGCATTTGGTCAAATATTGAAATGGACACAAGCGAACCTAGCGGGCGGTGATTTAACGGCTAGGTTACCAGCCTGGTTGTGGGGAAAAAAACTTGATGGGCAGTTTGGCATACTCGATACAAACCCAGCCTCAGATTCTGATTTGTGGATTGCTTATGCGCTGGGTGAGGCAGGACGTTTATGGAATAACTATTACTATCAGTCCTTAGGGTATCTACTAGCCGCTCGTATATTGAGAGAAGAGTCTGTTCAAATAGCAGGTGTTGGGATGACATTGCTTCCAGCTCCAAAAGGTTTTGACCTTGGTGAAGGTCGTTATCGTTTGAACCCTAGCTATGTTCCTTTACAGTTGATCGCTCGGATGAAAGAGCTCTATCCACAGTACTCGTGGGACTCAATGTACCAATCCAGTACTTTGATGCTTGACCAAACATTGACTACGGGGTTTAGTCCTGATTGGGTAACTTTGTATGGAAAACGATTTAATGTAGATAATCTTACAGGGCCAACTGGGAGTTATGACGCTATTCGAACGTATTTGTGGGTTGGTATGCTTAATGAGAAAAATAAAGAGAAAGAACAGTTAGTTAAGAAAATGAAACCGTTTTATACCGCTATAGAACGTTTAGGTGCACCACCACGTGAGGTCGATACAGTATCAGGTAAGTACTCTCAACCCGGTAGTGCTGGTTTTTCAGCAGCCGCATTACCTTTGCTTGCTTCAATGGATTACTCCATTCTTCTTGAGACACAGGCTATTCGCGCTCTAAATGAACTAGTAACGAACAGGAATGATCATTATTACGACAATGTGTTGAGTTTATTTGGTCTTGGTTGGCACAACGAACGCTTCAGATTTGGTGAGCATGGTGAGTTGCAACCTGCATGGGTTCAGCAATGTCAGTAAGGATAAGTTCTTATAGGTTAGCTCCCGTTATTGTAGCGAGTAGTATTTTTTCTGTTGGAATATCACTTGCGGTTGACTTTGACTCGACACCTCTGTCTGATGCGGACCGTGAGTTAGTATATCAGCCAGTCCAGTTGGTTCAGTTATCTTCTTCTCTTGAACGAGTTGATTCTGTGGATTGGCTAATCAAACAGTTAAAACTTGCTGACGCAATTGGTCGTGACGATATTGTAGAAAGTACTCTACAAAGGCTGTTTGCTATTGAAAGAGACAACTTGTCTGGGCTGTATTATCAGGGAGTGATGTTCTTAAAACGTAAGCAGCCTGAATTGGCAAATCAAAGTTACGAGCGCTTAAAAGACATTGCTCCCAACTCACCACAAACCCAGTCTTTGTCTTCGATAATAGTCATTCAAGGTGAAAAGCGAGCTGATTATCTGCGAGCAAAATTGTTGGCTAAATCAGGTCGCTATGTAGAAGCCATCGAAGCCTACCAAACTATTTTTCCTAACGGGATGCCTTCTGCTGCGCTTGAACTTGAGTACTTGCAACTTCAAGCCAACCTAGATGGTAACTGGGATAAAGTGAAGGTTGGACTTGAACGTCTTAATGCTGATTACCCAGGAGTTCATCAATTTCAGCTTGCATTGGCAAACCATATACGAAAAGAAGATCCGGGTGACCCTTGGATTTTGGATACGTATCGAGAGCTGGCGTTGGCTCCTATTGTTGGAACGAGTGCAGCGATTTCTTGGTTAAGAGCTTTAGAACAATTACCTATTTCAGAGCAAGTGACGGAGCAATATGCAATCCTCGCGAGTTACTACCCTTCAGACTTAGAGATTCAAAAAGCAAATCAAGCGGCTAGGAAGCGTTGGACCCAAGAACTAGAGTTACGTAAAGATCCTACTTACCTTGCAAAATTGAAAGGGTTAGAGCTGCTCAAACTGGGGAAAACCAATCAAGCAGAAGCGCAGTTGCGTTATGCCATTACCACACGTCCTAATGACCCTGAGATTTTAGGCGGGATGGGGAAAGTCTACCTGCGAAAGGGGCAACAACAAAGAGCACTAGAGTATTTCAAGCAAGCTCAATTATTGGATAAGAATCCAGATAATTCTTCTAAATGGATTGCGTTGGTTGAAACGTCTCAGTATTGGGTATATTTAGATCAGGGGGATCTCCAGATAGCTAGAGGAGAACTCAGGGAAGCTGAAAGTCTATACCGTAAGGCGATAGCGCTAGATAATACACAGCCATATGCTTTTGTCGCTCTGGGTGCTCTCTTCCTTGAGGAAAAAAGGTATTCGTCGGCTGAAAAGGCTTATTCGCGGGCTTTGGCGCTTGATAAGCTCAATGGTTCGGCATTGCGCGGGAGACTTGACATTGAGGTTAATCAAGGCAACTGGCATGAGGCTAGAGAAGTGGCTAACCAATACTCATCGGCTCAGAGGCTAGTGGTTGAAGAAAAAATTAGCAGCATCAATTCTGAGATTGTTCTGATTCGCTTAAGAGATGCCATTGCTAATAATGATGACAAGGTGATGGCTGAATCTGTCGAAGCGCTAATCAAATTAACCCCGGGTTCTCCATGGCTTAGATTAGAGATTGCAGGCGTTGTGCGTTCTATGGGGGATAAATCTCGTGCAGATCAATTGATGGAAGCTTGGGCAAAAGATACCTCAGATCCTGAAATGAAGTTCGCTTATGCACTGTACCTCGCACAGAGCTTTAGAGTCGACCAAGCTATTGCTGAACTAGAAAGTGTTCCACAACAAGAGCTCACTAGCTCAATGCAGCGAAACCTTACCCGTTTAAGGTTAGACTCTGAACTTCAGGGTATAGAAATACGTTACCAGCAATCGCCTAAATCGGTTTCAAAAGAATTACTGAGTCTAGAAGCTCAATATCAAAGTCAGGTTCAACCACTATCGCGTATTGCTAGCGCTTGGGTTGATGTTGGTGAAACCGAGGAGGCGGGTAGGATTTACAGGAGCATTGATTCGTCTTCATTTCTCTCCACTGATGAGCAGCTTGCTTACGGTGAGTTGATGGTTAGTTTGAATGAATTTGAAGATTTTGATGCTTGGTTTAATGGATTGGCTCCGAGTTTTGATGCGCAAGAGTTTACCGCATCAGAATTTATACAATTCGATGAACTCAGAACTCGACGTATTTTGTCTGAGGCTGACTTAATGCTAGAAAATGAAAACTTAGCTCGTTCTTTAGCGCTTTACAGTAGAGTCGTGTCAGAGTCAGAACCTTACAAAACCCAAGCTGAAATTGGCATGCTACGTGCTAGTGCTATGAGTGGAGATTCAGCTGTCTATGACCAATATCGTCCGATTTTAAGGAAAAAAGCTGACGTGTTATCGGCATCGCAGTTGATGACAACGGCGACGGTATTTAATCAACAAGGCAATGTGCAGGATGCAAATCAGCTCAATGCGTTACTAGACACTAAGGCTGATGCGGGCGCGCTTGAATACCGAGACGGAATGGCAATTGCGATGGAAAACCGCCACTGGTCACTAGCGGAAGAGAGAGCCTATCAAGCGTTGAACAGTGACCGAATAGAAAAAACGAGTCAACAAGGCACTTTAGAAACACCAACTCCGTCGTTACGAGATTTGTACAATGAAAGTGATGATTATTGGTTAACACGAAACGTAAAATCGGATTTAGATGCGTTACATGACCGTAGTGATGGTCACATTGTTGTTGGTTGGGATTACAGTGCTCGTGATGGTCAAAATCAGTCGAATCAAGTACCGATTGAAGCTAGATTGCCAATTGAAGAGTGGGATGGTCATTTGTTGCTTAGAGCTGATTATGTGTCAATAGATTCAGGTGCCCTTGAGTATTATGACAAAACAACGAATCAAGACGTTACCTCGTTTCAAAATAGCGCATCGGGCATGGCTTTGGGTATTGGTTGGCAAGCTGATAACTGGAGCGCTGATATAGGCACTACACCTGTCGGCTTTGAGCATACGACGTGGGTTGGTGGTGTTAGTGTGAATGGTTACTTAGGGCCGTTCGGCTGGACTGCGGTTGCTTCTCGCCGTCCAGAAACAAGTAGCACACTCTCTTATGCGGGCATGTCAGTTCCCAATTACTCTTTGCCCTCTCCTGAAACGCCTGACCCGCAGGGAATTAAATGGGGAGGCGTTGTAAAAACGGGAGTTAAATTCAATACGAGTTGGGATATTGGAGGGCCTTATGGTTTTTGGAGTAGCCTTCAGTACCATACGCTTACGGGAGAAAGTGTTGAGGATAACAATCGACTTGGTGTTCTTGGTGGGGCTTATTACAAGTTGATTTCTAACGATCACGAGCGTTTGAGTATTGGAACAAACCTGATTTATCTTGGGTATGATAAAAACCTGGGTGAGTACTCGCTTGGCCATGGCGGCTATTATATTCCCCAAAGTTATCTGTCGGTTTCGTTACCGGTTAATTATTACGGTCGATACGGTAGCACTTGGTCATATTTATTAAGCGGGTCTATTTCCAATTCATGGACACAAGAAGATGCTCCTTATTTAAGTGAGAATGGCATAAGTGATTCCGGTGGAGGCTTTGGGTCATCTTTCCAAGCTGCAGTAGAAAAACGGGTGAGTAAGCGTTGGTATTTAGGTGCTTTGTTAGATTTACAGCGCTCTGAATTTTACACACCAAACCATTTTATGTTGTATGCAAAATATACATTTAGTGACCGTTGGCAACCTATTGAGTTTCCTCCTGCAACGCCAATTCTATACAGTGATTTTTACTAGAAACCAAGACTAAACAATCCCAGAGCGGCTCAATAGAGTCGCTTTTTTATTTTCTGAAAGTAAACCTTCACTGATTATTAAGCTGCTTTATAACCTCTCCAACATCACACCTCCAAAACTCATTCTCCCGATTTACGAATGAATTGACTTTTTATCAACATATTATGGATTGTTAAGTCAACGATTGATGAATACGTTACAAACTATTAATGACAGAAGTTTCAAACAGGCAGCGGGGCTCGGCGGTGTGGCGAGTGTAGGGGAATAGAGAATGGAAGTAATTGTAATTGGCAGCGGTGTGATTGGCTTGACCAGTGCTTGGTATCTGGCGAAAGAGGGCCACTCAGTGACGGTTGTCGACCGCCAGGATAGTAGTGGTAAAGAGACCAGTTTCGCGAATGCCGGACAAATTTCTTATGGCTATTCTTCACCTTGGGCAGCGCCGGGTATTCCGTTGAAAGCGATGAAATGGCTCACCCAAGAGCATGCTCCCTTGAAAGTTAAGCCATCACTATCACCAGAGTTGGTAGCTTGGGCGACTAAGATGCTCGCTAACTGTAATGACGCTAAATACGCCGTGAATAAGTCACGCATGTTGAGAGTGGCAAACTATAGTCGAGACTGTCTAACCCACCTTCGAACCAGTGAAAATTTGGCATACGAGGGCAGGCAGAAAGGCACCTTGCAGGTCTTCAGAAGCGAGAAGCAACTGGATGCGATTCAGCAGGATATGAAGCTACTAAAAGAAAGCAGCATCGAGCACTCGCTGTTTGGTGTGGATCAGTGCTTGTCGGTTGAACCGGGATTAGCTGACGTGAAAGACAAGCTGGTGGGCGGCCTATACTTGCCTCATGATGAAACGGGAGATTGTCACCAATTCTGTTTAGCTCTGACTGAGAAAGCTAAGGCACTTGGTGTTCAGTTTGTGTTTGATACGGAAGTACTCAAGCTGAACCGTAAAAATCAAGATATTCAGAGCATTTCCACGACTAAAGGAGAGTTCAGAGCGGACGTTTACGTGGTGGCTTCAGGAAGTTATTCTCGAGATCTGCTTAAACAAGTCGACTTGTCGATTCCTGTTTATCCAGTGAAGGGCTACTCTTTGACATTGCCAATTGTGAGTGCGGATAAGTCACCAGCATCAACCGTTATGGATGAAACCTATAAGGTAGCGTTGACGCGTTTTGATGATCGAATTCGGATTGCTGGGACGGCTGAGCTTGCTGGTTTCAATTACCTGATCCCTGAAAAACGTAAAGCGACGATTGATATGGTGATAAAAGACCTGTTCCCGCAGGCGGGGGACTTTTCTAAGGCAGAGTACTGGACTGGGTTGAGGCCAATGACGCCAGATGGCACGCCTATCATTGGAAAGACGCCAATTAAGAACTTGTTTACCAATACTGGTCATGGGACGTTGGGATGGACGATGGCGTGTGGTTCAGGAAAGTTGTTAGCGAGTGTGGTTAGTGGCTCAAATAGCGATATTCAATCGGACGACTTGAGTATTCATCGTTACATGTAGCTCATCAAAAACGTCTTCAGAATAATTAGCCCATGCTTAGTTATAAACTTGGGCTAATTAGGCTTTAGTATTGCTACTTATCTGGCTGTGGTCTCTAACACATGCGTGAATCGCTGCCACGATTTTGGTCGGCTTCATTTTGGTAATTATTGGAACCAAACACGGTGAACGCATGAGGGGCTCCGCAGTAGGTGATCATCTCATGAGGTACTTTGGCTGATTCCAATTCAGCGGCAAGGCTGCCCAAACCCTGCATTGATATCATTGCGTCTGCCGTTCCATGGAACACAGCAACTGGCGCTGTGGTTTGTTAGTAGTCTTGTCCTTTTGGTGTTGATAGACCACCGAGGAAGGTGACATAAGCTTTGGATGGAATTCCTGCTCTCGCGACTTCTAATACGGCAGCACCACCAAAACAATAACCCATCATCACATTTTTATCTAAGTTACCGCTAAGCCTTTGCGCTTCATCGCGCCTGCATTAAGTAGTGCGCGCATTTTTTCACGGTCTTTATACAATTCGCCCGTGTGTTGCTTTTTATCATTCACTTCTGTTGGGCGAATGTCTATGCCAAACAGGTCGATAGCAAACACGTTGTAACCGAGTTCGTTGAGCCTCTCAGAACGCTTTTTCTCGTAGTCGGTCAAGCCATCCCAATCGTGTATTAAAAGTACTAGGGGGGCTTGAACGCTTGCTTCGCTCCAGTAACCTTAATACTCCATGCCGTCCACCAGGTAGATGACGTTTTCTCCAGAGTGTGCTGCAAATGAAGCAAAACCGAAAACAGACCTAGTGTAGTAAGTGCTCGAATACATTAATCCTTCAGGTGACGAGTGGCAATCCAATGGCAAGTATAGATAACATTATGATTCTCGCAAAATTGTCAGTTTGGCTTTGATGGATAAAGTAAGAAGGTCTGTTGTCTTAAATGGGAAGAGGTTTAAACGTAAGAAACAATCACAGTAAGCCGTCACTGTGATTGTTCGAATAACAGGTTTAGAAGATTTGAACCATTACCAAGCAGGTGATGCGCTGCTATCGCTGTTAGAACCAGTTGTCTTTATATCAGGATACTTGCGTTGGTAGCGCGGTAACATCGACTCGTTTCCTAAGATGCCACCTTGATGAATATAGATAATGGTTTTGGTTGGGTTATCTACCTGCCATTGCTCTAAACATTGCCACATTAATGGGTCATAAAGCAGATCAAACTCAATCTCAGTTTGCTCCTGAAGATCTAGCCAAGTCTGATAGTCTTGCTTATACAGTTTACCAAAGTGATGCTTTTTTGGGAGAGGCAATATGTGTGGATGTTCGGTTTCGCCAAGCTCATTGAATTGCTGAGTCAGGTAGTCACTTCCACCGACACAAGCGCAAGTTAGCACCGGAATATTGTGTAACTTTAGGTGTTTATGAAGATAAAGTGCAGTGCTTCCTGTGCCTGCTGGTAGTGCCACAACAAAATCGTATTGGTTTTCAAAGCGCGTCCAGCTCAGTATTTCTAATGCCAGTTGCTTCACACCATATTCGGAAAGTTGAGAGCGCCCACCCTCAGGTAACACGATGCACTGTGATTCTGGTTGTCTCACTTGCTCGATGTACTGTTGTGGATGAAGTTCTGAGCCTGTTTCTTTGACTGAAATGACTTTAGCGCCGAGGTCGATGGCACCACGGTAATTGCCGATTGGGCGCTCTTGTAACCATTGAGGTAGGTGGTCGACGTAAAACTCCAGCGTCCAACCTTTAATCTTAGCCAATGCCGCGAGTGAGAACAGAGAGTTCGCTTGCGCTGAGCCGTAGCTGATTAGGGTGGTGATGTCCGGGTGATCGTCTTCTAGCAGCTTCATGAACTTGCGGGCTTTATTGCCACAAAAGTGGGAGTGCAGCTGATCATCACGCTTTAAGAAAAAGGTGTGGTCGTTGTATTGATGCTGAGTTATAGGGCTATTATTTAGTTTCATCGCACTTAGTAAAATGCTGACTAAAAAGCCAGCATTTTAAAATCAAATTGGACTTACGAGTATCTAGCAGGTTATTGGCTCTGTAAACCAACTACATCAAGTTTTCACTCGATATTGAGTCCAATAGATACTAGGAATATCGATCGCTCTAAAAGGTGATTTGAGCCGTACATCCACCACAACTTCGGTTGAACAGTTTGAAGTCCCAGTGATAGCGTTGACACAGGTCGTCGACAATCAATAGCCCTAAACCGTGGCCGTTAGGGTTGTATTGATCTTGTAGGCCTTCGCCTTGGTCTTCAATAGTGATGCTGTTTTGAGACAAGGTAATGGTCACAGTGCCGAAATTAGTTGCCGCTATAGCGTTTCTTAGTAGGTTACCAATCAACATGTTCATGATAGCGCTGGTGGCTTGAATGGTTGGCTCTGACTCAACGATTAACGATATCTCGACTTCTTTTTCAGAGGCCTGCGGCGTGCTTTTTGACACAATAGCTTCTAGTTCTTGTTGGCTAAATAAGCGCAGTGGTGCGTCGTCACTGTTTCTTTCATATCGCACGAGGCCAAGCAAGGCATCGACCATCTCAGACATCTGCACGATAGCGTCACCAATACGCTCAACCTGACGAGATTGAAACTCGGTCGTTTCACTTCGGATCAGTAGTTTATTGGCACCACGTGCAACCGTTAATGGTGTTCTCAATTCATGACTTGCGTAGCGTGCAAAGGCTTGCTCACGTTTGATAAGGGAGTTGATTTCTCGACGATATTGATTGAGTTTATCGGTCAGCTGACGGAATTCAATCGCAGCATCGTCACTCACTCCAAATTCTTCGTTGAGGTTGAGGTTGAGTTTGTTTGACTCAAGCTGCGCAGAAAGAGAGTTAAATGGTTCAATAAGCCGTTTTGATAACCTGTAAAGTATTGAACCAAAACAAAAAATTAGGGTAGAGAGCAGCGTGAGTATAAACATTGTCGCGTACACTGATTCTGTTTGGTCCAGTTCGATAAGGTCTATCTCAGACAGGAGAATTATAGGGTAGGTTTTGCCTTGGTATGTGTACTCACCAACATAGACCATGCGTGAGTTTGGCTCTTGACCCACTTCGCCAAGGAAGTTTTCTTGGCCTTCGATAAGGTTGTAGTATTCTTTAGGCACGAGTGTTGGGTCATTATAAGCCGTGGTTAGTTCATCTATTCTTAATTCACCATTCTCCCCAGCTTGAAACTGGCTGATGGCGTAGTTGCGGTCAATCAGGATTCGCCTTTCGCTGACGCTGTCTTCAGACAAAAACAGTGCGGATATAAAGACCACATAGACAAATGCCGTCATAATTACGGCCATCAAGCCAAAGAAAAGCGCTAAGCGGCCTGTTAGGGTTTTTGTACTAGTGAGAACATTGAGAATCAATTGGAAGACTCCAGACGAAATCCTACTTTAGGAACGGTAATCAGCATCTGGGTATCAAAGGGCTTATCGAGTTGATTTCGCAGTTGGTAAATATGACTGCGCAGTACATCGTTGTTTGGCTCGTCTTCTTCCCATAGCTTGTACGAGATGTTTTCGCGCGTTACTACTTCAGGTGCACTCTGGCATAGCACCTCAAGAATGGTATAGGTGGTTGGATTGAGTGCCAGCAGCTTGTCTTGGCGGTAAGCCTTGCGGGTTTTCTGGTCTATAGTGAGCTCGCCAAATTGAAGCTTGGAGGACGCTACTTTTCCGCGGTAACGGCGAACCAGCGCATTCATTCTTGCCTCTAGAATATCTAAGTCAAAGGGCTTGGTGAGATAGTCATCCGCACCGTGGTCAAAGCCTTTCAACATATCTTCACGGCTATCGAGTGCAGTCAGCATCAGGATAGGTGTTGCGTTTCCTTGGTCTCGCAGCTTGTTACAAACGGTAAGGCCATCCATTCGTGGCAACATCAGATCTAAAATTATGATATCAAATGAGTTGTCCATTGCGAGCTGCAGGCCAAGCTCTCCATTGTCTGCATAATCGAGTTCCATCCCAATACACTCAAAATAATCAAATAAGACACCTGCAATTTCACGGTTATCTTCGACCAATAGAACTCGTTTCATTTTGAATCTCATACAGAAATAGACAGTAACATTATCCTGGGTGAGCGTGAAAAATATGTCAATAACATAACTTTCACTTATGGGCGCGTAAATTGATCTCAGATTAATAAATAGAAGAACGTATTATGTCTGAACTTCATATTAGCCGACCTGAAGAATCCCTCTCGCAGATCCACCCAGCGGTTTTGCTGTCTATCATTGTGCCTTTTTATAACGAACAAGAGGTATTGGAAGAGTTTCATTCACGCTTAACCAAGGTGTTAGATAGCCTGCAGATTACCAGTGAGATTGTATATGTCGATGATGGCAGTAAAGATAACAGCTTAGACATGGTCAGCTCATTCACCTCTATCAATAGTTCTATTTCTGTTATCGGACTGAGCCGTAACTTCGGTAAAGAGTCGGCTATGAGTGCTGGCTTAGAGCATTGTCGCGGGCAAGCGGTGATCTTATTAGATGCAGACTTGCAAGATCCTCCTGAGTTAATTCCTCAAATGATTGCCAAATGGCGTGAAGGCTATGACGTCGTCAACATGCAACGTCGCCAACGTGACGGAGAAACTTGGTTTAAGAAGTTCTCAGCGGCGAGCTTTTATAAAGTGATGAATGCGGCTGCCAAGATTGACGTTCCAGAGAATGTGGGGGATTTCCGACTGCTGAGCCGTGAAGTTGTCGACCATATTAACCAACTTCCAGAACGTAATCGTTATATGAAAGGCATTTTTTCATGGCCGGGCTTCCGCCAAGCGACCATTCAATTTAATCGTGATGCGCGTTTCTGTGGGGAGACGAAGTGGAATTACCTTAAGCTGATTGGGTTGGCGATGGATGGTATTACGTCATTCTCAATTCGACCGCTGCGTATTGCGACGGCTGTGGGGGGGATAGTTGCGCTGAGCGCGTTTATCTACGGGATGGTTATTGTCTTCAAAACTCTGATGTTTGGTGAGCCAATCACAGGATACCCATCTATGATGGTGGTTCAACTCGCCCTCGGCGGCATTCAACTTCTGAGTATCGGTTTAATGGGGGAATACATAGGTCGTATCTTCATTGAAACCAAGAATCGTCCTTTGTATTTGATCCAGTCTGTGGTTGATAAACCCGCATTAAAAACACACTTTAAATTAGAGGAATCGGCATGAGCCTGAATAGAACACACCTATGGTATTTATTGGTTTTTGCATTGGTTCTGAGGCTCTTGTCTTTGGCGACATATCCGTTGATGGATACCACTGAGGCTCGTTATGGGGAAATGGCACGCCTAATGGTGGAAACCGGTAATTGGCTAACCCCTCAGTTCGATTACGGCATCCCTTTTTGGGGTAAGCCTCCGATGTTTACCTGGATGAGTGCGATTGGCATTGAGCTTTTTGGACTAAGCGAGTTCGCTGTCCGTGCTCCGCATTGGTTGGCAGGTTTCGCGACAATTTTATTGGTCGCGTATATGGCGAAGCGCACCGGACAAAGTGCGTTGGTTGCGGCAGTGGTATTGGCGACCTGTGGCATTTTCTCGATTGCTGCTGGCGCGGTAATGACTGATATGGCGTTAACCTTATCTATGACGATTGCGATGTTAGGGTTTTATTTGTGTTGGCAGGGAGAAGGAAGCGATAAGACCAATAGAAATTGGGGATATATCGGTTTCATTGGCTTGGCATTAGGTTTACTTGCAAAAGGCCCTGTGGCCGTTGTCATTATGGTTATTGCAGTTTTTCCTTGGTTAGTATTACAACATGGCTCTTTTGGTGCTTTCAAAGTCCTTTGGCAACGTTTCCCACTGTTATCTGGTATCGGTGTAATGTTAGTTATTGCGTTGCCGTGGTACATCATGGCTGAGATCGCGACACCAGGGTTTATTGATTACTTCATAGTTGGTGAACATTTCAAACGCTTTGTGATAAGCGGTTGGGAAGGGGATCTTTATGGATCTGCTCATGATGAAACGCGAGGTATGATCTGGGTATTCTGGATTCAAGCCGCTGCGCCTTGGTCGATTGTTTTACCAATATTGGCATTTGCTCGCCGCAAGAGAATTGCGGAAATTAACGCTGAGAATAGCGGGCTGTTTTCATTTCTGGTGTGTTGGTTAATCTCACCTCTGATTCTATTTACCATGGCAGGTAACATTCTTCCTGCGTATGTGCTTCCGGGTATTCCTGCTCTTGGTTTGTTGGTTGCTATTCTCGTAGTGGAAAAAGATAAGAAGTGGTTCTTCAGCGTGGCCTTGGTTCTGCCAGTGTTGCTGATGATCGCGATGGTGTACCTGAACTTAGGTAAGGCGAACGAGAAGAGTGACCGTATCATATTTGAACAGATTACGGATTCTGCGCCAAGCTTCTACGTGGGCAAGCGACCTTTCTCTGGTCAATTTTATAGCCAGGGGCAAGCGAAGAAACTACTCAACACCGAGCAACTTGATGGTGTCGATAAGTTCTACTTGATTGGTAAAAGAGCAGAAGTCGAAACCAAGATAAAAGAAAATGCACTGAGCTGTATTTTGGAGCCGACTGTCAAAATAAAGCGAGCTTTGTTCACCTGTCATAGCCAGAACGTCAAACCCAACCAATCGTTGAGTCAAATATACATTGGAAGCTATGGTCAGCCTTAACGTAAGCTTACGCGTTTGCAGATATATGCTTCGGGTGTGTAGCCAAAGGTTACAGTCCCAACAGAAGATCTTTCGGTTCGCTGTAGTTGGTGTTTGTGGGTTTGTTGTTGATTGCGCCGTGTTTGCGCTGCTGCACTACTTAATAGGTTTACCACTGATGAATGCGAGGATAGGTGCTTTCATTGTTGCTGCTACAACAACGTGGTTTGGCAATCGCGTGCTAACGTTTGATTGTAAAGAGCAGGGCAGTTGGTCAGATAAGTTGATTCAATGGCAAAAGTTCATGCTGTCAGCATCAATATCGGCCATACCTAACTTGCTGTGTTTTCAGTTGGTGATGCAACTACTACCCGAATTTACAGGGGCCGTATTTGTTGCAATGGCGGCGGGGATTCTAGTAGGTATGATGACGAACTATTTGTTCAGTCAGCATTGGGTTTTTGCCCGTGAGGCGCAATGATTAGCTGAACTTAGAATCATCAATCGCAAGATACGAAAAAGCGCAGCTAAATAGCTGCGCTTTGTGTTTTTGTGTTCGCTAATGGTATTGGCTTACAAGGTTAGCGTTGTGCAGCACGTTGACGCTTCTTTCCGTTACCTGTCGGCTTTCCACCTTTATTACGGTTTGGTTTGCCATTGCTTTGTGATTGACCGCCCGGTCCTTTCTTGATGAAGCCCGTTGCTGGCTTACGAGAGTTTCCATTACCGCCACCATTGCCTTGACCACCATTGCTGTTGTCAACAGGTTTCTTACCACCTGGTTTAGGCTTATTGCCACCAGATTTAGAGTGGTTACGTGGCTTCTCGCCACCTAATCCTGGTTGAGATTTGCTGTGCTTAGTAGCAAAACGTTGTGAGCCGTGACGGCCAGACTTGCGACGCTGCGCTGGTGTTTGAGCATCAAAGTCATCCTCAGGAACCAAGCAACCAGGCTTATCACCAATCAGGTGTTTTTTCCCCATGTCAATCAAAGCTTCACGAATCAGTTTCCAGTTCTCTGGATCGTGGTAGCGAAGCAATGCTTTATGCAGACGACGTTGACGGTCACCTTTTGGCACGGGGATATCTTCACGCTTTTTGTATTTAACGCGTTTCAGAGGGTTTGTCTCTGAGTAGTACATCGACGTTGCGTTGCACATTGGCGATGGGTAGAAGTTCTGTACTTGGTCACACTCGTAGTTGTGCTTTTTAAGCCACAATGCCAGGTTCAGCATGTCTTCATCTTCTGTGCCCGGGTGAGCCGAGATGAAGTAGGGAATTAGGTACTGCTTCTTACCGGCTTCAGCGCTGTACTTCTCGAACATCTCTTTGAAACGATCGTAAGTGCCCATACCTGGTTTCATCATCAGATCCAGTGGGCCTTTTTCAGTATGCTCTGGAGCAATTTTCAAATAGCCACCTACGTGGTGCGTTACAAGCTCACGCACGTACTCTGGTGATTCAATCGCCAAGTCGTAACGTACACCAGAAGCGATCATGATCTTCTTAACGCCTGGTACTTTTCTCGCTGAACGGTAAAGGTCGATAGTGTGTTTGTGGTCTGTGTTTAGCTTCTCACATATTTTCGGGAACACACACGACGGACGGCGACAGTTCACTTCTGCTTTCGGGTCTGAACAACCTAAACGGTACATGTTCGCTGTTGGACCGCCCAAGTCAGAAATGGTACCAGTAAAGCCAGGTACTTTATCTTTGATGTCTTCAATCTCATCTAAGATAGATTCTTTCGAACGGTTTTGGATGATACGGCCTTCGTGTTCTGTGATTGAACAGAAAGAACAACCACCAAAACAGCCACGCATGATGTTCACCGAGGTTTTTATCATCTCGTAGGCTGGAATCTTTGCTTTGCCGTACATCGGGTGAGGCACACGCTTGTAAGCAAGGCCAAACACGTAATCCATCTCTTCTGTTGCTAGAGGGATTGGCGCTTGGTTAACCCAAAGCTCGCGATCACCGTGGCGTTGAATCAAAGCACGGCCTGAATACGGGTTTGTCTCTAGGTGTAAAATACGGCTTGCGTGAGCGTAAAGAATACGGTCGTTGTTAAGCTTTTCAAACGCTGGGATACGTACTGCTGTCGTCTTCGCATCGTGACGAGAAGGACGAATCGTAATTGGCTGCGCCTTTGGCTCTTCATCTTTTTTGGTATCGCATTGCGTTTCCACTTCGTACGGGTTTACTGGTACGTAAGCTTTGTTTGGCTTTTCGATACGAGAAGAGTCGATGATCTTGTAACCTTCAGGTGCAGCAGGCAGGTTGACTGCTGTACCACGAATGTTGGTTAGGCTAGAGATATCTTCACCATCAGCAAGGCGGTGTGCTACTTCTACTAGAGCACGCTCGGCGTTACCAAATAACAGGATGTCCGCTTTTGCATCAAATAGTACAGAGCGACGAACTTTATCCGACCAGTAGTCGTAGTGCGCTACACGACGCAAGCTCGCTTCGATACCACCCAATACGATTGGTGTGCCTTTGTAGGCTTCACGACAACGCTGAGAGTACACCAAAGTTGCACGATCAGGACGCTTACCACCTTCGTTATTTGGTGTGTATGCATCATCGTGACGTAATTTGCGATCAGAGGTGTAGCGGTTGATCATGGAGTCCATGTTACCAGCAGTGATGCCGAAGAATAGGTTAGGTTTACCTAGTTTCATGAAGGCATTTTTATTGTCCCACTTTGGTTGAGCGATGATGCCCACGCGGAAGCCTTGAGCCTCAAGAAGACGGCCGATGATAGCCATACCAAAGCTAGGGTGATCAACATAAGCGTCACCAGTTACAATAATAATGTCACAGCTATCCCATCCAAGAGCATCCATCTCCTTTCTACTGGTAGGCAAAAAGGGTGCAGTTCCGTAGCACTCGGCCCAGTATTTTTTGTGTTCGTGAATAGGAGTGATATCGCTGTACATATTTCGACCTCTGATTTTTGAGGCGGGAATTATAGCGGCATGCGCCCTGACTAGCCAGAAGAACATGCCCCTGTTAATTTTGATGTCTTTCGTCATTTTGCTGATAAAAACGACAAAAGAGCCAAACAACAGCATAGTTGAAGCCTTGAATAACGTCGCTAATTTGTGATTTTGATTAGTGTTCGCAGCAGTTTTTGATATTATTCGCGAAAATAAGTCTAGATAAGTAGATCCACAATGGTCGAAACATTATTACTGCAATTTGCTCCAATGTTATTGGGAGCTCAACTGATCTTAACCCTGATTCTGGTAAAGGGTGATATTTGCCCAGGGCAACGTGGTCGTATCCACAAAATGCTACCAGTGATTGGCGTACTTTGGCTGGCCGTGGCTTCAGTCAAGGTCGAGGCGTTTCTTGTCGTGTTCGCAATCTTTTATTTTTATTCTCAAGTTCAGACTAAGAAAACACGTGATTCGGGCCCGATTTGGGTGATGTATTTAGCGTGTGGTTTGGCGCTTTCTTATGTTGCTATCCAAGCATTTGAGCAACCAACGGTGGTCGGTATTATTGCAACATTATTGCTGGTGGTTTTGCTTGGTGCGGCGTTTGCTCATCTACTGCTGACTATCGCAAGAACGCGTTTGCAAGCATTTCACCGTCTTTTGCCGGTTGTAGGTGTATTAACAGGAATGCTGGTAGTACTCGCGACGGTTGTGAACGTTTACTCTCTTTCTGAAGCTCAGTTAGAACTTGTTATCTCAGCATTGTTGTTTAGCTTCGCACTACTTATCTCTTCAATCGTGGTGTGGTGTTGGCATCTACTGTTTGTTAAAACGCCAGAGAAGGTTCAACTTACGGTGTCATTACTAATGTTGTTAGTCGCTGTCGTTGGCCTAACACCAGTTTGGGCGCTGTAAGCATTTCTGTGAGTTAAGAAGTGTGATCTGTTTTTTAGCGTGGGGCGATTAAGCGTTCTAAACTTAATTCTAGTCAGAGTGTTCGTAAGGAGTACGAGATGGATTTAAGTAACGTCAAAAGCCTAGATAGTATTATCTTGCTGGGAATAGTGAATGAAAAACTGCGCTTAGAATGCGACAGTTTTGAAGAACTGATTAGCATGTATGAAATGGATACAGAAAGTGTCGTAGGTAAGCTAGACATGCTCGGCTATCAATACGATCCACTGACGAACCAATTTAAGTCATATGCAAGGTAATCTATGTTTCGTGAATGAACAGGTATCGCGAAACCAATGCTGCGGAATCTAAAAAGTCACAGGTAATCTGTGACTTTTTTGTTTTTGTACGTCTTGTTGATCTAACAACCTATATGACTAAACGACTTCAATCCCATCTAGGTGGCTCTTACTCTGCTGCCTTGCTGTGCTGAAGAATGCTTGCAGGTAACGCTTGTCTTTCTCTGAATTTCTCACCGCAGCGAATAGTCTTCTTGAAAGCCCTTTACCCAGGGGTTTATTAGCAATCAACCCCTGTCTTGAAAACTCACTGATTGCCCAGTTTGGTAAGGCTGCAACTCCTAACCCGGCTGATACCATTTGCACTAACATCAAGGTGTTGTCTGCTTGCTTCCATTTCTTAGGTTCAATACCTGCAGGTTGCAAGAAGTGTTTCACCACATCTAAACGTTGTTTTTGAACCGGGTACGAGAGCATTGTGAGATCGCTAAGATCTTGTGGATCAATGCTTGGCTTCTCAGCCAAAGGTGAGTTAATTGCAGTGATCAATCGCATCTCGAAATCGAAAAGTGGTTCGTAGTGGATCTCAGAGCGAGGCTGAATATCTGAGGTGATCACCAGATCTAACTCGCCAGCCATTAACGCAGGTAAGGGTTCAAAGCCAAAGCCGGATGAGAAATCAAGAGTTACGCTTGGCCAAGCAACTTGATATTCCTTCAGAGCAGGCATTAACCATTGAAAACATGAGTGACACTCGATCGCCATATGCAGGCGACCATTCACGTCTTCTTTCAGACTCGCGAGTTCATTCTCTGCTTTAGCGATTCTTGGCTGAATCTCATCAGCGAGTTTTAGCAAGATCTCACCCTCTGAGGTGAACTTTACAGGCCGAGTTTTGCGCAGGAACAACTGCCCACCAATACGTGTCTCTAGATCCTTCAATTGATGAGAGAGCGCCGACTGAGTCAGGTGCAGAGAGGTCGCTGTGGCGGTGAGTGAACCGCTGTCTCTTAAGGTCGTCAATGTTCGCAGATGTTTAAGCTCTATCATGAGTATTCCTCATATTCCCTAAGCCAATTCAATATTTCTTAATAATCACCCTACGGGGTTTTTTACCAATTGTAAACGTCTAGATGTCCAGATGGATTTAGTTAAATTAACCTCAGGTTGCTTGATGATGAATATTTGGACGTAGTTGGTCGAGCTGATTCGGTAGGTGGTTTAGCCATCTAGATGCCTTTTTGAAAAGCGCAATTTTCAAAAGTCCTTAATCATTATTGAATAAGGAATAGGTTGATGACGACAACAACGCATATTCTTGGCTACCCACGTATCGGAGAAAAACGCGAACTCAAATTAACACATATGTTTTACAGCGAGTTCAACGAAATCATTGATTCTGTGGCCGCATTAGATGCTGATGTGATTACTATTGAGACGTCTCGTTCGAACATGGAACTGCTTAAAGCTTTTGAATAATTCAACTACCCGAATGCGATTGGCCCAGGTGTTTACGATATTCACTCGCCAAACATTCCATCACAAGAGTGGACTATTGGTCTGTTTAAGAAAGCAGCTGAGAAGATCCCGGCAAAACGCTGATAGGTAACCTCAGGTGCGGCCTAAAGACTCGCAATTGCGTAGAAACAGCACTGACTAACCTAGTTTCCGCGACTAAGGAGTTGCGTAAAAAGTGGGAGTCTGAAGAAGCTTAACAATCACAAGAGCTAGATGACTCACAACAAAAAGCCTCGCTACTGCGAGGCTTTATCGTTCATATTTGTTCGAATCTCGAATCTCGAATCTCGAATCTAGCTGTCGGTCTGACACGTATCCTTGCTGATAAGCTTCTCGACCATCAGTTGTCCGCGTGTGTTACGAATCTTGATGTTGTAAGCCAAGCCCATATCTAGGTTTGCTCTTACCTCTGAGTTAGTGCAGTAGCTATTCACACTCATATCGACAACTTGGTTTAAAGGCTTAGCACCTTCAGCATCTTGGTTGTAAATCATCATGATTTCTATCACGGTGTTTTTCGCCATAACTCGCATAACTGATAGTGGGCCATACTCAATCGGCAGGCCAGCAGATAATACGCCAGCACGGTGCTGCGCCATCATCTCGAGTTGTCTTTGTTGGTCTTGCTCACTTGAAGCACAGCCTGCAAGCAGAAAAGCCGCCAGTGAGCTAATAATCCATTTTTTCACGTTAAAATACTTTCTTGAATGGTTTTACGATGACATTTTGGTAGACGCCTGCGTCAATGTACGGGTCTGCGTCTGCCCATGCCTGTGCGTCTTCTAAAGAGTTAAACTCAGCGATTACCGTTGAACCTGTGAAACCAGCTTCGCCAGGGTTATCTGAATCAATCTCTGGCATTGGGCCCGCTGTTAATAGGCGGCCTTCATCGTGAAGTGTTTGTAGGCGCTCTAGGTGTTGTGGGCGAACACTGAGGCGTTTTTCTAATGAATTTTCGACATCTTGAGAGAAAATCACGTACCACATATTGGCATATCCTTATTTTACTTCACTGAATTTAGGAGATTATAAAATAGCTATCTTGCTAATTTACGCGAACTAATTGGTATTGGAAGAGCTAATGATAAGAAATTGTGAATTGGTGCGAGACTTGTATGGTCTTTAGTGGTTTCACTGGTTGAGACTAAAGACCATTCCCGAAGCAAGCTGGCTTATTTTTTAATGGTTCGAGGCTTGCCACTTTCATCAACGGCTACATAGTTGAATGTTGCACCACATACCTTGTAGCGGTCGCCAATGCCGTGATCCAGAACCGGTTTCACCCATACTTCCAAGTCGATATTCATCGAGCTACGACCGATCTTAGTGCAATCGCCATAAACACATACCACGTCACCAACGGATACGGGTTGCTTGAATTCAATACTCGATACTGACACGGTAACTATCTTGCCGTTAGAGATCTCTTTGGCCAAGATGCCGCCGGCCAGGTCGAGCTGAGACATTATCCAACCACCGAAGATTTGACCTGCTGCATTGGTATCAGAAGGCATCGCTAATGTGCGAAGAAGTAGGGAACCAATTGGGTTCAAAGTTGATTGAATCGTCATTGTTGTACTCTTGGTGGTATTGATTATCTAAATAAAAACATAAGTGTTGGTTGGTGAAGCGCATTTGCAAACGAGCGCAATGAACAACAGAGATCAGATAGCCAATAATTTAGTGCGATTTACATTAAATAATAGGCTTTATTTTGACCAGTTTCCGCAACAAAAAAAGCCAACGGCCAATGAACACGAGTATCATTGGCCGCTAGGTATAGCATATTGATAAGAATTGTAACAAAAACGGAATGAGGACTCACCCCTTTGGGTTACTTCTCGTCAGTATTTTTATCAGTGAGTTCTTGCTGCTCTTTTTGTCGTTGTTCTTTTGGTAAATGCTTATAGATGTAGACGCCAGTAAGCAGCGTAAATAGTAATGTTGCTATTAGCAGGCCAAACACCTTGAAGTTAACCCACACATCTAATGGTAGGTTAAAAGCAACATATACGTTGATGACTGCGCAAAGAGTGAAGAAGAATGTCCATGCCCAGTTGATTTTGCCCCATACCGCATCCGGAAGTGTAATCTCTTTGCCCAACATGCCTTTAATAGCAGGTTTCCCCATTAGGTGGCTTGCGATTAGGCCAATAGCAAATAATGCATAAACGATAGTGACTTTCCATTTAATGAAGTTGTCGTCGTGCAAGAATATGGTCATTCCACCAAATACCGCGACCATCAGAAACGTTATCACTTGCATTTTTTCTACTTTTTTGTAGATGAAGTACGTCAAAACGATTTGAAGTGCAGAAGCGACAATCAATGCCCCGGTAGCCGTATAGATGTCGTACATCTTGTAGAGCGCGAAGAAAATGATGAGAGGGATGAAATCAAGAATCTGTTTCATGTGGACTGAATATCCGGTTAGTTGAATTACCGACAGTCTAACCAAAATTGCCTCGATGCTAAATAGCCCAAGACAATTAGGTACTATACCGACGTTGTTAAGGCGCAATTCAACGGGTTGGCGTTGTTTAGTATCTAGAAATTGGCTTTTTGATGTCTTCTAGATAGCCTTCACTTTTAAGGTTATCTAAGGTGTTTTCTAATTCTTGTTCACTCATCGCGAAACAGGTTGATTTTCCTGTCGTAAGGTCAAGATACTCATGATATTCGCGCTCAGTAAAGTGGCCAACTCTGTCCATTAATAGGGTTTTAATTCCATGATGAATTAAGCTGTAATATGTATGTCTTTGTAAGGTCATAGCCTAACCTCCGTGACAAGCGGCAGTGATAATAATTAGTGCAACCTGCTGTATATTGGTTGGGTTATCTATGATAGGCAAATCTAATGCCATTTTGTCTAGTTTTCCGGAACATTTCCCGTGCCAAATTGAAATAATCACTTTTTCAATTAGTTAAATATCTGCGTTCTCTGTTCTCAAAGCGACAATACGTGGCTGCTGAGTAATAGTTTTATTTTGAGAGGCAATTTTCGCCTTCAATTTGAGAATGAATGTGCTGTTGTTGAGTCAAACTTATTCGTTCCCATATCGAAAAGCGTTTATTTTTTTGGTATTAGTCTTGGTGATTAGCCAATTGAGATTGGGTTCATGCGTAAGCTAAAGAGTTTCAATTTGAGAAACTGCCGAAAGTAGACGGATGTATTATATCAGCATGCGAAAACTCTTACTGCATGAGTGAGAGGTTAGCTTATTAAACAGTATCAATATTTTGTTTAACGCTACTTGCTGAATGGTTGTTAAGTTGACGTTATAAAGTACGCTGCTGCTATAACGTCAGGTTTATCATGTACCGTATCTTTTTCTTCCAGTTATTTTCATTGATTACATTGGTGTTTTTCGCATCACACAAAGCACAAGCTGATGAATCAATTCAAGTGGGAATTCAAATCTCAGATTTTGCTCCTTATGCTCAATCACAACAAGGAGAGGTTTCGGGTTTATTGCCGGACTTAGTTGATTTCTACGTGAAAGATGGACTTGATGGTGTAGAGTTTGTTGGTTACCAGTCACCGTCTGAACTCAACAATATGCTAAATACGGGTGACGTGGACGCCATCATCACGGCAGAACAAAATGTTTCAAGTGGTGGCGTTATCTACTCGAAACCGATTTTATCGAGCCGAATGATCAGTTTGAGCAGCGAACCTATCGAGAGTCATTTGCTCATGAAAGGGCGCAAGCTTGCATACTTTGAAAACTCGAGCAATGCATCGTCTGTGAAGTCCTTACTTCCGTTTTCTTCATTTGAATCATACTCATCATATCAGAATGCGATAGCCGCTGTTGCACGTGAGAAAGTTCTCGCAGTTGTTGATGATGGCGTGTTGTTACATAGTAAGCTGATGAATAGCCCCTACGATGCATCGCTGTCTGTAAATTTACATGATGGCTTGCCTCGGAATAACTACGTTATTGCTCTTCTTGATACTCCTGAAAATAGGAAGCTATTGAACATCATCAATACTTCAATTAATCAAGATAAGCCTAATCAAATCGTTAATGTCCATAAGAAATGGTTAAACGAAATACAAAGGCGTCTATTACTGGTTGTTAGCAAAAATAAGTTGTTATTGACGGAAAAAGAGCAGCAATACCTATCACTGAACCCCAATATCTATGTGTCGTACATTCGTGATTCAAAGCCGATTTCATTTGTGAACAGTGAAGGACAGCCTGATGGTATCTCTATTGATATCTTGAATGAGATCTCTCGACTTACTGGTCTAAATTTCATTTTTGAAAATGACTTCGGTATCGAAGGGAACGACTTACATACGGTTTCTCTACCCCTGATCCATACTAAAGCGACTCCTTTTGCTGGTGTGGACGATCGTCACCTTTACTCAAAACCTTTTATGGTTGAGCCGTGGGCGCTGATTGGTAAAAGCGATAGTAACAAGGTCGATGTGTTTGGTGAGCTTGCTCAGAACGCTATTATCGGTACTACTGACGATAGCGTTGGCTCCCAATTAGCCCAGCGTTACTGCGAAGCTTGCCCAATAAAAAAGTATGACTCGGTTGAGCAAGTATTAGAGGCGGTTGATAAAGGGCAAGTTGACTCTGCAATGCTCTCTTTGTATCTAGCATCACCGCTTCTTCAAGGGCAGTATTCAGGGTACTTGCGAGTAATTAGCCTGCTTTCTAAAGACAATGATGTTCCTATAGCTTACAGCGTGGAAGCTGATCAAGAGATATTAGGAAACATCATCAATAAAGCGCTGTTTGCGATTCCAAATCATAAATTCCAGCAAATTAAAAAGAATTGGTTAGATGTTTCTTACGAATCTGGAGTTGACACTAAAGATGTGATTCTGGGGGCTGCCATTCTTATTTCTGTCGCATCCGTTCTTATCATGGCGATCATGGCATGGAGCTGGAAATTAAGCCGTGAGGTTGAGGACCGTAAGCGTGCTGAGTCTGCGTTGAAGCATCAAGTCGAGTTCGAGCGTTCACTACTTAACGCAATGCCATTTCCAATTGTGGTACGTGATCTAGATAACCAACTTGTGAGTTTCAACAGTGTGGCTAGGGCACTTAAGGATTTTGATTTAATAGAAGAAGCAATCATTAATAATCCAGACGAAGACACCATGATCCACAAAGGGAATGTTTTGCCTCGTTTGGAAAAAGAGGTGGTCTCGCCATTTGGCAGTAAGCATTACGCATACTGGAAGTGCCCGTACATTTCCAATGGAAATATCGAAGGTTCAGTAACGATTCTCGATGATTTGACTGAATTGTATGAAGCGAAAAAAATCGCTAAAAGTGCAGATGACCGTGTCCAACAACTCGCGAACAATTTACACGGCGCGGTTATACAACACATCCAGCCTAAGCGAAGCTTACACGATATCGAGTTCGTATTTATCAGTAATGGAATAGAAGAACTTCTTGGGCTTACGCCATCTCAATTACGTCGTTCTCCAACGAGCTTCTTTGCGCCGTTAAATGCGAAAGATCGCCGTACTCTGATTCGAAAAATACGTTGTGGCAATAATGACGGAAAATTGAGTCTGGATATTGGCGTCAATATCGAGAACCAGAATCGCTGGCTTAACCTACAAAGCAAAATATCCGATCGTGGTGATTACTACGAGTGGGACTCTGTACTGACGGATATTACTGAGCTAAAGCAGCAGCAAGAAGAGCTCACTCAGGCAAGGCAGAGTGCGATTGCTGCTACCGAGGCAAAATCGAGATTTCTAGCCAACATGAGTCATGAGATCCGCACGCCTCTTGGTGGCATTGTGAGTTTGTTAGAGCTTTCCGAGCAATATGAAGTGGGTCATGAAGTACAAAAGATTCATACCACGTTAAGCCAGTCCGCTAATAACTTATTGCACATCGTTAACGACATTCTTGATTTCTCTAAAATTGAGGCAGGTAAGCTGACTTTGGATTACCAGCCTGCAAGTCTAGATACCTTGACTCTTAGGGTAACTCAACTGCAGGCAAGGCAGGCGCATGCCAAAGGCTTGCAGTTCAAGTTCTGGCTAGACCCTGAATTAAAAGACTCGGTTTTGATGGACGACATCCGCCTTGGCCAAGTACTGAACAACCTGTTGAGCAATGCGATTAAATTTACTGAGCATGGAACTGTTGGTTTAACGACGAAGTTAGTCTGTCAAAACGATGGCCAACAACAAGTCAGTTTTGAGGTTTTCGATAGCGGAATCGGCATTAGCGAAGATCATATCCGAAATTTATTTAGACCTTTTGTGCAGGCCGATGAAGGCACTACGAGAAAGTATGGTGGCTCGGGCCTTGGGTTGACTATCTCAAAGCAATTGATAGAGCAAATGGGCGGGACACTGAACGTGACAAGTAAGGTGAACTTAGGTTCAACATTTACTATCTCAGTACCTCTGACATCACTTGATGATAACCAGTATCAAGATATGACAGGTAAAGTCGCTTTGCTCACCAAAACCTTCATGCAGCATCAAGAGTTGGAGAGTTACCTGACATCTTGGGGGATTAAGGTGATTGCAAAGAGCGTGCAAACTTCGAAAGAGTTAGCGCATTGGGTAGAGACCATTGAGCCTGGCTTTGTGTTCATCCCTCATGAGCTTGCTCAGAGTATTGATTCTCCTGACGAGAGCGTGAATTTTATTTGTCTAAGCGAACATGGAATGCTTTCACCTGCACCTTGTAAGTTAGGTTGGAATTTATCGGCGAACCCATTACTGCCTTCACAGCTAAGACACTGCTTAAGCAATAATCCAACCTTTGTCGAAGAAGTCGTAAAGGAAGAAAACAACTTACGATTAAGCAACGAATCACGCGAATCGGCGATGGAAAATGATAGGCTGATATTGATTGCGGAAGATCACCCGATCAACCAACAGATCATTATTAAGCAGATCGAGCAGCTAGGTTTTCATGCCGATATGGTAGATAACGGTAGAGAAGCGCTAGCGGCGCTCGATAAGCAAGACTATGGCTTACTTATAACAGACTGTCATATGCCTGAGGTGGATGGCTATGAGCTAACGAAACAGATTCGTTCGAAAGAGCAAAGTCACAATATACCTAGATTGCCTATCATTGCACTGACAGCAAACGCTGTTAAGGGTGAAAATGACAAATGTTTTGAGATTGGCATGGATGACTTTTTGTCTAAGCCTACCAAGCTCAAAGTGATTGGTGACACGATCAATAAGCATCTTATGAAAGGTACACCGGCTGTTAGCCCGTTAGCGGCTAACGATGCGAGCGTCGAACCTAGCCTTGCACCCATTGATATTCAAAACCTGATGGAATTATTTGGAGATCAGGACCTCATCGAGCAGATCATAAAGGATTTTATTCAGAGTCACTGCTCAGACTTGCCTTTGTTACTCGCTGCATGTGAGAGCGAGAGCCTCGATGAGATCAAACAAGTTGCCCATAAAATGAAAGGTGCAGCGAAGATGGTTGGCAGTACTGAGATGGCTGACCAACTGCAACAGCTAGAGGACGCCTCTGCAAACCATGGAGGTGGATACTTAGAGTGTTTCCATGAAGTGGAGCGACAAACGCAGAAGTTACAAAGCTTCTACACGACGTATGCTCAATAGGCTGAGGGAACACTATGGATCAAAATATTATTGTAATTGAAGACCACCCCTTTCAGTTGAATGTCATGACCATGGTATTGAACAGCTTAAGTGTCGGTATGGTTCATTCTTTCGAGTGCGGGTGTAAGGCGTTAGACCACATTGAACAGTCTTCGGTCGACCTAATCTTGTGTGACCTCAATATGCCAATGATCGATGGGATCGAATTGCTAAAACGGTTAGCTAATTTGAACTTCAAGGGTAATGTCATCATAACGAGTGCTGAAAACCAAACCGTGCTCGATGCAGCTAGTAAAATGTGTAAGGCATTTAATCTCAATTTATTGGGTGTATTAGAAAAGCCGATTGATCGTTCCCGGTTACTAGAGTTGGTAAGTAGGGATACTAAAAAACCAGAGTCGGCTTCAAGTTCAAATCGAGATATCGTGATCACTGATGAGGACATCGTAAAGGCAGTCGAGAACCAAGAGATGGTTCTGCACTATCAACCTATCGTCTGTATTCACAGCGGAGAATGGAAGGAGAGTGAATCTTTGATTCGTTGGCAGCATCCCCACTATGGTGTCCTTAGTCCATTTTTCTTTTTGACGCGTCTCATTGATTCAGGGTTCATGCTGGATGTATTGAAGCAGTTACTTGAGCAAGCGATTAACGATCAACGCTTCCTATGCAGCCGCAGGTTTGTTTTGAACTTAACAGCGAAAGATATGATCGACGGTGAAATTGTCGATCATATCTTTAAGCTTATCGATAACGGTAGATTAGATGTTGAGCAGATCAAGCTTGAGTTAACGGAGTCCGACCTAGTTGAAAGTGTTGCGCTTGCTTTAGCTTCTACAACAAGAATATGTATGCGTGGTATCCCACTCGCGATTGACGATTTCGGAACGGGTTACTCTTCACTGAAACAACTCGAGGATCTGCCATTCTCTGCATTGAAACTGGATATCGACTTCGTTAAAAACATCCAGCAAAGCCGCTCGAGTCGAGCAATTGTGAGAGCTTCACTTTATCTCGCTAAATTATTGGATCTAACGACTGTAGCAGAGGGCATTGAAGATATATCAATTTGGAAAGATATACGTTCAATAAGTAATAAAGACACATTGGCTCAAGGGTATTTTATTGCACGTCCGATGCCAGCAGATCAACTGCCTGAGTGGAAAAATAGCTGGGAAAAGAAAATAACCGAATTCAATTTACTGGCGTAGAGATAATAGGGGAGCCATTTAAACATAAAGTGATGTCTGTTTAGTGAATGTGTTCACCGATAAAAGTGAATTGGCGGTAACATTATTATCAATTTGCGCTAATTCAATAGAACCTTATGCTACTGTCTCGTTATATCAATATAAAAGTACAATTCGTCGTTCTTTTATCTATTATCTCGCTCAGTTTAGCGGCGATAATAACCATTAATGTTTTTATTCACCGCGATAATAGCCAAAGACTAACTCAGTTAGAATTAAGTTATTACCCTGCATTAGAGCACGCCACTAAAATTCACTCGCTGCTGCCCAATGTTCAACAGCAGTTCGAAGCTGCTGTAATCATGGAAGATGAGCAGGCTCTCGACTATGCGCGCCAAATATCCTCTGAACTTCAAGCTGAAGCAAATAAAGGGGCCAATGTTTTACCTTCACAGGCGCAAGCATTCAACAAACTGTCAAGCTCGCTAAAAAAGTACACGGATTCCGCGTACGCATTAAGTCTAGATTTTATTAACCTGAATGACTCCTTCGAGAATTTGACAGCAAGATCGAGTTCGCTCACTGCTGAATATAATTCGTTACTTGCGACAAGTGAAACGCTTCGCTCATCAGCGAGTAAAAATGTAGTAAGCACCATATTGCATTCAGAGAATGCCGCAAACGATGCTGCTCAGCAGTCAATCTGGCTTGGCGTTTTCTTTGTCTTGTCTGTTTTTATGGTGGGCTATGCGATTTTCAAATCTGTCATCAGTTCAATCCTGCTTGTCACTGAGAAAATGCAGGCAATCGCAACGGGTGATGGTGATTTAACCGTTCGCATCGATTATTCCGGCAAAGATGAAATAGCAACCTTAGTACAAAGCGTTAATCAGTTCATTGAGAAGCTTCAAGGGATCATTGCAAGCACGTTAAGCATTGGGCAAGAGCTTGAGGTTGTGAGCGACAAAATCCGTACTGAGTCCAATCAAACCTTAGCCTTGAACAGCACCCAGCGTGGTCACATCGAAGAAGTGACTGACGCCGTCAACAACATCATCGCTTTGATTGAACAAGTCGTTGGTTTTGCATCACATGCAGACTCCCAAGCTCAAAAGGCCAATACCAGTGCTCAAACGGGTACTCAAGTAGTGCTGAAAACAAGCCAAGAGATAGAAGAACTGGCGAGCAATATTCGTGATACCGCAAGCAAATTGAAAGAACTGGACAAAAATGCGAGCAATGTTGGCTCAATTTTAAGCACGATTCAAAGCGTTGCTGAGCAAACCAATCTATTGGCCCTAAACGCGGCGATTGAAGCAGCTCGAGCAGGAGAGCACGGGCGCGGCTTCGCAGTCGTTTCTGATGAGGTACGTGTGCTCGCCAATAACACTCAACAATCAGCAACTGAGATTAATGCCTTACTCGGTGAGCTAATGTCGGGTTCAAATGCAGCGGTAGGTGCGATGGACCAAGGTCTCGCAAGCTCTTCTCAAGCGGTTGAGGATGCACAAAACGCCGGTGATTACCTATTAGAAATTAGCGGACAGGTCGAAGAAATTACTGAGTTGAACCGTCAGATAGCGAGTACGACAGAGCATCAAGCCCGCGCTTCAAAACAAATTCATACCCATATGGATGATTTTCGACAGTGCTCTCAACAAGTTTCTCAGTCTACCGATCAACTAGAAGCTCTGAGCCACCAGTTGAGTGGCATCGTGACAGAGCTGAGTAAATCAACATCACAATTCAAAGTATAACGGAGAACAATAATGACTAACTCCCCATTTCGCTTATTGCCTGTAGCAGTGGCGCTTGCAGCATCGTTTGCTGCACATGCTTCAGATGAGCAAAAATTGGCCGAGCTAGAGAAAAAGGTCGCTATCCTTGAAGCGAAAGAGCAAAACTCAATTGCTGATAAATTTAGTTTTAATGGTTTCGCATCTTTGAACATGCAACTAGGTAATCAAAACCATGGCTTCATGAATTCGGAGAATAAAGTACGTTTTGATGAAGGTTCTTTGTTTGGTTTACAAGGTGAGTTCGAAGTTAATGCGTCGACTTCAGCCGTTGTTCAAATGGTTGCTCGTGGTAATAAAAAAGAGAACTGGTCTCCAGATATTGAGTGGGCATTCTTAAGCCACAAGTTTACGCCGAACTTAACGGTTCGTGGTGGTAAATTACGTTTACCACTGTTCATGTACTCTGATTATCTAGAAGTGGGCTACGCACAAGTTGGGGTACGAGTACCTAATGAAGTGTACGGTTCAGTGGTGCTGACCTCTCTAACGGGTGTCGACTTCATTTATGATGTAGAACTGGATGACAGCATGCTATCGTTCCAAGGCTTTGCTGGTTCACAGAAGCTTTCGGGTTCAAGAAACACCTACAAAGCTGATACTCAGTTTGATGATATTACTGGTGGTGTTGTCAACTGGACTGATGATATTTGGACGCTTCGTGCTGTGTATGCCCAGACTGTGGTCAGTTCTGCGACTAACTGGAATGTGGGCAACAATGAAGTATTGAATACGACGTTTGATGACGATAAAGCGAAGTTTTATGGTGTGGGTGGTCGATACGAAAACGGCAACTTAATGCTTGTTTCAGAAATGACACGCACAACCGTTGAAGGATTCCTTTACGATGTGGACTCAGCTTACTTAACTGCAGCATACCGTCTAGATGAAGTAACGCCTTACGTTACCGTGTCACACGTGAAAACGCAGGACGATAACGAGCGAAATGCAGAAGCTAACCGTCAGCTTGCAAATGTACTTCAAAACCCAACCAGTGCGTCTGCGAAATACGCATACGGTTCAGCAAAAGCATTGGCTGACAAGCTAAACACACAGCGCACAACATACAGTATTGGTGCTCGTTGGGACTTCCTACCGAATATTGCGCTAAAAGGTGATATTAGTTACCTAACTGGCTTTGGTTCAACTAATGGTGGTGTAGCGTCGGAATATAAGAACGAAGATAACGTTTTGTACACTTTAAAAGTTGATGCGGTATTTTAAGGAAGAAAATCATGTTGAAAAAAACATTAGTAGTCGCTGCTCTTCTTAGTAGCATGAACGCATTCGCTGGCCTAGTTGTAGTTGGTAACCCTGCTATGTCTGAGCTTGATGCTTCAACGGTTAAGAAGTTGTACTTAGGAAAAGCCAAGTCACTACAAATTGAAGCGGTTGATTTGGAAGACGGACACCCAAAGAAAGGTGAATTTCACCAAGCTATCACTCAAAAAACCGAAGCGCAGTTGCAAGCATATTGGGCAAAGCGCGTATTTACGGGTAAAGGTCAGCCACCTAAGGCTGTTGGCCAGGAGAGCCTAGCAAAAGACATGGTTGCTAGCTCGACAAATACGATTGCTTATATCGACGAATCTTTAGTTGATAGTACAGTTAAAGTGATTTTAAAGCTTTAATTTTATATGTGGCGCTCAAATGTGAGCGCTACTCTTACATTGGCTTACGTCTAAGTTGATCTCTCTTACATTTAAGGTGGCTGGTCTTACTAAACCCTTACATTTAAGATAGTTAGCCTTACAAAACCCTTACGTGATATTGCTTAGTTATATGCTATTGTTTCTTAAGACAATTATTCAGTTTGATTTTAATTATACTATTTAAAAACACATTAATTTTAGATTTTTAAGTTTAGATTTCTAAGTTTTGATTATCTAACGGTGTATTAAATGTGTGTTTTTTCATATTGAGATTGTTTCTTAGAGTTATAAAATGTGTGGTAAATGTAAACAAGCGGGCGGGATACAATCTGATGCCAACAGAAAAAAGAGAAGAAATATTAAGTGCAGCAGAAAAGTTATTTATTTCTCAGCCTTACAATAAAGTATCAATTCGCTCTATTGCCAAATATGCAGGGGTAAGTCCTGCTTTAATTCTTTATTACTTCAATAATAAAGAACAGCTTTTTGACCAACTCATTGAAGAGCATACAAATCGATTTAAGGAACAGTTTTCAAAATATCAAAGAGTGGAAGGGATACAGCTACAACAGTTAATCTCAGAGCTTATTGAGTTTTGGGAAGGTGCGCCAAATATATTTTTATTATTCACTCTTGGTGGTAACTCTTTTAATCACGACAATGTGCAAAGGTTAAAAGAATCTAAGTTCGGTTTCATCTATCACAAAACTCTTGAAAACCTCCTTTATTTAGTTGATGGCTGTAACGAATCCAACTTTCATTATTATCAGATGTTGGTAAGTTCACTGGTTTCTCAGCCTTATTTAGAGACTAGACAGCAAAAGTACAACTCTGAGAGATCGACATTTAACTTGATGCAGTACCAAGAAGTTATCGCAAGCTTGTTTAAGAAAGAAAATAGCTACGTTTACTGAGGTGTTTAGAGCATCAAAAAGGCTCAAGCCTGTGAATTTAGCTCAGCAATGACCTTATCTTAAAACGTAAAGAGCCACTCATAGAGTGGCTCTTTGTTTTCCGATGTAATCGAAATTTATGCTTGTTGCTTTTGTAGCTCAGCTTCTTTCGTGTCGCCTTCAATTAGAGAGTCAACGATAACTGCACATGCTGCATCACCAGTGATGTTCAGTGCTGTACGAATCATGTCGAAGATACGGTCTAGAGCGAACAACAGAGGTAGACCTTCGATAGGGATACCAGCCGCCAGAAGAACGGCAACAACTAGGAAAGAAGGACCAGGAACACCTGCTTGACCTACTGCGCCGAATGTTGATGTTACGATGATAGCAATGTAAGCACCCATAGACAGGTCGATGTTGAATAGCTGTGCGAAGAAAATAGCCACTAGGCCGTAGTAAATCGCGTTACCCGACATATTGATCGTTGCACCGAGCGGTAGAACGAACGAAGCCGTAGAGTTACGTACACCTAGCTCGTTTTCTACAGTGTCCATGGTTACAGGCAGTGTAGCCATTGAAGATGCTGTTGAAAGAGCAACCGCTTGAGGCTTCTTCATTGCAACTAGGAACTTCTTAGCTGAAGTCTTAGTGAAGATTTGAATCATTAGCGGGTAAGCCACAAAGCCGAAAATCAGGATAGCGGCGATGTAAACAACAAACAGTTTGAACACAACCATTAGTGCGCCAAAACCAAATGTACCTACTGCTTCAGCCATTAGACCAAATACACCAAGTGGAGCGATGATCATTACCTTGTTAATCATCCAAACCATCGCGTCAACAATCGCATTTACGCCATTGATGATAGGATCACGTTTTTCTTTCGCTTGCTTAGACAGCGCAATACCAAAGAACAAGCAGAAAACTAGGATTTGAAGAATGTTTGCTTCGTTCAATGATTGGAAAACGTTGGTAGGGATCATGCCGGTGATGGTTGCCCAGAACGTTGGCAGTTCGCCTTTCGCAGCGTACTCAGAAGAGAACATGCCTTCTACGCCAGAAACATCGATGCCACGACCTGGTTCGAATACTTCACCCATTACAAGCGCTAGCGCTACAGCAAGAGCAGACGTTAGTGCGAAGTAACCTAGGGTTGTAATACCAACCTTACCAGCAGATGAGCTATTACCTAGGCCTGCTGCACCTGAGATTAGGGCAACCGCAACTAGAGGGATAACCAGCATCTTGATCAAGTTGATGAAGATAGCACCCAGTGGAGCGAACATTGTTGCGCTGTCGCCCATCATCGCACCAACTAGGGTACCGATGAACATTGCAATAACGACTTGAACGCCAATGTTGCTTAGTAAACTCTTTTCTTTTAACACTTCCATAACCTCTGTGCTACTAAATATAAAATCCCCAGAACTACTCACCAATGTACGATGTACTATTGGATAAATATTTCGCGAAGAGTTTTACACGTATCCTTTACATTTATCAATATGAGCTGAGATGAAATTACGCCAAAAATTGTAGGCCTACCGTTGTTTGGTGTTTTTTTATACTCAGGCAATCGATTGCCTTTGTTTTTTCTTGTGATGATATTTGCCAGGTTTATAAATGTGAGTATGTGTCGTGTTTTGTGAATATTTCTTATCCTTAAGTATTGAGGTTGTGTTGTTAACATTTTGTTTTCATTTGTGCGTTTTTTTGCTCGCTATGCTCTTAGTGATTTTAAATGGAAGTGTGTTATGAAATTTAGCCTGAACTATGCTTAAGATATCGATTTATTACCAAGATGTTACCTTTGCGCTTTAAATAAAACGTCTATCTAGCATCTCAGTTGTCAAGAGAGAGAAGCACCAAACGCCATCCAATTGCGTTATATGCAGACATTGACCGCAGTGGCGAATGAACGTACCACCACCATCGTATTTCCTATGCCTGTCGATTTAGTGGATAAAATCACCGATCCAATAAAAGCGACGCTCAATGAAGCGGCGATCAGAAAGCGATGAAATCCGATGATTAGCGAGGGTTTTTAGCAGTAATAAAAAAGGCGCCACATTTGTGGCGCCTTTTGAATTTAACGTAGTGTTTAGCAGATGCTAACTATTACTTCTGTGTTGCCGCTTTCATCGGTGCAACGAACTCTGCCAGTGTTTTAAGCATTTCTTCTGGTTGTTCAACGTTGTTTTCAATGATTTTCACAACCGCTGAGCCAGATATAGCGCCGGCAGCGCCTGCTTGAATAGTTTCTTTTACTTGCTCTGGAGCTGAGATACCGAAACCTAGTAGTGCTGGTGGCGCGTCGAATTTGTTCAAACGGTCAAGCAGTGCGGTTACTGGCATGTTTGCTTTGGTTTCTGCACCTGTTACGCCAGCACGAGAAAGAAGATAAGTGTAGCCACCACCTAGTTCTGAAACAGACTCAAGCGTCTCATCACTCGCTGTTGGCGGAGCAATAAAGATTGGGTGAACACCAAACTTCTTCGCTGCCGCAACAAACTCACCACTTTCGTTGGTTGGTACGTCTGCAATCAATACTGAATCGATACCAGCATTAGCACAACGCTCGTAGAAGTTTTCGATACCACGAGCGTAAACCAAGTTCGCGTACATCAGTAGGCCGATTGGTAGCTCTGGGTATTTCGCGCGGATTTGACCAATAAGATCAAAACAGACATCCGGCGTTACTTTAGAATCTAACGCACGAATGTTCGCACCTTGGATTGTTGGACCATCAGCCAGTGGATCTGAGAATGGGATACCAAGTTCAAGGGCATCAGCACCTGCTTCAACCAAAGTTTCCATGATCTTAAGAGACTGTTCAGCGTTAGGATCGCCAACTGTTACGAATGGTACAAATGCGCCTTGATTCTTTTCAGCTAAGCGAGTGAAGAGTGATTGATAGCGATCCATTATAGTGCTCCTTTCGCTTCAAGAATGTCATGTACAGTGAAGATGTCTTTATCACCACGGCCAGATAGGTTAACCACCAGAAGTTGCTCTTTTTCAGGTTCCGCTTGAGCCATTTTCAACGCGTGTGCAACGGCGTGAGATGATTCTAGAGCAGGGATAATACCTTCGTTGCGAGCAATTGCTTGGAACGCTTCTAGTGCTTCATCATCGGTTACGTTGTCGTATTCCGCACGGCCAATGGCATTTAGGTGAGCGTGCTGTGGGCCAACTGAAGGGAAATCTAGACCTGCAGACACCGAGTAAGACTCTTCTACTTGACCGTTCTCATCTTGCATTAGTGGCGCTTTCATACCAAAGAAGATGCCCGTCTTGCCGTGTTTTAGTGGCGCACCGTGTTGGTCGGTATCAATACCTTTACCAGCTGGTTCAACACCGATTAGGCGAACGCTTTCTTCTTCGATGAAATCAGCGAACATGCCGATAGCGTTAGAACCGCCACCCACACAAGCGATAACTGCATCAGGAAGGCGACCTTCACGTGCAAGAATTTGGTTCTTGGTCTCTTCACCAATCATACGTTGGAAGTCACGAACGATGGTTGGGAATGGGTGAGGACCCGCAGCAGTACCTAGCAGGTAGTGCGCATCTTCATAAGTTGCAGACCAGTCACGCAGTGCTTCGTTACACGCATCTTTCAGTGTTGCTGAACCAGAATGAACCGGGATAACTTCTGCGCCCATTAGCTTCATACGGAACACGTTCGGGCTTTGACGCTCAACGTCTTTAGCACCCATGTAAACGCGACACTTCAGGCCTAATAGAGCACAAGCAAGAGCCGTTGCCACACCGTGCTGGCCCGCACCGGTTTCAGCGATGATCTCATTTTTGCCCATACGCTTAGCAAGTAGAGCCTGACCAAGTACCTGGTTAGTCTTGTGTGCCCCCCCGTGAAGTAGGTCTTCACGTTTTAGGTAAAGTTTGGTCTTTGTACCTTTAGTTAGGTTGCGAGTCAGCGTTAGCGCTGTTGGACGACCTGCGTACTCTTGAAGTAGTGCCATGAATTCACTGCGGAATTCAGGATCGGCTTGTGCATCGATAAATGCTTGTTCAAGTTGGTCTAGTGCTGGCACTAGGATCTGCGGTACATATTGACCACCGTATTCACCGAAGTAGGCATCGAGTTTAGCCATTGTGTTATTCCTTCAATTCTATTGGAGTGTCTTCACCCCAAGTCATTTAGTCTTGTTTGAGATTCGCAAAGGCAAAGCTCACAAATATGTTTTAGTTTCCGCTTTCTAGTTCTAGTTCTGGTTTTTCCTTTCAGAACCCAGACTAGTAATTACGAATCGCCTCAAAAGCGCGTTGCAGTTTGTCTGCGTCTTTTTTGCCTGGTGCCGATTCAACACCAGAGTTTAGATCTAATCCTAAGCAGCCTAACTTAGCCGCTTGGTTAGCATTTTCTGGGTTTAGACCACCTGCTAACATGATCGCACTTTGGTTGTTGATCAGGCTCCAATCGAATGCTTGGCCAGTACCGCCTGTTTGAGAGCCCACTTTAGTATCTAGCAGATGACGAGTCACCTTGCTTTCCAGTAATTCCGGTAACGCGCTCTCAGCATCGCAAGAAACACCATAAGCTTTCCAAATTTCAACGCTTTCAGGCAGAGATTGTTTTAGCTCATCAACGTACGCTTGAGACTCATCGCCGTGCAGTTGTACAGCGAACAAACCGAGCTCTGAAACTGTATGAGCTACGTCCGCAACGCTGTGATTTTGGAACACGCCGACGTAGTTCAAAGGTGCACCGCTCATCGTCAAACGAGCCGCTTCAATATCCACATGACGTTTAGACGCTTCAACGAAAATCAGACCACCGAATACCGCGCCTGCTTGGTACGCTTTGGCGGCATCATCAGAGTGAGTTAAGCCACATACCTTGTTTTCGCCAAGCGTTACTTTGCGAACGGCCAGTTCGAGGTTCTTTTCTGCCATAAGAGAGCTACCAATTAGGAAGCCATCGGCAAATGTTGAAAGGTCACGTACTTGCTGGTGTGTGTAGATGCCAGACTCTGAAATTACGATTGCATTAGGTGCAAGCTCACGAAGTGGTGGGGCCAGCTCTTTTGTACGATTCAAATCCGTCGACAGGTCACGCAGGTTACGGTTGTTAATGCCGATAACCTTAGCGTTTAAAGCCACTGCGCGGTGCAGCTCTTCTTCGTTGCTGACTTCAGTAAGCACCCCCATGTTCAGTGAATGAGCAACCTCAGCAAGTGCTTGGTACTTTTCGTCATTCAGCACCGACAGCATCAACAAGATCGCATCTGCTGAGTAGTGACGAGCGAGATAAACTTGGTAGGTATCCACCATGAAGTCTTTACACAGGATTGGCTGCTTAGCGATACTTCGAACCTTTGGCAAAAACTCAAAGTCACCTTGGAAGTATTTCTCGTCGGTCAGAACTGAAATTGCGTTAGCGTGGATGTTATAAACCGATGCAATGTAGTTCAAGTCAAAGTCGTCACGGATCAAACCTTTCGATGGTGATGCCTTTTTACACTCAGTAATGAAAACCGTTTGTTCGCCACTCAGAGCTTCGTAAAAACTGCGGTCTGAGTTGGTTAATGTAGCTTTGAATTCGTCAAGAGGCTGAGCTTGCTTACGCGCTTCAACCCACTGGTATTTATCACGAACGATTTTAGCTAATACTTCCGCCATTTCAGCTTCTTTAACTGAAATGTGAGTCGACAGTTTCTCGGTAGTCTGTGTCATGTTCTTGGTCTCAATTCGTCGTTCGTTAGGCGTGCGCGGCAAGCTTTTGTACAAGCTCGTATGCTTTGCCAGAGTTCATCGCATCAATGGCTTGTTGTGCATTGGCTTTTAGGTCTTCGTGACCAAATAGACGCATTAGCAGAGCAACGTTCACAGCCACTGCACCAACTTGTGCTTCAGTACCTTTACCCGTCAGGATATTGGTTGTGATGGCTTTGTTTTCTTCTGGCTCGCCACCCTTGATAGCTTCAAGAGGGTGAGCGTTCAAACCAAAGTCAGCTGGTGTCACTGTGTATTCGTGAATTGCACCATCTTTGATTTCTGCAACCATGGTTTCGCCGTGAATAGCCACTTCATCAAGGCCGCTACCGTGCACAACCGCTGCGCGTTTCATACCCATTTGCAGCATGGTCTCCGCGATAGGGCGTACGAGCTCTTTGCTGTAAACACCCATTAGCTCGATGTTAGGGCGAGCAGGGTTGATCAGTGGGCCAAGGATGTTGAAGATGGTGCGCGTTTTCATGGTTTGACGAACAGGCATCGCGTGGCGTACACCACCGTGGTATTGCGGAGCAAATAGGAATGCTACACCTAATTCATCGACAGCTGTACGAGTGTCTTCTGCCGTCATCGCTAGGTTGATGCCAAACGAATCCAGCAGGTCAGAAGAGCCTGATTTGCTTGATACACTGCGGTTACCGTGTTTCGCTACTTTTAAACCACATGCCGCGGCAACAAACGCAGAGGTCGTAGAGATATTAATGGTGTTGTGACCGTCGCCACCTGTACCTACGATGTCTGCAAAATCGTAATCAGGGCGTGGGAACGGTTTTGCATTGGAAAGCAGTGCTTTCGCCGCACCAGCAATTTCTTCTGGCGTCTCGCCTTTGATTTTCAGAGCAGTCAGTGCAGAAGCCATCAGGATTGGGTCTAGTTCACCCTTAATGATAACGTCGAATAAGTGTTGGCTTTCTTCTTGAGTGAGAGACTGCTGTTCGTAAAGTTTATTAATCTGTTCCATGATCGTTTCCTAGTTAGTCTTTTTATCAAGAGTGGTCTTCTTCTCAAGGCAGAGAGGTTTCTCAAGAGCCCATTCGATAGCGTTCGCTAGAAGCGTTGCACCGTAGGTTGTCATAATTGATTCTGGGTGGAATTGGAATCCACATACTTTGTCTTGTTCTTGAACCACAGACATGACCAGACCATCGACTTCAGCTGTTACCGTCAGGCTATCAGATACATGCGTAGCAACCAGAGAGTGGTAGCGAGCAATAGCCAGTGGAGAAGGTAAGCCTTGGTAAGTCGCATGATTTTGGTGTTCCATCATCGACACCTTACCATGAAGGATTTCGCCAGCGCCTGCAACGGTGCCGCCATAAGCTTCAACGATAGCTTGGTGACCTAAACAGATACCAATCATTGGCACCTTGCCTTTTAGCAGCTGAATTAACTCCGGCATGCAGCCCGCGTCTGCTGGAGCGCCAGGACCTGGTGAAAGTAGGGCAACAGGGTTGTCTAGTTCGTTGATTGCAGCTTCCACCACCTTTGCAGAGATGTTGTTACGGTAAATCTTTACGTTGTGACCCAATGAACGAAATTGGTCCACAAGGTTGTAAGTGAACGAGTCGAAGTTATCGATGAATACAATATCAGCCATAATTACGACTCCTTCTTATTAGAGATGTTTTTAGTGTGTGCCGCTTGAATCGCTGAGATAACCGCTTGAGCTTTGCCACGAGTTTCATCCGCTTCTGCTTGTGGATCTGAATCGAACACCACGCCAGCACCGGCTTGTACTTGTGCTACACCATCTTCAACGTAAGCTGAGCGAATTACGATACAAGTATCTAAAGTGCCTTCACCTGTTAGGTAACCTACCGCACCGCCATAGCTACCACGACGCGTTTTTTCTACATCGCGGATAAGCTGCATTGCACGGATTTTTGGTGCACCTGTTAGCGTACCCATGTTCATACAAGCTTGGTAAGCATGCAGTGCGTCTAAATCTTCACGTAATTGACCAACGACACGAGAAACCAAGTGCATTACATGACTGTAGCGGTCGACTTTCAGTAAATCTGCTACGTGGCGAGTGCCTGCTTCGGCAATGCGTGCAACGTCGTTACGCGCTAGGTCGACAAGCATCATGTGTTCTGCGTTCTCTTTCTTGTCGGTACGCAGTTCAAGTTCGATACGGCTGTCTAGGTCGAAGTCGATTTGACCGTCAGGACGCTTACCACGACGACGAGTACCAGCAATTGGGTAGATCTCAATTTGGTTGGTTTCGGTTTCGTATTTCAGCGCGCTTTCTGGGGAAGCACCAAACAGCGTAAATAGTTCATCTTGCATGTAGAACATGTAAGGGCTTGGATTACTTTGTTTAAGTTCTTTGTAGGCTGCCAGCGGAGCAGGGCAAGGAAGCGTGAAGCGGCGTGAAGGTACTACTTGGAACACATCGCCTTTTACTACGTACTCTTTTAAGTCATGAACGGTTTGGCAGAAATCTTCATCAGAAACGCTTGGTACCGCTTCCACGTTGTCTAATGGCGTAACTTCCGTGATTGCTTTCAGTGACTGACATTGCGCTTGAATCTCAGCTAAACGCTCTGTTAATTGTGCTTTGATGTCGTCGTCTTGAGCGAATAAGCTTGCGTGAAGCAGGCCTTGGTTTTCTTGGTGGTCGAAGCGAAGTAGGGTTTCAGCGACGTAGAAAACAAAGTCAGGACAGTTATTGTTTGCTTCAGCATCACCTAGCGGTTCAAAGTTCGCTACGATGTCGTAAGCGAATAGGCCAGCCATAAACAATGCATGTTTGTTATTAGAGTTTTGTTCAAAGCTATGTTGAACCAAACGCAGTGCATCGAAGGAAGAGGCTTCTCTTAAACGAGAGTCTTCGTCCAGTTCGTTACTTGGCTCAACAAAAGTGAGCGTCAAAACGTTATCAGTAAGGTAAGATTTGATTTCTGCTTTCACGTTTTGAGTTAGGTGTTCGATAAGCGCTTGACCGTTTTCAGTCAGGGCTTGAAAGGTTACTTCATGTTCGCGGCATACAATGCGGACAGCAGAGTCGATAAGGAGTAGGCTTGTCAGGTTCTGTTTAGATTCAATCTCAGCAGATTCCAACAGCAAACTGTCCGTTTTGTTTTCACACAAGGTATGGAAAACACTGGTTGGATCTTGCGAGTAAGGAACTGAAGCATTGATGATCTTAATAGTTCCCAGCTTTTTGATTTCAATGGCCTTGTTCACAAGACCTCCTTTATGATTCTTTAAATTTCCTGCCGTACATAGTCGCATAAAGATACTTTTCACCCAATCCAGAATATGGTCAATTCGATGATTTGTTAGTCAGTTGAATGTGAGATGTTCGACAAATTAAAAAGCCCGCTATGGAAGCGGGCTTAGTGATAACTTTTTATAAACAGAATGTTTAATTAGAAGTATACGTTAGCCCACCAAGAACTTGTCCAAGTGAGCCACCATTTAAGCTCTGAACTTGCTTCTACTGAAGAAAGTTCTAAAACTTTATCTTTATGGTCTTGGTTAAATTCTTGTAACATGGTGAACCTATCAAATGTGATACTTCGTATTTGCGTACTAGTTAACTAGTTTTCCGCTTGCGGGTCAAGTGTGTTGACGCAAATATAATGATAAAAATTGAAACAATGAAAAAGAATATATGAGAATTGATCTACATAGTCATACAACAGCCTCAGATGGCCGACTTACTCCACCTGAGCTTATTGACCGAGCGCTGAGCTTTAACATTGAAGCGCTAGCGATTACAGATCATGATACGACGGATGGGCTTGCTGAAGCGCGCAACTATATAGCGGATAACAATCTTCCAATTCAGCTGATTAATGGCATCGAAATCTCCACAGTATGGCAAAATAAAGATATCCATATTGTTGGTTTAAACGTAGACCCTGAGTCACCAGAGCTGAAAGCTCTCATTGAACAACAGAAGCAGCACCGTATTGGCCGTGCAGAACTGATTGCTCAGCGCCTTGAAAAAGCAACGCGTGAAGGGGTGCTAGAAGAGGTGAAGTTGATTGCTGGCGATGCACCTATCACCCGCGCTCACTTTGCTAAATGGTTGGTTGATAACGGCTACGCGAAAACCATGCAGCAAGTATTCAAGAAGTTCCTAACACGTAATAACCCAGGTTATGTGCCGCCGACATGGTGCTCAATGAGTGATGCTGTCACGGCCATTCACGCCGCTGGTGGACAAGCGGTATTAGCGCACCCAGGCCGATATGGCTTTACCGCTAAGTGGGTTAAGCGTCTATTGACTGCGTTTGTTGAAGCAAAAGGTGACGCGATGGAAGTGGCGCAACCGCAACAAGCACAACAAGAAAGACGCACTCTTGCCGATTATGCTATACAATACAAACTATTAGCCTCCCAAGGCAGTGACTTCCATTATCCATCTCCTTGGATGGAACTTGGACGTAATCTCTGGCTACCTTCTGGGGTCGAAGAAGTATGGAAAGATTGGGAGTTTCAAACAGTTTCACCGTCGAATAACGATGACAGTATCTAGGTGAAGCAGCTCCTTCTGATGATAGAGTCGAGAGATTCGATAACGAGGATCAATAATGAGCCAGTTTTTTTATTTACACCCAGATAACCCACAAGCACGCTTAATCAACCAAGCGGTTGCGATTGTTCGTAACGGCGGTGTTGTGGTTTATCCAACCGACTCAGGCTATGCGCTGGGTTGTCAGCTTGAGAACAAACAAGCACTAGAACGTATTTGTAAGATTCGTCGTATCGACGACAAGCATAACTTCACTCTGTTATGCCGTGACTTGTCTGAACTGTCACTGTATGCCAGAGTAGATAACGTTGCTTTTCGTCTGCTGAAGGCTCATACGCCAGGTGCTTACACGTTTATTTTTAAAGCAACCAAAGAAGTGCCAAAGCGTTTGATGAACGCGAAACGTAAAACCATTGGTATTCGTGTACCAGACAACAAGATCGCTCTAGACCTGTTAGAAGCGATGGGTGAGCCATTGATGTCTACGTCTCTTATTTTACCGGGTAATGAGACAACAGAGTCGGATCCAGAAGAAATTCGCGACAGCCTAGAACATGCTGTTGATGTTATTTTGAATGGTGGCTACTTAGGTGAACAACCGACCACAGTGATTGACTTCAGCGACGATGATGCTGTCATCCTACGCCGTGGTGCCGGTGATCCAGCGCCGTTTGAATAATCGCATTACTGGTTAACAGTCTGTAATGATGCAGAGCGCCTACCATAAGTAAATAACAAGTGCTTTTTGGTAGGTAATTTGCGATAATACGCGACCGCGATTTGGTCGCGAAAAATTCATTCGACGTCTGTGAAGACGACAATTAGGTAGAAAAGAGTAAATGAGCGAAAAATTACAGAAGGTTTTAGCGCGAGCTGGTCACGGTTCTCGTCGTGAACTAGAAGGTTTAATCAAATCTGGCCGTGTAAGTGTTAACGGGCAAGTTGCGAAACTGGGAGAGCGTCTTGAAGACGAGAACTCAGTCATCCGTATCGATGGCCATACTGTTTCAGGCAAAGCGTCTGAAGAAGTGGTTTGTCGTGTACTTGCTTACTACAAGCCTGAAGGTGAGCTATGTACTCGTCATGATCCTGAAGGTCGCCGCACAGTTTTCGATCGTCTACCTAAGATCCGTGGTTCTCGTTGGATTTCGGTTGGTCGTCTGGATGCGAACACATCTGGTCTTTTGCTTTTCACTACCGATGGTGAACTTGCAAACCGTCTCATGCACCCAAGCCGTCAGGTTGAGCGTGAATACCTAGTACGTGTATTTGGTGAAGTTACTGAGCAGAAGGTTAAGAACCTTGTGCGCGGTGTTGAACTAGAAGATGGCATGGCTCGTTTCGAAGATGTGGTTTACGCTGGTGGTGAAGGTATGAACCATACTTTCTACGTAGCGATTAACGAAGGTCGTAACCGTGAGGTTCGTCGTCTTTGGGAATCACAAGAAACAACAGTAAGCCGCCTGAAACGTGTGCGTTACGGTGATATCTACCTTGATAAAAAACTGCCTCGTGGCGGTTGGAGAGAGCTAGGTCTTCAAGAAGTAAACTACCTGCGTGAGCTTGTAGAACTTAAGCCAGAGAAAGAGACACTGTTGGATCTTGATCCTTCAAACACTTCTCGCAAGCGTGAGCGTTCTCGTAGCCAGAAAATTCGTCGCGCTGTTAAGCGTCACGAAGAGCGCGCAAATGCGCCAAAAGGCCGTAGCAACCAAGCTAAACGTAAGAAGCCAGCTACTCGTGGTACTACAACACCTGATTCAGGTCGTAGTGCTCCATCAGCGAAAGGCAAGCCTCAGGCGAACAAAAGTAAGCCAAAGACAAACAACGGTCGCCCGGCTAAACCAGCTAAGCCAAGAACTCGTCAGTAATGATGTAAGTTCGCAAGCTTAAAGCTTCGTTGTCTTAAAGCACTGAATACTAAAAAACCTGCTAACTGAGCAGGTTTTTTTACGTCTGAAGAAATAGAAGATAAGGTAAGCGAGTGACGAAATCATGCTGTTTTAAACGATATCACGCGTGATCTTCGTATCTTTTATCTCGATTACGCGAATCTATAATCTGTTCGTATCTCTTCTACTTATGATTCGAAAAGTTGTCACCCTTCGCCAAGCGGTCATAAAGCACAACATTTACAGATGCTGCGAGGTTCATGCAACCATTGGTCGGAACGTAAATCGTGTCTCGGCAGAAGTCTGTGATCTCTTTTTTCAAGGTACCATCTTCAGGACCAAAAATATAAAAAGCGCGTGGTGGGTGTTTGTAATCTGGTAGAGGCTTCGCACCTTCAATTAGATCAACGGCCACAGGTACGCAGCCCACTGGAATAATGTCTTTCAGCTCTTCAACGCCAATCAGTGGTAGCTCTAAGTGCTTCTCTTTGGTGTCGGTATGGAATTTTCGGGCATGCTCGTAGCGTGTGCCCGTATAGAATACAGAGTTAGCGCCGTAGCAGCCAGCCGCTCGCATTACAGAGCCTACGTTTTCAGGCGTCTTTGGATTAACTAGGCCAATGCAGGCATAGCCTTTGGATTGTGTATCTGTTTTTGCTTTGGTCATATCAGTGACTACAGAGTTGATATTGAAAGAGAGTGTTCATGTAGGGAAGTAGCGCGATAAAAATAGCCGAGCAAGTGGCTCGGCTAAATTTTTAACTCGTTTACATGAGTGCTTGTGTACTCATGAAGTTGAGCGTCGGCAGTCGAATTAGTCGCGCTTCCACAGCATGTGACAGAACTTATGCTCTGGGTCACGGCTGATTAGCATGCGAGCAAATACGTCGTCTAGAACGTCATCAGCTTCATTCAAAAGACCAATGCGCACTTCTGCGTAGATTTCTTTGTCGACTTCAAAGCCAACATGTTCAACCCAATCATCACCTGTTTCAACAAGCTCTGCAGCGCCACGGTCTTCAAACTGAGCCGTGAATAGAATCACATCTGCAGGTTCAAGGTTGTCGGGTGCCATCTCTAGAAAGATGTCGTATGCAGTATCAATTGCGTCGTCATAAGACATTAGGTCGTTAGCTTCGGTCATAATAAGTATCTTAGCTTGCGCGGTTCATGTATTTACGTTCAGCAGTGTTTACTACTACTTTGTCGCCAGTCGCGATGTATTCAGGTACTTGGATAGTAAGACCTGTAGAAAGACGAGCTGGCTTAGTACGAGCAGACGCTGATGCCCCTTTGATTGAAGGGTCAGTTTCTTCAATAACTAGCTCAACAGATGTTGGTAGCTCAAGTGTTGCAGCGTTGCCGTCGATAAGGATAGCGTACATGCCTTGAGTGTCTTCGTTGATGAACAGTAGTTCGTCTTCGATAGTTTCACTGTTGAAGATGAATTGTGTGTAATCTTCGTTGTCCATGAAGATGTACTCGTTGCCATCAACGTAAGAGAACATTACTGCACGCTTAGTTACGTCGATAGTTTCAACGATTTCGTCAGCTTTGTGGCGAACTTCAGTTTTCACGCCAGTTGCTACGTCGTTACCACGGAAACGGTAAATCTTTTGACCGCCGCGGCCACCTGGTGTTGTTACTTCGATATCTTTAACAATGACTGTTTTGCTTTCTACAGTGATAGCAAAACCTTTTTTAATTTCACTTGCTCTAGGCATTTTGTGTTTGTCCTTAGTGGGTCTATCCACTGATTATATCTCGGAGATGCTATAAATAGGAATAGCTTGAATCATAAAGTCACCTAAGCGATCATAGAGTCACTGTTAAATCATGATTATATTTGCCAAAACGACCTATGCAGTTACCTGTTATTGACCCTACACAGCCTTTTCAACCTGAATTCCAACCTGTGGTTAACGATCTGATTACCTTCTTAAAAGGTGGGCTAGGTTCTAATCTTCACAGTGTCTATATTTATGGCAGTGTTGCTCGTAAGCAAGCCGTAGCGGGTCGCTCAAATCTTGATGTGGTTGTGGTGACACACCGTCCGTTCCCGGACCAGCGAACCACATTGTTAAACACCATCAAATGGCGTTTCCAAAAGAGCTTTCCTCAAGTCACTCAGGTGGCAATAAAAACCACTTTGATGAGTGACGTTGTCGACTTCGATAACATTTTCACGTGGGGCTTTATGCTCAAGCACCTATCGGTTTGTGTATACGGTGAAGATTTATCAGATTGTTATGGTGATTTCGAAACCAGTTGGGAAATTGCCAAACATTGGAATATGGACGTTGAAAATTGGTTAGCGGTATATCGAAACAAAATTGCACGGGCAGCAACACCTGAGCAGCAAGTCGCCGCGCAAGTGATCATCGCTAAGAAACTGCTGCGAGCGAGTTACTCTTTGGTGATGTATCGTGACAAGTCTTGGTTCGATAATCCTGTCGAGTGTGGTCAGCAGTTCCTGAAATATCATCCAGATAGAGAAGTCGAAATTCAAAGACTGGGTATTTTACTTTCAGGTCGCCCGATTCCTAAGCGTTCAGTGATCGGCATTCTGGATGGGTTTGGTGAATGGCTGGTTAAGCAGTATCAGAAAACTGAATTTCGAATAGGGTAAAGCTTCATACCCCACATATATAAAAAAGTAGAGCGAATTGAGCATTCCTCTGCTTTTTTGTTCTGATTAAACTCAGACAATAATCTTAGAATAAACCTAATTGCTGCCCGCTAACTCTCTCAAAATCTAGTCCAATAAAAGGTAAAATCGCTTCAGCCACAGGCTTAATCTGCTTATCGATGTAATGCTGATAATCGATAGTACTCTTCAAATATTCTTTGGGCTCTGGGCCATTCAAGGTAATCAAGTATTCAATACGCCCTTTGTTTTGGTATTGAAGCGGGCGTCCTAGTTTTGTATTGACCTCATCTGCCATTCTAGCTGCTCGAACTTGTGGTGGAATGTTCTTTTGATACTCATACAGCTTGCGACGCAAACGCTTCTGGTAAACCAGTAAATCGTCATGTTTGCCTGCTGAAGTTTCATCAACAAACTGCCTGACGTAGTCGGACGGATCTTGGTCGTGGAATACCATTTCATACAAGGTTTGTTGGAACTGTTGCGCCAGTGGTGTCCAGTCTGTTCGTGCACTCTCAAGCCCTTTGAAAATGATCTTCTCTTGGTCACCATGATTGATTAAACCTGCGTAGCGCTTCTTCGAACCAGTTTCCGAACCACGAATGGTTGGCATCAGGAATTTGCGATAGTGAGTTTCGTATTCTAGTTCAAGAATTGAAGTCAGGTTATAGGTCTCTTTCAGGTGTTCAGTCCACCAGTTGTTAATGTAAGCCACCAGTTGATGGCCAATCTCGTCGGCTTGCTTTTGGTCATAACTTCCATTGAGGGAAACGAAGGTCGAGTCGGTATCCCCATAAATCACTTGGTAGCCCTTGTCTTCGATTAGAACCTTGGTTTGCTTCATGATTTCATGACCACGCATGGTGATTGATGACGCCAAGCGAGTATCAAAGAAGCGGCAGCCAGATGAACCTAACACACCATAGAAAGAGTTCATGATGATCTTAATGGCTTGAGAGAAGGCTTTTTCGTCGTTTTTCTTTGCAACGTCACGTGCTGCCCAAAGGTTTTCGATCATCTCTGGTAAGAAGTGTTTGGTGCGGTGAAATTGCCCGCCGCGAAAACCATCAACGGCTTGGTTTTCTGCCGGGCCGATGTCCAATTTTAACCCTTCGATTAGCCCCATGGGATCAATCAAAAATGAACGAATGATGGACGGGTACAGGCTCTTGAAGTCGAGTACCAATACCGAGTCATAAAGATTAGGAATGGAGTCCATCACGTAGCCACCAGGGCTTGCAATCCAGTTCTCTGGTTCTAGATTCGGGGCAACATAGCCTGCTCTGTGTATCTGGGGTAGATATAAATTGGTAAAGGCTGCAACAGAGCCGCCAACACGGTCTAGCTCAACACCGGTCAAGCGAGAGCGCTCAATAACAAAATCGAGTAGATGGGTGTGTTCGAAGATTCGATTTACCAACACACAGTCTTGCAGGTTGTACTTAGCCAATGAGGGCTTATCGAACTTGAACATTCGATTAATCTCATCCATGCGGTCATGAACGTTATGGATATCTTTACCTTCACCAAGCAGCTCACGAGAGACCGACTCAAGCGACCATGAGCGAAAGTGGTAGGTGGCTGTCTTCAACATGTCGATGCCATCCAAGACAACACGGCCAGGAATGGTTATGAAGCCTTGTTGGCTTTGTGCAGAGCTACGGAAGAAGCTAGGTTGATTATCTCGACCGATATTGAGCTTCACCTCATTCCATTCCGCCCGTTTATGCAAGAGCCTGAAGTCGAAGTCAATGACGTTCCAACCAATGATGATGTCTGGGTCAAATTCAGAGAACCATGCGATCATGGCTTCAAGCAGGGCTTTTTCGTTCGCGACCCATTGGATATTGGTTTCAGCTTGCTGTGGCTCGCCGATCATAATCACTCGACTGTCCATTGGGCTATCTAAACCAATGGAGTAGAGCTCGCCTTTTTCTGAACATTCAATATCCAGAGAAACCATCGATAATGTTGGCAAGTAATTACCCGCTCTGCACTTTGCATTGGAGACTCTACGGTGCAGATTTTTCTGCACAGCCGTTCCGGTAAATTCAATGCTCCCCTTGATAAAACGTTCCATTAGGAATCGATCCGCAAGGCGAATATCGCTCTCAAAAGTCTGGATTTCTTCGCTCTTGAAGGCTTGTGCTAACCCAAAGCTGCTTCTCGATAGTGCTGTATAACAAGCCGCGAGAGGGGTTTGCTCGAAAGTTGTAAGCTCAAGAGATTTAAACTGGCACTCAATGGACTCTTTGGCTGCAATCGACTCGCAAGCGGGTACATCAGATTGAGCAACAAAAAACACTGGCTTTTGGTTTTGAATAGTCAGAAGAGTAGGGCCTTCCGGTGTGCTTAACCACAAGTCGATCTGTGTGCGCCCTGAAAAATCTCTCGCCTGTCTTGTAAGTACAAAGCCTTGCTGAATATCCAATGTAATAACCTATTGATACGGGGGAGTGAATACTACCATCTAGCGCTAGATTACGCACAATAGGCTGCAAAGATAGTCATTAAATACTCGTTAGTAGCAGTAAATAACGGGACTCTGTAAGCAAAAAAGTGAAATTGTCGAGAATGGTTATTTAATTGTATTGAAAATATCTTTATCTTATGTAATTTTATTGGGTGTTGTTTTAACTAGTTGATTTTTAGTGAAAGCTTGTGTTTTTAGCGTACCTTTTTATAAATGCGTACTTGCTGAAGTTAGTGTTTCAGCACATATTCAACAGAGCTTTTCTTTAGTAATTAAGTTAAGATGTACTCAATGCTGCGATTCACTGTTCCTTTGTCCGATTGTTTCAAACAGATGAAACGACACAGTGGTTGCAGAGCCAATTAATAGTGTGGAGATACAAGTTTGATAAATGTTTTCCTTGTAGATGATCACGAGCTGGTTCGCACAGGGATACGACGTATTATTGAAGACGTCCGTGGAATGAACGTAGCAGGGGAAGCTGAAAGCGGTGAAGATGCTGCAAAATGGTGTCGTACTAACAATACTGACGTTATTTTGATGGATATGAATATGCCTGGTATTGGTGGCTTAGAAGCAACCAAAAAGATCTTGCGTTTCAACCCTGATGTTAAAATCATCGTTTTAACTGTTCATACGGAAAATCCGTTTCCAACTAAAGTGATGCAAGCTGGAGCTGCTGGTTACCTTACTAAAGGGGCAGGTCCGGATGAAATGGTCAATGCAATTCGTGTGGTCAACAGCGGCCAACGATACATTTCACCAGAAATTGCGCAGCAGATGGCTTTGAGCCAATTCTCGCCTGCGTCTGAAAATCCATTCGCAGACTTATCTGAACGTGAACTTCAAATCATGATGATGATTACCAAAGGTCAGAAAGTGACGGATATTTCAGAACAACTCAATCTAAGTCCTAAGACAGTTAATAGTTACCGCTACCGTTTGTTCAGCAAACTGGACATCAGTGGTGATGTAGAGCTAACGCACTTAGCGATTAGACATGGAATGTTAGATACTGAGACACTTTAATACTGAGATCGTATAGTGACCAACTTGTTTGACTCAGCCTCATTCCTCAAGACAGTAACCGAGCAGCCCGGCGTTTATAGAATGTATAACGCTGAGGCTGTCGTTATTTACGTCGGTAAAGCAAAGAACCTCAAAAAACGCCTTTCTAGTTATTTCCGTAAAAAAGTCGACAGTGAAAAAACACGCGCTTTAGTCAGTAACATTGACAAGATCGATGTCACTGTTACGCACACGGAAACTGAAGCTCTTATCCTTGAGCACAACTACATCAAGCAGTACCTGCCCAAATACAACGTGCTCCTGCGTGATGATAAGTCGTACCCTTATATTTTTATTAGTGGTCACAAGCATCCTCGTTTGTCGATGCATCGTGGTGCTAAAAAGAAAAAAGGTGAATACTTTGGTCCTTACCCTGACTCCGGCGCTGTGCGTGAGACGCTACACCTAATCCAAAAAATCTTCCCTGCTCGCCAGTGTGAAGACACGGTTTATGCCAACAGAACTCGCCCCTGCTTGATGTATCAAATTGGTCGTTGTGCTGCGCCATGTGTCAGTTCAATCATTTCTGATGAAGAGTACAGCGAGCTGGTCGACTATGTTCGTTTGTTTCTGCAAGGAAAAGATAAGTTAGTGCTTGAAACGCTTATCGAGAAGATGGATACAGCAAGCCGTGAGCTCCGCTTTGAGCAAGCTGCGACTTTCCGTGATCAGATCCAAGCGATTCGACGCGTGCAAGAACAGCAATACGTATCTGACGATTCCATGGAAGATATGGATGTGCTTGGCTTTGCACAAGAAAATGGCGTGGCGTGTATTCATATTTTGATGATTCGCCAAGGTAAAGTCTTGGGCAGTCGAAGTCATTTTCCAAAGATCCCAAACAATACCGTGCGTGAAGAGGTTTTCTCTAGCTTCTTAAGCCAGTATTACTTAGCACACAAAGAAGCGAGAACCATTCCAACTCGTTTGATTCTGAATGCTGATTTGATGGAAGACGTCACTCCTATTCAGGAAGCTTTAAGTGAAGTAGCGGGTCGTAAAATCCACTTCAATACTAATCCTTCTGGCGTTCGTGGTCGCTATCTTAAGCTATCGAATACCAATGCGTTAACGGCGATTACCACTAAGATTAATCACAAGATGACGATTAATCAGCGTTTCAAAGAGCTTCAAGAAGTGTTGTCGATGGACGCGATTAAGCGTATGGAATGTTTCGATATTAGTCATACCATGGGTGAAAGTACCATTGCATCTTGTGTGGTGTTCAATCAAGAAGGCCCTGTTAAGCCTGAGTATCGTCGTTACAACATCAAAGGCATTACCGGTGGTGATGACTATGCAGCAATGGCTCAGGCGCTTGAGAGACGTTATTCGAAGCAGCTTGATGTTGATAAGATCCCTGACATTATTTTTATCGATGGTGGTAAAGGTCAACTTAACCGCGCCCATGAGATTATCTCTCAATATTGGGGAGGTTGGCCGTTCAGGCCGAGAATGATGGGTATTGCCAAAGGCGTGACGCGTAAACCAGGTTTAGAAACTCTGATTACACTTGAAGGGGAAGAGTTTAATTTGCCAAGTGATGCACCAGCCTTGCACCTTATTCAGCATATTCGTGATGAGAGCCATAATCATGCGATTGCAGGGCATAGAGCGAAGCGTGGTAAAACGCGTCGAACCAGTGCCTTGGAAGAAATTGAAGGGATAGGACCGAAGCGTCGCCAAGCTTTGCTGAAATACATGGGTGGCTTACAAGAACTCAAGCGTGCAACTGTTGAAGAAATAGCCAAAGTGCCGGGCATTAGTCATTCTTTGGCAGAAAACATTTATCAAGCATTGAAACAATAGTAAAAATCCCGCACCATTAAAGCGCAATTAATAAGAGCCCAATAATATGCGTTTGAATATACCTAACATTTTGTCCTTACTGAGACTATTTTTGATCCCAGTATTCGTTGTTGTTTTTTATCTACCTTACCAATGGGCTCCTTTTGCTGCTGCGATGGTTTTTTGGGTAGCGGGTTTTACTGATTGGTTAGATGGCATGCTTGCTCGTAAGCTAGGGCAAACGTCTCGTTTTGGTGCTTTTATTGACCCTGTCGCAGACAAAGTTCTGGTTGCGACGGCTCTTATTTTGATTACCGAACATTACCACTCAATTTGGGTCACTATCCCAGCTGTCACCATGATAGCTCGCGAGATCATCATCTCTGCACTTCGTGAATGGATGGCTGAAATCGGTAAACGTGCAAGCGTAGCGGTTTCCTGGGTCGGTAAAGTTAAGACGGTTTCTCAGATGTTCGCGTTGTGGGTGCTTATCTGGCGCTATGACGACTGGATGATTTGGGTTGGCTACATTGCTTTGTACGTTGCAACGATTCTAACCTACTGGTCAATGGCACAATACTTAATGGCTGCCAAAGACGATTTGTTAGACGAAAAACATCATTGATTAAGAAGCGAGCTAAGGCTCGCTTTTTTGATCTTTAACCTAAGGTCAAATAATCAATACTGGATATCTAATGTGATATAGATCTCTTTTGAATAGCCGATACACGGTGTGTTTTGCACATAAAGTCAGCTATTTAGCCTGTTTAGTATGAAATCTATTCAAACGAATTAAAAATACAAAAATATTATTGACTCATCCGCTCGAATCCGTAGAATGCATCCCGTACCCAAGAGGATGGCAGTGAGCGATCTGGTTGGTGTTACTAAGGCGCCGTGGCAGAGTGGCTATGCAGCGGATTGCAAATCCGTGGACCTCGGTTCGACTCCGGGAGGCGCCTCCATTATCTCTCTTGTTTAAGAGAAAAAATAATGAAATGCGACACTAGCTCAGCTGGTAGAGCGCAACCTTGCCAAGGTTGAGGTCACGAGTTCGAACCTCGTGTGTCGCTCCAAATTTTTCATGTTGATTGGCATCAGCATAAGATGGTGTTTTACTTTTCAGTAATCGGCATCGCAATAAAGAATTGCGTGCCCTGGTGGTGGAATTGGTAGACACAAGGGATTTAAAATCCCTCGACGTTCGCGTTGTGCCGGTTCAAGTCCGGCCCGG
>JAYYSE010000045.1:0-56059 GCA_036126475.1 Pseudomonadota bacterium | reverse complement strand
AGCTTTTGTTTAGTGCTTTCTATGGCGTGATTGTTCTTCTCGCGCTGCTGCTCTATTTGTAACGCTTGTTCTTCGCTTCGTTCGGCTTTAGGTAATTTCTTAAACTCAAGCTCTTGGCGAATTACGTCCATAGTCTGTTCTTGCGCATGTCTATAGATTTCCTTGAGTTCAGCAATCTTCTGTCGGCAACCATCATAGCGAGCAAAACCATGAACCTTAGTTGCAGTATCTCCTTCAACGCCTAAAAAAACGCACTCCACCTTACCACCCACTTTCGCTTCACCGCCACTGAGTGTGCCTTGTTTCTTGAGTGAGTCCATCACAATAAGGTTGTTACCACAGCGAATTTCATTACTCATGCTGTGTACGCCAAGGCGAATATCGCTCGCCGTTTGTAATTCGGCATTTTGAGCATAGCCTGCCGTGATAGAACCTTTGCTAAATACCTTACAGCTTTTCGGTTCTCCCTCTTTGGTCGTATGTCCGATGATTCCTTTCGCGACTTTGATATCGCCTTGCGCCTGAACTTCAGCCGATTCAATAAAGCCGCCGACGGTAATACTCCCTGTGGCTTTCACAACCATGCCTGGTTCAATGTTACCAGAGACAAACACATTACCTTTAAACTTTACGTGTCCAGTAGAGACATCGACATTGCTAACACACAGTGCGTCATCCACTTCAATGGTTCGGTCTTTAATGATGGGTAAGCCAGGGAGAGAAGCGAGCAATAGATTAGGGTCATCAGGTGAAATGTACGTGCCTTTACCAGGCTTGATTAAACTATCTTGTCCAGGGATTGGTGGGATGACTCGGCCTTGAACCGTAAATCCAGCGACACCTTTGGTCGCGGGAGTACGCTTCATCAATTGGTCATTCGGTACAACGGTGATGGTTTCTCCCAAGTCCCGCATATCAATCTTGTCTTCGTTTTTACCGCGGGGCTTTAGAACTTGGCGCGTAATGTCTTCCACGAGCACTGAAAAATTAGCGTCTTTACCTCTGATCGGCTGAGTGCCTTTAGCGACAGGCTGAGTAAACTTTTCTCCCGGCCTAAGCTTACTACTCATCATTAATACTTTTCTGAGGGCTAATTTATTAATCCCTTTAGTGATGTGAGCTTGGGCTAGACAATGGATGATGTCACGACCGCGCAGAGGTTTTCCGTTGTAAGGCCCCGTGACAACAAGACTCGCTAACATCTCGTCATCGGATAGTTGCACCTCTACACTGGCGTCACGAACCTCAGCAATCAGAATACCTTCGTAAGCTTCTCCTTTACCTTCTTTAGCAAGAGAGACAAAACGCAGCACTTCTTCTTCAAAAAGAAAATAGCTTGATGCGTCTATTGCTTCCAAAGCTGGTGGCAGTGTCTTGTTATCAAAGCTTGCATCAACCACAACCCCTGACGGCAGACATGCCATCACTTGTTGTTTATCTTCCGACAGTGTAACGATGTTATCCCACATGCGAATTGAGTATCCCTAATGACTCAGTTGTTATTCAGTCTATCTAAATCAATCTGAGCTTAGAATCGTCACATTATAATAATCAGCGTCACATCACTTACTTTCGTGACTGCAAAGATGACTTATAAATAAGTCGTACTCATTTTATGATTTGTCTCACCTTTACAAAGACAAAGCGACAATTCTCACACGGTTTAATTTGAAGCTTCACTGCCCTGTGATGTAGTGAGCTATCTGAGTAAAATTGGAAATTGAGATAGTGGAATCGAAATGAGGCTTAAGGCTTGGGATTAAAGAACAGTTTACAGTGTAAATTCAACATTCTAATTTACACTGTAAATCACATTTAAAACTGGCTGTCGCTATTTACACTGTAAATTCACCAATAAGGCTTCTACATCTTTTCGGAATTGAGCCTCAGCTTGCTTACGCCCGATAAAGTTAAACTGTTCAATACAGCTCCCCCACCCTCTCTGTTGAACAACTTTAGCAATCAACAAATCAGAAACGAAAGAATGAACGACATTCGTAGAATCGAGAACTGTTTTCTGAGCTTGGCGTGCATTACTAATTAGCACCAACTTCAACACACTGTATCCGATGCTGTCGTAACTATTCCCTCCATTAACATAGTTCTTGATAAGTTGGACTTCGAGTTCGCAGATCGATTCAGAATAAGTTGGCAGCAATGCTCGCACCATATCGACTTCAAGCGATGCCAGAGAGCCCGAAACAACAAAACAAAAACTACGCTCAAAATGGTTCAGAAGTTGGCTGATCCAACTTTCGGAATTTGCTTTAAGAGGTTTAACCATTAGCACAGAGTGACAGCCACTTGCCTGATCACGCTGGTGGCCAATATGTACTGGTGAAAAATCATTATTACGCCAGAATGAAATCAAATCGCTAGTTGCTCCAAAACTCGTCGCTAAATAGTCGGCTTGTTCAATGTGTTGTGACAACTTGTCCAGCATCCAACTACCAATACCAAGACCTTGGTGACGTGTTGAAACCGCAATACGCATGACTCTGATACAGCGGCTCGTTGCCGCTTGTACTGCGCCAAGTTGATTTGCCAACAACACTGGAGCCAGATGACCTTGAGGCCTGCGTTTTCCAATTTGAATCTGGGAAATCAATTCACTGTCTAACCCACCCTCTTGCGTGACCAACATACACCCCAAACACTCTTCTTGATGCCAAGCCGCATACAACTGAATTGCTGGGTTATTGAGAAATTGCATCAAGTCATTTGGGGATGTTTGATAATGAGCATCAACCAATAACGAAAAACATTGTTGAAGCATGCTCGGGTTAGTTAAACAATCTTGCTTGGATACCTCGACCAATCTTAGTGAGTTGAGTTTCTCACTAGAAAGCAGCTCTACGTCGCGCTCTGCGGCAACATTTGATAAGGCGGCACCAAGTAAGAAACAATCAAACAACCAAGCTTCAAGCGGGTCGTTATTATTCCAACGGATAGGCTTTTCAAGTTTGTAGCCTTTCCAGCCAGGTCGGTGTTTAGTCAGCCAAGCCTCGAACTTTATTCCAAAGCCTCGACCACTGCCTTCATAGCCGTGCACCGTGGTTGAAAAAACCATACGGTGGTAATTGTCGACCATAGATTTCAACATTGGGATAGGGATCGCCGCCGCTTCATCAACCAATAATAAATCACACTCGGGTTTTGATTTTAGTAGTTCGTCTGGCGCAACAAATCTAAGGCTGCCACCTTGATAACAAATATGAGTGGCATTAACAACTTCACAGCCATCGAGCCGTTGCTTCGTATGTGAAAAAACAGGCTCGGTTGCTTTAACAGATGGAGCAGTCACAACAGTGTTGAATCCAGGACGTTCAGCCAAAAGCTGCGCTGCTGCAATACCTAACGTCGAGCTCTTACCACGGCCTCTGTCAGCCGTTAAAATCAAAGGACGCTTTCGATGACCAGACACCACTTTTTTGACTAACTCAACGGCGACATTCTGCTGCTCAAATCGATCTAGATGTTTTAGAGCGTCACTCCTTTGTGGAAGTAAATCGAAGCTGCGTTCCAACCCTGAAGCTTCACCGTCTTGAGACACTGAAATTAGCTTTTCGAAATGCGAATGTAACCAACGTTGGCCAAGCACTAAACCTTCGGTATTTTCAATATCCGGCGGTAACACCAACAACAGTCCGCCACCGACCAAAGCACCAAGTGCTGCACTAAAGCCATTCGCATCAAACTGCTCTCTAAAATCACAAACAAGCACTTGGCATTCACGACCGAGAAGTTGCTGACCTTTCTTTGCAGGCGCATGAATAACGCCGTCAAATGGAGTCCCACCAATTTGGAAAACGGTTTGTGTGTGGTTCTCTTTGAGGTAACCAGTGATAGCAGAGTTTTGCCATGTCGCATCGCCATTAAACACCACGCCGTAACGATGAGCATTATGTTGGGCGATATCGGAAAGTGTATGCAGAAATGAGTTGATTGGGCTTGTCATAATTTGTGTCCAGATTCATTTAAACACAGTTTATCACAGCCAAATAAAAAGCCGCATAAAGCGGCTATTAGAAATAGTTTTTGGAAATTAATCGACTTAGTCGAGTTTCGATTGCACAAATGCTAGGATTTCTTGCATCGTTGCATCATCAACTTTCTTCAGGTTTAACGCTAGGTTTGAACCCTTACGGCTGTATGATGCGCGGCCTTTGATAAGCTCAACTTTTGGTGACGCCTTTTTCGCTGGTGCAGGAGCCAATTCAAGAATCCAACCTTCTAGCGTTTCCGTTACGTCTTTAGTTAGACGAGTCACCCCTTGTGCTTCACTGCGCTGCCATACAAAACCCTCAGACGCATCACATTTAGTGAGTAATGTTTTCTGCTGCTCTTCAGTCAGGCCACTGAATTGTTTATGCAGTTTAACAATCGTTGGACGACCAAGGTCGCTCACATTTGGGTAAGCTTGAAGTAGTTCAAGTGGTAAAGCCGCTGCTTTCAATGCACCACTCACTAGCGCTTCACTACACTGGAAAATTTTTGCTAACGCTTTTTGGTCTTCAGCTTCGCCTTTATCAAGCTTGGTTTGCATCTCTTTGCCCTTCTCGTACAAAGAAAGCGGCTTATGAGCATTGGCTACATCAGATAAGAACTTAGCGTGTTCGCCGTTTATGTTTTCAGCAACATAGATTAGGAACTCTTTGTCAGCCAAAATACATGACATACGACGACGGCTACCATCAAGAACTTCAATCTTACCGTCTTTGTTTTTACGACCTACTGCAGGGTATTGCTGGCCGCGTTCTTTCAATGTTGTAAGAACATCAGAAAGAGCATGTTCGTTTAGGAAAGATTGTTCACGAGCATTCTCTTCAAAAACAACGGTGCGAGTTGCTACTTCAGAAGCAGGAATTCGAACCAATTCAAATGAAACTAAATCTTCGCCAGCAACAGAAAGCTCGATCACTTGAGCCTGTTCTTTAGCAGCAGTTTGCGCTTCTTGAGGCGTAGCAACACGACGTTTGTTTGCCTTACCAAATAGCTTTGCATTTAAGTCAGATGTTTTAATTGCCATTCTTGTTATCCCTGATTAAGTGAAGGCCAGTTGCTATGTAATACTCGCTCAAATTCTAGAGCACTTTTTTGTACCGCGTCTTGAGCGACAGCCAGAGTCTTCTTACCGCCTTCAAAATCACTCACTGTAAGGTCGAAAACCGTGCTGTAAGTATCTGCACAAGTCTCGAATGCGCGGCTTCTTGGAATCGTTGCCATCATTACTTGGTCATTCAACAGGTAGTTCATTTCTGTCAGTACTGATACCTGTTTCTTGTTGTCGTCCTCAAACATGGTTGGCATCAGACGAACAAACTCAAGTCCTTTCCAATCGTCCGGAAACATTTCGTAGACGGTTGGCAAGTGTTGGAAGAAGTTAACCGTTGAAGCCCAATCCAAACGCTTCGCCGCACATGGAATCAACAGTGCGTTAGACGCGTACATCGCGTTCCATACCAGCGGGTCTACGTGCGGGCCAGTATCAATCATAATCACGTCAAAATCATCCGCGATTTTATCGATAAGCTTCTCTTTTAAAAGACGCACAATATCTAAAGACTGATCTTGAGAAAGGCTTTGCCACGCTTCAGCGTTGAACATTGCATCTTCTGGGAAAGCTGAAATTGTCTTTAGGTTTGGATATTGTGTTGGCAACAGTACATTTTTACGCAGAAATTCTTGGTCAACTTCTTGGCCTTCTGGCACGTTGTCTAACATGATATCAACAGCAGAATAAATGCTATCGTGCTCAATTCCACTAATTTGTGGATTTAGGAATAAGCGCAGAGAGCCTTGTGGATCTAAGTCAATCAGACAGATACGGTAACGCTTATCAAGATTCAAAGATAAACATGCCGCTAAATGAACCGCTGTCATTGATTTACCTGTACCACCCTTTTGGTTCTGTACGTTGATAATCCATGGCTTATTCCCCGCATGCTGTTTACGTTGGTGGAACTTTGGCACTTCAGCCGCGTCCATCAGCATGTGAGCTTCGGTCAATGAAATTGAGTAGTGGTTGGCATTATTCTTCGTAAACTGATGGCCTTCCGCCTCAAGCTTAGTGATAGCTTCATCCAGTTTACGACGAGTTAAGCCAGAACGAGTCTCCATCATAGCTTTAGACATCGGCGGAAAATGCTCATCACTTCGCTCTTCCAAAATAATCTCAATTCGGTCAGCCTGAACTTGTTGAGTTTGTTCGGCTAGCTGATAGAGCTTATCAATCGTTTGTTCTCTTTTCATTGCCAGTTTCCGTAATGATTAACCAAGTTCAAATTGTACAGCGATCATCAACAAAAACAACAAAAACATGAACATACATTTATGAGTAAAATCACATCAAATAGACTGAATTTTTACAGTTTGATGAAATAGTATCTAAAACGAATACAAATTTGACCACTTTCGTAGTGCATAGCTAGTCTAATTTGCCCATAGATTTAAAGTGTTACAGCATCACTTATTTACAATGTAAATAATGAAATGATTAAAAATCGCCGGAACGATTGAAATACAAGCATAGATTACGGTCTATGTGATTTTCATTCTAAATTACAGGCGAACCAGACAAAAAGAAAACAATACATGAAAATTGGAAGTACGATTTAAGAAAAGCGATTCGATCGCCGAACCACTTCAAAGCAACGGGTACCATTGAATACTGAAGAAACCAAATCAACAGCGGAAGAATGATCATGGTGTAAATGACGAATTCTATAATTGATAAACTGATATTATGAAGCATGATCAAGGTTCATCGCCGTCAATATTGATCCGAATGAATGTCAGTTCAAAATGATCAATCTTCGGAAAAATGATCAAGTAGATATCGTTCCGGAAGCATATATTTTTGGAGCGAACTTACGGACAAATGCTTTTGGAATGGGGATTAAGGGCTTATAGGGCCTCATTACAAGGAAATTCAATCGACACAAGATGGAAATACAGAAACATGACAATTTCATGATCATGCTTCCTACCTTTGGTTCAGTGCCTTTTTAAAACGAGAGACAACCTGTGATAAATCAATATTGAATAGATTTTGTACTAAAGAGGGCAGGGAACAATGAAAATCACCACTTACTTGATCATTGTTCCAATAAATTGGTTTCAAAAATATCCACACAGTCAGAAAATAAGCGCTTCGAAACAAAATAGACAAAGATCGGCTGTGGATAAGCTGTATAACCATAATGATCATGCTTTCGAATCAATAATGATCATTCTTACAATAACTTAATGATCATCGTTCTGACTCGCTGTGATCATGCTTTCTTTTATTTTATGATCATCGTTTCGAGTAAATTATGATCATGCTTTCCAAGTGCACTTTATTTAATGCTTTAAATTCAACAGCTTAAATTCAAGTTTGCAGTCAGATCATTAGATCACTTAATCATTTAGGATCATATAAATCAAAAAGATCAGTTATTTAAAAGCCAATAAATTCTCTTTATTTATGATCATTCTTTCTTTATCATTCAGGAACTATAGTGAAATTACGGTTAGTGTGATACGGATCAAAAATGAAACCAGAAGAGAAATTGTTAATTAAGGCACGAAGCCACAAAGATGGTCATTTATTTGAGGTATCTGAAACAGCCGTTGAATGGATTGAACAATATCAACACTTCAAAGGTGTCACTAAAAGCATAGTTGAGCTTCTTAACCTAATTTCACTTCGTGGATTTAGCAGCAAAGATGGTTACGTTTCAACGACCGAGATTATTGAATCAACCGATGGTCAAGTTACCCGTGCTGCTTTGCAGCAAAGATTGAGAGCAGCTGTAAATATCGGTCTTTTCAAACAAATGCCTGTTCGCTTTGAAGAAGGGCTAGCAGGAAAAACCATGCTGCACCGTTTTGTTAACCCTAACCAATTAATATCGGTATTAGGTGCCACTAGTTTGGTGACAGAAAGTGTCAAACAAAATCAAAAGCAGAAGCGTTCTAAAGCCCTAGCTCAAACCAAAGTAAACAAACGCCTGCTGAATGAACACGGACTTAATACTCCCCCAACAATGAAAGATGAAGCCGATCAGTTCATTGTATCTCCAACAAACTGGGCGGGAATAATTGATCAAGCGTTAGCGCCACCACGAACACGTAAGAGTTACCAAAAATCAATGGTTTCGATCTCAGGTACTCGCGCAGTGATCGAGACAAGATCATCGAAAAATATTATGACGGTTGATGATCTCATGACTCTATTCGCGTTATTTACACTCACCGTTCAATACCATGATCACCACCAAGATGATTACCATCTTGACGCAAAACACACACCGAACAAAACCCCACTCTACATCACAGATATTTTGTCGCTTCGAGGCAAAAAAGACAGCGGCCCTGCACGTGACTCAATCCGTGACAGTATTGATCGGATCGAGTTTACAGATTTTCAATTGCATGAGCTTACTGGTCGTTGGCTTAGTGAGAACATGCCAGAAGGCTTTAAGAGCGATCGTTTCCGTTTCCTAGCGAGAACCATTACTGCATCGGAAGAGGCACCTACAGAGGGCTCTGACGGCGAAATTCGCATTAAACCGAACTTATATATCCTTGTTTGGGAACCATCGTTCTACGAAGAGCTGCTGACACGTGATTATTTCTTCTTGTTCCCGCCAGAGATCCTGAAGCAGCATACCTTGGTTTTCCAAATGTATTCTTACTTCAGAAGCCGTATGGCGCGTCGTCATTCTGATTGCATGCTGTTAAGCGAACTTAATCAGAAACTGGCTCGCAACATCGATTGGCGACGATTCTCGATGGATCTGATCCGTGAGTTGAGAAAGCTTGGTGAGGCAGGAGATCAAGAAGATACTTTCTTGGTTAACCTGTGGGGTTACCATTTGACGATCACAGCTTTGATCGAGAAAGGGAAAACTACAGACTATCAAGTTGATATTAAATGTAACGTGGAAGAAGTATTGCGTTACTCGAGAGCCCGCACCACCAATGCCGGCAAACGTAATATGGCGCCAACTCTGCCAAACCCGCTCCGCAACGAGATGGTATCTAAGCAGAAGCTGGAAGAGCTGTCTGAAATTATCGATGGTGAGTTCGAACCAATCCAACGCAAGGTACCATCACCAAGAGGCAAATTAGGGCGTCGTGTTAAGCAGCGTAAGCACTCTGTTGAGATCAATGCAGACGAGATCATGATAACACTCTCTAAATATACCTCTGCAGAGGCTCTAGAACGCAGTATAACGGCTTTATCTGCTATGACAGGGCATCCACATGCCTCAATCAAAGAAGAGTGCTCAGAGCTTATTGAGAAGCTAGATTGGCTGAGAGTAGGGAATGAGATCATTCCTTACGAAACGTTAAGCAAGTTAATTGAGCTGTACAACGACCGCGATAACCACAGCAACCGCCACCTGTCTATTGAGCGCCTTATTTCGGGCCTAGCGGTTCGCCGTAAAGTGTGTAAGCAAGTTCACGAAGGGCATTTAGATGAGAATGTGTTCTTAGCGTTAGATGAAATGGCGATTGGCCACTAATTCTGGGCCTGTTTTCAGGCCTGTGAATGTAAATTTGAAACATCATTAGGTGTTGATAAGAACCGCACCTAACGCTGACAAAGTGATGACAAAGTAACGCACTCGGTTGATTATTATTATTCCCGAATAGACAACCTTTTGTCCTTTCTTATGATTAATAGATTGGCTCATATTTTGTTACATCATACTGAATAGATTTTTGCGAGTTCCCCAAGGGACTCGCTTTTTTTTTGTTTAAAATTCGACTAGCCATTAAAAATCAATAGTCTAATGTATTTCCTCCAGAAGCATGATCAAGGTTAGATCATGCTTTCATGGATCTGGCTCATGGGCTGAAATGGAAGCTTTTCAGGGGCGACTGTAGAACAGGTGAATAGTGATCAGTGAACCTGATGTTTTGCATGACCTTGATGTTTCGCGAATTCAAAGTAGGTCTGATAGATTTTTCTAATGACCAAGGAGGTTCTTTTATATTGAATGCTAGGCTATTTATTCGTTACGTAGATAACGAAAGGATAGATTAGCCTCTCTGTGATTACCAGCCAGCTTTGCCCCTGCAATCGTTGGGCTTTTAAGGTAGCGACCAAGGTAGTTAATTGTGGCTTTAGGATATTGGGTTTTCTTTGCAAAGTACACATGCCAAAACCGTTGACGTTGAGCGTTAATGAAACGTCGAAATTCATCAAAGTCAAGGCTGTGAGATTCTGTATCGTCGATTTGCAGAAATTCATACTCAGAGAGGAGTAAATCACAAAGCCCATCTCACCAACGTTTTTCGACTTTTTCATGGCAATAGGAGAGCGCCTTTCAATCGCCGTGTGAATTTTCCCCACCAAGGGTCACAGATGCATGAACATGAGGGTGCCAAGTTAAGCTTCTCCCAAAGGTATGTCGTGCGCAGAAAATTATAATTTCCAGTACTGCCTGCTTAGCCGCATAAAGGAGGTTGTCGATAGCGAGTTGGCAAAGCTTATCGAGTAACCATCGATTGGTGCGAAATATGGGTCATAAAACATCAGGGAAAATGAATGTCATATGACAATGTCGTCGAAAAGCTTTCTCCGGTCGCGATGATTATCAGCGCTGATACGGCATCGAAAAAGACTTTTTACCTGAGCCTCAAACGATGAACAATAAATTGCTGTTAGCCGACGCAGGATATCCTGTTTTCTACTTCTTTATCGAGCTTGAACAGCATGGCGGGTTTTATAATGTCCGAGGTGCTAAGTTTCTGAACCCTGTGATTATTGAGGCAAGGAACGGCAAGGGGCGTCTTCTGCCTAAGCTAGAAGGGAAGAAACTGAAAGACATTACTCGAGGTACCAACCGTTCGCAAGTCCCTGACCAGCCCGTCTAGGTAAACAAGAGTTTAGAGTTGTGCGGCGTTGGTTTACTTAAGAAAAACGATTCTTTATTTGGATAACTAACTTACCTTCAGACTCCTATACTGCCGATGACAGGTGGAGCTACTTTTTAAAGAGTTAACGTTTCATACCAATTGGCAACGATTTGTCACCGCACAAAAGGCCATTGTTGAGGGGCTCATCTGGGGCAGTTTACTTGCACTGATCATTAGGCGTAGTATTTCGCTTCAGATAAAGCCATCGGTCTCACTGTTTAAAGCGGCAAAAAATGTGGATTTCTGGCTGTTACCAATATTTTAATGTATCAGTCACGGCGCATGATCAGAAATCAGTAATAAAATCGAATGGGTTACCAATTATATATCAAGGAACGCTCCAAAGTTCGCGAAGAGGAAATATTAATAAAATATGACGTTGGATGAAATTTACGCTGAGTTAATGCTTAAATTTCTGTCTATAATCGGTTAATGTCTACCATTTAAGAAATAAAGGTTACTTTCGTAAAAGTAAAATGATTGAATTTATATCCATTGGTTTGTAATAATAAAAACCTTGAATTGTATTTACACCTATTTTTTGTAGATAAATTAACTGCTGTTTACTTTCAACGCCTTCGGCTATAACGCTAAGGTTTAAATTTTCAGCAAATGAGACAATAGTTTTTACAACAGCTTGTGACTTTGGATTATTTAATATGTCTATTAAAAAGCATCGATCAATTTTAAGTTCAGATATTGGTATGTCCTTAACCATGCTTAAAGAAGAAAAACCAGTACCAAAGTCATCTAATGATATCTTTACGTTACTCGCGTTTAAAAGGTTAATTTGATTGATAGCATTATCACCTGAGAATAAAGTACCTTCTGTTATTTCTATCTTGATTTTAGTTGGAGAGATGTTAATTTCTTTGATTTTTTCCAAAATTAACTCTACAATTGAATCCTTTCTAAATTGGATCGAAGATATATTTATTGAAATAGTAAAATCTTTATCTATAAAACTTTTAATAATCTTAATATCTTCAAAAACTTTTCCTACTAACCAACGTCCAATAGGTAGAATCTCTTCTGTTTCTTCAGCAATTGTAATAAACGTATCAGTAGGTATCTTTCCGTATTTCTCATTTTCCCACCTTATTAAAGCTTCTACACCGATAATTTTATCTGTCTTAGAGCAAACTTGCGGTTGATAATGAACGTATAACTCATTTCTATTCAAGGCGTTTCTTAATAATTCATGAAGAATGAAATCATCTTTTATTTTAATTTTTGTGTTAACGTCATAAACCTTGAACGTATTCCTTCCGTCATTCTTTGCATCATACATTGCAATATCTGCTTTTTTTATGAAGTCTTTACAGTCTTTTACATTATCTCTAGATGTTGCAATTCCTATACTTATTCCGATACAAATACTTTGTTTTTTAATTATTTCATTGCATTTGAACTCTTCTATTATTTCCGAAGCCAAGTCAAGAAATCTGATTTCTTCTTTGCTTGAGGATAAGAAAATTGCAAACTCATCACCACCAAATCGACTGAATAGATAATCGTCTATGTCGTGAAAAATATTACTCGATGTTAATGCTTTTTTGATTTTATTTGCCGCTAATTTTAGGACCTCATCGCCAAAGTCGTGGCCAAGCGAGTCATTAAACAACTTAAAGTCATCAAGATCTAAGAATAAAAGACAGAACACAGCATTCTCTTTTTTTTGTTCCATAGAGTGACTGAGTTTTTTCTCAAAGAAAGCTCGATTGTGTAACTTTGTTAAGGTATCTGTATAGGCTATCTCTTTTATTTTTTTTCTTTGAAAGTCCAACTCTCTATTTTTTTCTAAAATTAACATCAACAAGTCTTTTACATCTTTGTTCATATTGTCTGGAATAGATAAATCAGTAAGTTTATTATCTGAGATTTTGGCGTTTGATATAACAAGTCGTAATGGTTTTATGACATATTTACTCATGTGGTAAAATAACACAAAGTTAAAGGTTGCAACTGTTATAAATATAACTAAAACAGTGAGGTAAAGAATTTGTTCGAATACTCCAAGTAAAACCTCTGAATGCCAACCGATTACATAAAGAAGGTCATTAATATATATCGTTTCAATTAAAATATCTTTATCTATATCTAAGAATTCATCTTTACTTAGTGGTAATGACATATCAATCAAACCTATATTTCTGTACAGTAATACATCATCATTATATATTGCATTCCAACCCCCACTACCTAGATGGGTCATTTCCATGAACTTATTTATAAAGTCTAGAGAATGAAGTGTCATGACGTATCCACCGATGTTCGTTGACGTACTCTGATATTTTTCTAATTTGGATACAACAAGCATCATCGGGGTGTCATTCAGTATAATTGTCCCCTTGTAATTGCTTTTATGTTTATTTGGCTGGATATATTCTTTGAATAAATGTATAAATTCCTCATCGGAAAATTCATCTATGTTTGATTTCTTTGATGACAATATTTTTTCAAATTCACCATTATGCACTGATATATATTTTAATGATTCAATAGATTTTAAAAAAACATCTAGTTCAGTAAGTATTGATTTGTAGATTATATAATCTCCAACTATTTTCTCCGTGGGGCCTATGTATTTGTTTAGAATATCGTTTTTGCTAATGATATCAACCTCAGACTCTAAGACTTCAATCTTATCTGTTATCAAGAACGATAGTTTTTTCGTTTCTTGTGAAATCAAATATTCAACTTCTTTTGTAATGTGTTGTTTGTAAATATATAAAGAAGAAGCAACTAAAATGATCAGTTGAATACTAACAGAAAATGCAGCCAATAAAAAAAACTTATAATCAATCTTCATTTGTCGCCTTGAAGTTAATTTCATTTAATGTTTGATTTCGAAACTCAATCGTATCCAAATTAACATTCTTATACATTTCAGAATTAACAATAGATTCCTCGTTCGGATAAATGTCTTTATTTTTCAATACATTTTCAGGAATAATACTTATTGCATGTAAATTGGGTGTCGCTCCATTTGTATAAATAGCGTTTTCTGCTGCTGCTTCTTTAGTGTTTATAAATCTTAGAAATTTTATTGCTAAGGTAGGATTAGCTGAACCTGAAGATAAACATAGCAAGTCAGCCCAAACAGCCCCTCCCTCATCTGGTATAATATATTCTATATTGGTTTCATATCTTTCTTTGAGCATGTAAGCATCGATATTGTAGGATATTGATGCATAAGCTTCTCCAGTCACCAACTTCGATTCATTAGAGAGATCGAATTCATCATAGTACTCTTGAACATATTTAGATTGGTTTAGTATCACACTCTTTGCTTCGTGTAATTCAGATTTTAGATTACTAGTAAAAGAGTATCCTAAATATTTAAGTGCCATGCCAAAGAGCTCATCATCGCGCTTTGGCATCATAATCTTTCCTTTTAAACGGTTGCTTGGAAGGAATATATCTTTCAAGCTATTTATAGGATGAATAACTAAATCTTTTCGGTATGCTATCCCTGTTGTACCCCAGAAATAGGGTATACATGCATTACCCCTAGTGTGTATATCTTTAATTTTCGGAAGCTTTACATGAGTTAGGCTATTACTGGACTTGTCTATTGCCTTGATCCATCCTAGTGACATATAATGCTCAGCAGCTTGTGAGTCAACCAATATGAGATCAAACTCTCTATTTCCATACTTTAAAATATAATCATCTCTATCTGAATCAGATTCAAATGTTTTTATATTTACGTTTGCTCCATGTTTTTTTTCAAAATTATCTACTACACTAGGGTTGATGTATTCATCCCAAATAAATAAATTAACCTCATTTATTTCCTTGGCAAAAGAATAATGGACATTAAAAATAGACAATAAAATAAATAGTTTTTCTCTATTCACTTTAATTTTCCCCCAATTGTAAAGAACATTATCAAGCTTAGTAGATGTCTATGATTTTGTCAGGGTAGTAGGGGGCGGCGTTGATGTGATGGAAGTATCTCCTCTCTCTGCAGAGGCTTTGATGCGTAATTCAATGGGACTAAATCCAGAGCCTAAGCTCTGATCTGCTGCTTTCATCCGTGATCAATGGCCCCCAGAGTGCATCTGGGGGTGTTAAGATCAAAGGTTCTAAACGTTCCACTTGATCATGCTTTCGGGCTTTGTATTAATCTCCGATCCGCTCTAATCAAGTGTCTAGTTTGTTTATGTAATATTATCCTATTGTTTTACATAGTGATTATCAGCAAATTGCTTAACGTTATGCTGTATTTCACTGCTTTGTTTTCGAATACGCTCCGCGTCTATTGAATAGTTTGGTTCATTTTTGACGAGTTCGCCAAATGGCAGATCAGGATCTTGCACCGCAGAGTTCAATAGCTTGGTGTATGGGTGTTGAGGATTGGTCAAGATCGATTGAGTGGCTCCCCATTCGACGATCTGTCCTTTGTACATAACTGCTGTCTCTTCTGCGATGTAATGTGCGGTCGGTAGATCATGGGTTATGTACAAAAAGCCAATCCCGAGTTCTTTCTTCATTCGTTGCATGAGACTGAGCACACCAAGTCGAATCGAAACATCCAACATGGAGGTAGGATCGTCGGCAAGAATAACCTCAACGCCAACAGCCAGTGCTCTTGCTAGGTTAACCCTTTGTCTTTGGCTCCCACTGAGCTCGTGAGGGTACTTAGCCACTGTTTCAATGGGTAACTCCACCAGCGTTAATAACTCTTCCAGGCGCTCTGTTAGCGCTTGTTTATTGGCGGCTTGCTTATGAATCTTGAGAGGGCGTGTAAAATGGTGCTCTATAGTATGTGTCGATTCAACGAGCCAAACGGGTCTTGGAACACCATTTGCACTCGACTGCGGTAGTCGAAGATGTCTTTGTCGCCCTATGTCGGTGGGTAAACCTTGGCCATTAGCCTCGCACAGGTACTTTTTCCGCAGCCTGATTCGCCAACGAGTGCTAGCGTTCTTCCTGGGTACAAATCAAAACTCACTCCATGCAGGGCTCTAAATATCTCCTCTTTGCCAAATCCGCCACCAACGGTGAACTCTTTAACGAGGTTTTTTACTTGCATAATTGGTCGTGACATTGAGGCTCCTAGCACGCTATGGCGTGAGCATGTTCGTGAATATTTGGGAAGGAACTCCACAGCTTTTGGGTGTGGGAGTGCTGAGGGTTATTGCGAATCTCATAGGCTTGATTGACTTCAACCAACTTGCCATGACGCATAATGGCAATGCGGTCACACAGCTGGCTCATCAGGGCCAAATCGTGGGTGATAAAGAGGATAGAGAAGCCGAACTCTTCTCTGAGTTGGTGTATCTGTTGCAATATTCCTCGTTGAACGACGACATCCAAAGCCGTAGTTGGCTCATCCATGATGATCAGTTTGGGATTGAGCGCGAGAGCAATCGCAATCACTAATCGTTGACGCATACCGCCACTAAATTGATGAGGGTATTCGGTCAGGCGTTGGCGAGGAATATTCACTAGGTCGAGCAGCTTTTCTGCGTGGTCCTTGGCTTGTCCATCACTCATTCCTTTGTGGTGGCGTAGTACGTCAGCAAATTGTTCTTCGATAGTTAATATAGGGTGAGTGAGTTCATGACATTCTGGAACACCATGGCGTTCTCACTCCAGCGCAATGTATTAAGCTGGCTGTCAGATATTCTCAGTAGGTCTTGCCCGTCAAAAAGTATTTGACCGCCAGAGATGAATGCGGGCGGCTTGTGAAGTCGGTTAATAGCATATGCGACGGTGCTCTTGCCACAACCCGATTCGCCAGCCAGACCAAAGATTTCTCCTTGCCCTATGCTAAAGCTGACGGACTTTACCGCGTTGAAGTCTCCGTCATCGGTGATGTAGTCGACACATAGGTTCTTCACTTCGAGAAGAGGTGTATCTGGATTTTCCATAGACATGATAGATACTTATTTTTGATATTGATAATTATTATCATTAATATGTGTTGGATTTAGTGAAAGCGATCAGTACAAAAACAATGAAGTGCCTCGAAATTTATCTTGGAATATTTCAGGAATTTTCAGTGGGAAACGCGAAGTCTAAGGGAGGAAAGTGAGATTTGGATCAAACCACATTCCTTATGGGGAATCTTTTAAATGTAATTGCAGAAAATGGCTTTGGCAAAGTTTAAATGAGCTAATTGTTAATTAGATTTATGAAGCGTCGGAATCATCACATTTCAGTGCAGAATTTCTTAACAAGCGAAATAGCATTTGCTACAGATTACCTGTCCATTACATGGTGCTTTTCGGAGGAAAACATGTCCATTAATTCTATCAACCATGATGAAATGACAAACATTGCAAATAAGTGGGATGCTGAAGAAGAAGTATCTTTCAAACCAGAAAAGAAAATGAAGTCCGCTGAAGCTCGTCGTCGTATCGAGGCTCTAAGAGAAATTAGAGAAAGCGGTTTGAGCCTGGAAGAAGCGAGGGAGCTGGGTCTTATTCACTAATATCCCCGATTGCATGTAATAGGGTGGCTCAAGGCCACCCTTTGATTTATAAGCACTTTATTCATTTCTCATTTGATTCTCATCTGTAATTTTACCTTCTGGGCACAAAGTTCACTCATACAAATTCTCTCGGCAGCTTCTACTTTTCGTTTAAAAGCAGGCTGACGGCATACTCTTTAACTAAGTTGTTTGACAGCAATATGTGACGCCACTAATTTTAAAGGCAAAGCAAAAATATGCTATGTCGTTGGTAGGGAGAAGGCTATGTCGAATTCTGTGGCTCAAGCTGAAGAAGTGTTGTTTTATGAACCAGAAGATCCGAATGGATACCTTTCAAATTTTGCCGTTTGCCCGATCAAGGTGGATGGGAAAGTGTGGGCAACCAGTGAGCACTATTATCAGGCAATGAAGTTTTCTTCACCGTCGCTGAGAAACATGATTCTTGAAGCCTGCACACCTGCTGAAGCATTCTCATTAAGCCGACAATACGAAGAGCAGGTTCGAGAGGACTGGTACGATATTCGTGTAGAGGTGATGCGATTCATTGTGACCGAGAAATTCACACAGAACCCGCAGTTTGCTTTGTTTTTAACGAGCACGGGTGATTCGGTGATCAAAGAGCACTCTCATAAAGACCATTTTTGGGGAGATGGGGGAGACGGAACCGGTGAGAATCACTTAGGGAAAATTTTGATGGCAGTACGCCAACAACTTCGTAGTCAGCAACTGCATTTGATCGCATCATATTAAGTACACATTAGAAAGGCTGCTCTGGTTAGCTTGTACGCTAAAAACAGGCGGCCTTTTGTATTTACGTAGTTCCGGTATCCGAAGTCGCTAGAGTGCGCTAACGAGCCATAGAATAACGTTAGAACTATAAGTAACTTTGGACGATGTTATCAAGCTGTCCATCCTCTTTCATTTGGTCTAAACGTTGGTTAATAAAAGTCTCGAGCTTGGGATCCATTTCTGGGTCGAAAGCCAAATGAATTGGGTAGTTATTGATGACTGAACCGAAGTCCTGCATTTGGTAATCATCGATATTGAGCTTCTTATCGTTTAGGTTGTATTTGATTCGTGATTCCATTTCTACAAATACCGTATCACCAGGTGCACGGTTAATAATGCGGAATGCAGCCGTATAATCTTTTACACGGATCTCATTGAGCTTACCTTGCTTGATGTACGGCTCTAAGTTTGGATATTCAAATCCCACTAGCAATACCACTGCCTTCCCATCTAAATCGCTAATGGTATTAAACTCGAACGGCTTTTTACCGCTACTCAGCAATACGTGTTTTACATTGTAAATTGGCTCTTCAGATAGGTTTACTGATTGGATGTTTCCCCAGCTAGGACTGCCGTAGGTAACCCAATTTGGGTTCTCTCTCGCATCTAGCTTGTCAATCATTCGATTAAAAGGGTAGGTGTGGTAGTTAATCTCGTACTGGCTACCGTCAAACACGGCTTCAACAATATCAGAAACGATTCCTCTGTGGGATGATCCGTCAGTTTCGATCTGAAAAGGTTGCGCTTGGCTCGCAATAATGTAGTAGTGAAGAGGCTCGCTTGAGAAAGCATAACTACTTGAAAACAAACTGACTATAGATGCAACGATAAGATGTTTTTTCATAACCTTCCCTAGTTATTTGATGAATGACTACTACTATACTAGTTGAGTAATTGTAGTTTACTAAGATAACAACATTGGTAATTTTTATATGGTGAAAAAAGGAAAACGCTATATTGGACTCTCTCGACAGTTAATCGGGGCCATCATTGCCATCAGTACCTTATTCACAGTTATAGTGACAGGTCTGGGGCTGTATGTGGAGTACCAAAATCGAATTTCTTTTATCAGCTCTCAGATCGAACAGGTCAAAGCTGGTTACCTTTCTGGTTTAACGTCAAGCCTATGGGTTGAAGATCGCGCTCAGTTGTTTGTGCAAGCGGAGGGCATTTCTCGTCTCCCTTCGGTCAGTTATCTTCTTATCGAAAGCCCTGACGAAAAAATCCTAGAGCTTGGCAGCCCCGCAACCGGGCAATCGTATTCTCAGTCATGGGAAATGGTGTATCAAATGGGGGGGAAGGACTTCCCACTTGCCACCCTCACGGTGCAGTCCGATTTAAGTATGATCCTCAATGACTTCGAAGAACGAGTGGTGTTGCTACTCGCTTTTGAAGCCGTGAAAATCTTTTTGCTATCATTGGTCTCTCTGGTCATTGTTTATCGCTTGGTCGTAAAACGCTTAATGGCCATGTCTTCTCAGATAAACGAGCAGCAAGTTGAAGACAATAAACCCCGTTTTTTAACGCCAACCGACTCTACTTATAAAGATGAAATATCGACGTTGGAAAACAGCTACAACCAATCAATTGAACGCATTCGTCAACAGTATCAAGAGTTGATTAAAGCTAAAGAGACGGCTGAAGTTGCAAACCGCAACAAGAGTGAATTTTTGGCTAACATGAGCCACGAAATCCGCACTCCAATGAATGGAATTATCGGACTTTCGTCTATGCTTTCAGAAATGGATATGCCGAAAGAGCAAAAAGAGTACGTCAACATGCTCAACACCTCTTCGTTAACTCTTCTCGACCTTATCAATGACATCTTGGATTATTCGAAAATTGAAGCGGGACGTTTAGAGCTTCAACAAGAGCCGATGAAAATGATGGGCATTGCGGCCGATGTTGAGTCGACGTTCAGAGTGAAAGCCGAGCAAAAAGGGCTTCGATTCCAACTGGCGATAGATCCTAAGGTTCCAACCATGGTGATTGGTGATGGAACGCAGCTCAGACAAGTGCTGAATAACTTAGTGGGTAACGCCATCAAATTTACCAAGCGCGGTCATGTCACGCTTTCTCTTCGCTTAGAGCAAGTGATTGAGCCTGAGCAGAAATTGAGAGTTCGATTTGAAGTGGCCGACAGCGGTATTGGTATCGCAGAAGACAAAAAAAAATCGATATTTGATAAGTTTCAGCAGGCGGATGGCAGCACCACGCGCATATACGGCGGTACCGGTTTGGGCTTGACCATATGCGATAAGATTGTGACCTTAATGGGCAGCAAGCTTGAGCTAACCAGTATTGAAGGCAAGGGCAGTACCTTTTACTTTGTGGCTGACTTTGATCCTTGTTTGGAGGTCGACGAGAGTAATATCGATTTTAATAACGTCTCGGTGTTGTTGGTGGATGATTGCCAACTGAACATGCGCATTACATCGGCACAGCTACAATCGTTTGGTGTGTGCTCTACATGCTGTGAAACCGCAACCCAAGCGTTAGAGCTCGTTTCAGAGTCTGTCGAAAGCGCTTCGCCTTACGACTTAGTGTTGATTGATAAAGTGATGCCTTCCATCGATGGGTTCCAGCTTGCAAGAAACCTGATTGAGCGCTTTGGCAAAGCTTGCCCTAAGCTTGTCATGATCTCTGCTGATCCACGTCAACAAGACGAGATGCATGCTAAGCAAGTGGGTTTTATTGCCTACATTGCTCGCCCGTATCAAGATAACCAGCTTAAATGGACCATCAGTGAGGTGTTAGCGAGAACAGCGAAAACCGAGACCTTTACCTATCCAAATCGAGGGGAGGTGGCGTTTAAGGACAATGAGCCTGTACCAACCACTAAATCAGCGGTGGTAGTGAAAGAGGGCGTCGAGGCCGAAGAACCTAAGCCTGAAGCTGCATTATTTAGCGGTAAAGTTCTGGTGGTTGAAGACTCTAGAGTCAACCAGCAGGTTGCCAAGATGATACTTAAGAAGCTTGGCTTTGAGGTAGACATTGCCGATAACGGTAAAGTGGGAGTCGATAAGTTTAAGCATAATGAGTATCAGATGATCTTCATGGATTGTCAGATGCCAGTGCTCGATGGATTTGAAGCGACGAAACAGATTAGAGCACTTGAAGAAGGGACGTCGAAACATATTCCTATTGTGGCGCTGACAGCCAACGTAGTGCTGAAAGATAAGCACTTATGCTTTGATGTGGGTATGGATGAGTTTCTACCTAAGCCTGTTAATCAAGGTACACTGAGAGAAGTCGTAGCGAGTTTTTTGTCTGATAAGAACAAGCTTACAGGAGAAAGTGTGCAGGGGATTATTTAACCTGCGCGCCCTTAAACCTCATAGTAAAAACTAAAACTCCGACCTAGTCAGTCGGAGTTTTTGTATATGTGGGGATACCCATCTTAACGGATGCGGCACTAGCCAATGTTATCAATGTGGATCACTACTGAGTCTGGTCGCCAGTATTCCAATTCACAGTCCATTAGCTCACCATCTTGCTTGTAGTTCACACGGCAGATCTTAAGCACCGGTTGACCCTCAGCCAAATTTAGCGCCTTAGCGACATAGGCTGGGGCTGAAGTGGGAATGACATCAAAGCGTGAACGTTTGGTCTCATAGCCGTATTTTTTTCGATAGATACCTGTCAGCGACATGGTGAGGTTCTCCGACAATATTTTTTCAAAGAGGGGGGCTTTCAATACGTTTTCAACGAACAGTACCGCTCTGCCATCAATAAAGCGTAATCGCTCAATCACATGTATTGGCGTTATCTGCTCTATCTCTAATGCTTTGGCGTAGTCGCCAGCCGCCATCTCTGTGCGAGTGCTCAGCAGTCGTGTTTCTGCAATGCGATCTTGTTCGCGAATCATTTGATGGAAGTGGTAACGAGACAATGGATTGTAGCGAATACGTTTGGGTGACACATACCAGCCTCGGCGCTCCTCTCGGTATATCAGACCTTCAGTTTCTAACGACACCAATGCATCTTTGAGCGTGATTCGTGTGGTGGAAAACAGTTCGCTGAGCTTTCGTTCGGATGGCAGTTTTTGTCCCTCGGTGAAGATACCCGATTGAAGTTGTTCTCTGATGCTCGCCTTAATTCTACCTAGTTGTGTCCCTGATTGCGCTGTTGCCAATGTTCTCATTGCTGATCTAGTCCATAAGTTCGTGTGCTCAATAAGGTAAACCATGGAGTTAACAGGAATGTGACATTAAACAAGGGCTTACTGTCATATGAGTGAAATATAACTGCCACGAAAATGTACTCTAACTGTCAAATAAGTTGCGCGAAAGCGTCACACTCTGGCGATAGCATACAAAACGAACTTACTGACCTAGTCCAGAGGGATAGAGACAATGAAAACTTTGCTTAGCCGTTCAACTGTATCGCCAGCCAAACTGATTGGCGCAACGCTAATAACGGCAACACTTTCAATGCCAGCGATGGCGCAGGATACCGATCTTGAGTCACTGATTGAAGCTGCTCAAAAAGAGGGTGCGGTTTACAGTGTGGGCATGCCAGATAGTTGGGCAAACTGGAAAGGCACATGGGCTGATCTGAAAGCGAACTACGGTTTGAAGCATCAGGATACTGACATGAGCTCAGCACAAGAAATCTCGAAATTTGAAGCGGAGAAAAGAAACGCAACCGCAGATATCGGTGACGTTGGCTTCGCCTTTGCGCGTGTTGCGGTGAAGAAAGACGTGACTCAGCCATACAAGCCAAGTACTTGGAATGATATTCCGGACTGGGCGAAAGACAAAGATGGTCACTGGGCTCTGGCTTATACGGGCACTATCTCGTTTATCTCAAACAACAACCTTGTTAAAGACGCACCAAAATCTTGGAGTGATCTATTAGAAGGCGATTACAAAGTTACTGTTGGTGATGTAGGTGTCGCAGCACAAGCAAACAACGCGATTCTAGCTGCAGCATTTGCGAATGGTGGTGATGAGTCGAACTTAAAACCGGCGATTAAATTCTTTGGTGAGCTAGCGAAGCAAGGCCGTCTATCTTACACAGATCCAAGCATTGCGAATCTTGAAAAAGGTGAAGTGGAAGTCGCGATCATGTGGGATTTCAATGCACTGAACTACCGCGACAAGATTGACCGTGAGCGCTTCACTGTAAACATCCCACAAGATGGCTCAGTGATCTCTGGTTACACCACTATCATCAACAAATACGCGAAGAACCCGAATGCCGCAAAGTTGGCTCGTGAATACATCTTCAGCGACCAAGGCCAGATCAACCTAGCAGAAGGTTACGCGCGCCCAATCCGTAGCAACGTTACGCTTCCTCAATCAGTACAAGACAAGCTGATCTCGAACGAGCAATACAGCAACGTTCACCCAGTCACTGATTTCTCAGCATGGGAAAAATCAGCACGTCGTCTGCCGCGTCAATGGCAAGAAAGCGTCTTGATTCATCAGCAGTAATCCATATTCAAACAAGCAACAGAGAATAGACCATGAGCAATAAGGTTATCCTTGTTGTTCTAGATGGACTGAATTATCAGGTAGCCCGTGATTGCATGGGCTACCTGAACGGTCTTCTAGAACTGAGCGATCTTCATGAAAAACAGGGCGACTCGCTAAACGTGAGCGCGCAAAAAAACAAGCTTCGCGCCACACTTTACCCAATGCAGTGTGAGCTGCCGTCCATGTCTCGTCCACTGTATGAGTGCATCTTAACCGGTGTTCGCCCCGTTGAGAGTGGCATCGTTAATAACCAAGTTGTGCGTTTGTCGAATCACGAATCGATTTTTAGTTTGGCTAAATCACAGGGCAAAGTAACGGCCGCTGCGGCGTATCACTGGGTGAGTGAACTGTATAACCGAGCGCCATTTGATGCGGTGCGTGATCGCTTTACCAACGACGAAACCATGAACATTCAACATGGCTGTTTTTATCACTGGGACCACTACCCAGATGAAGCCTTGTTCTTGGATGCTGAGCATTTGCGTGTCACTCATCAGCCGGACTTCTTGCTGATTCACCCAATGAACATTGACGACATGGGCCACAAGCACGGGTTGGACTCTCGCCAATACCGTAATAGTGCACGTGGCGCAGATATCTACCTATCGAACTACCTTGAGAAATGGGTGGACGAAGGTTATCAGGTGATCATCACTAGTGACCACGGCATGAATAATGACTTATCACACGGTGGCATTCTGCCTGAAGAGCGTGAAGTGCCATTCTTTGTGATTGGCGATAAGTTCACACACCAAGCCTGTTCAGTGAAACAGACCGATATCTGCGGCAGCGTGTGTCAGCTACTCAACCTTGAACACGATAAATCTTACACTCAGGAATTGTTGGCCCTATGAGCAGCTCTGTAATCATGCCGAGCGATGGCTCTGCCCTTAAACCTCAAACCAAATCTTGGTTCAAACGCTTCAAGCCCGCTTTGTGGTTTGCGCCTTTCGCCCTGTTTTTCTACCTGTTCCAACTGGCTCCTATGGTTTGGGTGTTGATCAACAGCTTCTTCTACGACGATGAGCTTTCTTTAGAAAACTACTCTGAAATCTTCGATTCAGCCTTCATGATGCAGGCCTTTGGCAACAGTTTATGGCTGTCGATTTGGTCGAGTATCTTTGGTTTGGCGATTGCGACCCTGCTCGTTTCTTCACTGCGCCGTGTCGACTCTAAAATCCGCGACGCGGTGATTGCCTTTACCAATATGAGCAGCAACTTCTCGGGTGTCCCTCTGTCGTTCGCCTTTATCATCATCTTAGGCACCAATGGTGCAATTACCTTATTGCTCAAGCAGTACGGATTGCTGGGAGACTTCGACTTGTACGGCAAGTGGGGCTTACTGGCGATTTATATCTACTTCCAGATCCCATTAGCGGTGTTGTTGCTGTATCCAGCGTTTGATGCCCTTGGCGACGACTGGCAAGCCGCCTCAGCGCTGCTTGGTGCGAAAACCTGGCAATACTGGACTAAAGTTGCGCTTCCTGTGTTGTCTCCGGCTTTATTGGGCACCTTCATCATCTTGATTGCTAATGCGATTGGCGCCTATGCAAGCGTGTATGCGTTGACCTCGGGTAACTACAATGTGATTACGATTCGTATCGCGAGCTTGGTATCGGGCGATTTGTTCCTAGAACCTAACCTAGCTGCGGCAATTTCCGTGATTCTGATGGCGATGCTGGCCTTTATCACTGTGATTAACCAATGGCTGATCAGCAAAAGCTACGCAGGGAAGAGAAAGTAATGAACACCGTAAATACTCACTTTCATAAAACCGTGGTCTATTTGATCGTTGGCATCATGATGATCCCGATCTTAGCGACCTTTATTTACTCGATCTCGTCGCGTTGGGGCGCCACGATCTTGCCTGATGGTTTTACTTTGGATTGGTACATCAACCTGCTGACGGATCCTCGCTTCTTACAAGCCTTTGGTCGTTCACTGTTTATCTGTGTAGCGGCGTTGTCATTGAGTGTGGTGTTGATTCTGCCTGCGATTTTCGTAGTGTTTTATTATTTCCCGAAACTCGACAGGGTCATGAATATCCTGATCTTATTGCCGTTCGCTGTGCCGCCAGTGGTGTCTTCGGTAGGCTTGCTTCAGCTGTATGCCGATAGCGAAATCTCACTGATAGGCACGCCGTGGATTTTGATTGGTACTTACTTCACCATCGCGCTGCCATTCATGTATCGCGCGATTGCCAACAGCTTTGATGCAATCAACTTGCACGACTTGATGGATGCGGCTCACCTGCTCGGTGCAAGCACTACCAAAGCGTTCTTGTTGATTATTTTGCCAAACCTTAAAAAAGGCTTAATGGCGTCGCTGTTCTTATCGTTCTCGTTCCTACTAGGCGAGTTCGTGTTTGCCAACATCTTGGTTGGTACACGTTACGAGACACTACAAATCTACCTATACAATATGCGTCAAACCAGCGGTCACTTCACGTCAGCCCTTGTGATGACGTACTTCCTGTTTATTTTCTTACTGACTTGGTTGGCAAGTCATTTCAGCCAAGGAACCAAATAATGAGCTATGTACATGCGAAAAACCTCACCAAGCGTTTTGGTGACAACACAGTTTTTGAAGACATTGAATTCTCTATCGAGAAGGGGGAATTCATCACGTTGCTTGGCCCAAGTGGCTGCGGGAAATCAACGCTGCTGCGAAGCTTAGCAGGCCTAAATCCGGTCGATGGTGGTGAGATTTGGGTGAATGGTGAAGAGATCACTCACCAAGTGCCGCAAGAGCGTGGCATCGGCATGGTGTTTCAATCTTATGCTTTGTTCCCAAACATGACGGTTGAGGGCAACATTGCGTTTGGCCTTAAAATGAAAAAGCTTGCTGCTGACGAGATAAAGCGCGAAGTCGCGAAAGTGATTGGGCTGGTGGACTTATCGGGCAAAGAGAAGTTCTACCCGCATCAATTATCAGGTGGTCAGCGTCAGCGTGTGGCTTTAGCCAGGGCCTTGGTGGTCAAGCCGCGTATTTTATTGCTTGATGAACCACTTTCAGCGCTGGATGCGAAGATCCGCAAACATCTGCGCCAGCAGATCCGAGATATTCAAAAAGAGATGAACCTAACCACGATCTTCGTGACTCACGATCAAGAAGAAGCGATGATCATGTCTGACCGTATCTTCCTGATGAATAAAGGTGAGATCGTCCAATCCGGTACACCTGAAGAGATCTACACTCAACCAGCTAATGAGTTTGTGGCAGGGTTTATGGGACACTACAACTTGGTTCAAGCGAACAAGGCTAAGCAGCTGTTTAATATTGAAACTGAGTGGAAGGTGGCGATTCGACCTGAATCTATCTACGTTAAAGAGCAAGGTCGACAATATGGCGAACATATCTCTGCGCCGAAAACCGGCACTATTCGTAACCACCAGCTGTTGGGCAACGTGATTCGCTACCAAGTGGATGTTGATGAATGTGAGCTGACGGTCGACCTGCTTAACCGTTCTTCAGAACGACTATTGGTAAATGGCAGCCAACTTGAACTGCTGTTTAACCTTAACGAAATTCAACCTGTGAGAGCCTAAGATGTTCAAACCTTTGTATGTATTCGATATGGATGAAACGCTGATCAATGCCGATGCAGCGATGCTTTGGAATGAATTCTTGGTTGAAAAGGGCATTGCTACAGCACCGAACTTTATTGAAGAAGACCAACGTTTAATGGGCTTATATGCGGAAGGTAGGCTGAACATGGAAGACTACCTTGCGTTTGCTATGGAGCCACTGGCTGACATGCCAACTGAGCAAGTCAGCGCTTTGGTGGAAGAGTGTGTGGAACAGTGTATTTTACCTAAGCAGTTTAAACAGTCGAAACCATTGATAGATCAGCTTGAGCGTGACGATATCGACATGTTGATCATCTCGGCGAGCGTCACTTTTTTAGTAGAAGCTGTGGGCCGTAAGATTGGTATCGAGAATGCACTCGGTATCGATTTGGTCGAAAATCAAGGCCGTTTTACTTCTCAAATATTAGGTGTGCCGAGTTACAGAGAAGGTAAGGTCACCCGTTTGAATGATTGGTTAGACAATCAAGAAACTAACTATTCAGACATTCATTTTTATACCGATTCAATCAACGACTTACCTTTGTGTGAACACGCTGATTTTGCGTATTTAGTGAACCCATGCCCGCGTTTGAAAGCACTGGCCGATCAACCGAATTGGTCGATTCTCAACTGGGATTAACGCGAACCCTATATTCGAATTAGCTTCGTTTTAGAACTTATCAAGCCGCTGACTACAGCGGCTTTTTTGCCTCATCAGTCTAATGTTCGACTTATCACCTTAGCTCATAAAAGCTTGTGTGTAACAATTCAATAACATCTCTTGCTTGCATGTAAATCAAACCACCACCTTTCAATCCCTTGATAGCGCTCACTTTCTTGTGATTAGAGTTGGTGTGTAACAAATATTTTACAAATTGACGGGTTTTTAGCGTGATTGTTCATTTCTCTCCATCCATTCCAATCTGTCGGCTTGTGGGCCAAATTTAATTAAGGACAAAAAACAAACAATCATCTCATAAAAAACGTAACACAAGATCGATAGGTACAAGGAGAAAGTTCATGGTGGAGTCATACAACCCGCTTGGCACGGATGGATTCGAGTTTGTTGAATACACAGCTGTCGACCACAAGGGAATTGAGCAACTTAAAGCGCTGTTTGTGTCACTTGGTTTTGCCGAGATCGCTAAGCACCGTTCAAAAGAGGCTTGGCTTTATCGACAAGGTGACATCAACTTTATCGTCAATGAACAACCACACAGCCAAGCTGAAGCGTTCGCTAAAGTTCACGGCCCATCGGTATGTGGCATGGCGTTTCGTGTTAACGATGCAACCACGGCAATGACGCAGGCTTCTACAGGTGGTGGTGAAGAGTACAAGACAGAAATCGGGCCAATGGAGCTGAGCATTCCTGCTATTTACGGTATCGGTGAAAGTTTGCTTTATTTCGTAGACCGTTACGGCAAGCAGAGCATCTATGATGTTGATTTCCGATTCTATGATGATGCGGAAGAGCGCATGGCGAAAGCGGATGTAGGCCTCTACGAGATCGACCACCTTACGCACAACGTGAAACAAGGCAATATGGACCTGTGGTCGGGTTTTTATGAGCGTATCGGTAACTTCCGCGAGATTCGTTACTTTGATATCGAAGGTAAGCTGACAGGCCTTGTGAGCCGCGCAATGACCTCCCCGTGTGGCAAAATCCGTATCCCTATCAATGAGTCTTCCGACGATAAGTCACAAATCGAAGAGTTCATCCGTGAATATAACGGTGAAGGCATCCAACACATCGCACTCGCTACAGACGATATCTACAAAACAGTGAAAACTCTGCGTGATCGCGGCATGGACTTTATGCCAACCCCAGATACCTACTACGAGAAAGTTGATGAGCGCGTTAAAGGCCATGGTGAAGACACTGATCTGCTGCGTGAGCTGCGTGTTCTGATTGATGGTGCACCGACTAAAGACGGTATCTTGCTGCAAATTTTCACACAGACGGTTATTGGACCTGTGTTCTTTGAAATCATTCAGCGTAAAGGCAATGAAGGCTTTGGTGAAGGCAACTTCAAGGCGCTGTTTGAATCGATCGAAGAGGACCAGATTCGTCGAGGAGTATTAGACGATGCATAAATGGATCTCATTTCCTCATCGGGAGGGGGTGTGTTCTAAACAAGCGCATGCTGATTTCCCCGAAGAGGCTATCTATGAGCGAGAGGCGGGCCGAAGTGGTTTCTTCGGCCCTGCCGCTCACTTCCATCACCAACATGCGCCAACAGGTTGGTCAGAGTGGGAGGGCGACTTACGCCCTCGCGCTTTTGATTTTACGCTGGTGGAAAAAGCCAGTCAGATAACCCCTTGGGCTGTGCCTCATCTTTTGCATAACGCGGACTGCAAAATTCGCGTATGGCGCATGGATGAGAAGATGGATTTCTTGGTACGTAACTCCGATGGCGATGAGCTACTGTTCATTCACCAAGGCAGGGCTGATCTCTATTGCGACTATGGTCATTTAGAGGTGAGTGAAGGGGATTACGTGATGATCCCGCGCTCGACCAATTGGCGCTTGGAGCCAAGTGAACCAATGTTCATCCTGATGATTGAGAACACCGACGCCGCTTATTCCTTGCCAGAGAAGGGCATGGTCGGCAATCACGCGGTGTTTGATCCGGCGGTTCTTGAAATCCCATCGATCAACGATCAATTCCGCGCTCAGTATTCAGAAGATCAAACTCAAGTGCAGGTGAAACGCCACGAAAAAGTCAGTGTGATCACTTATCCGTTCAATCCTTTAGACGCGGTTGGCTGGCATGGTGATTTGGCCGTGGTGAAAGTGAATTGGCGCGATATCAGACCGCTGATGTCACATCGCTACCACTTGCCACCGTCTGCACATACCACCTTTGTTGGCGCAGGCTTTGTGGTTTGTACCTTTGTGCCACGCCCGATAGAGAGCGACCCTGGTGCGCTGAAAGTGCCGTTCTACCATAACAACGATGATTACGATGAAGTGCTTTTCTATCACGCTGGAGACTTTTTCAGTCGTGACAATATTGAAGCGGGCATGGTGACTTTCCACCCTGCTGGCTTCACTCATGGTCCTCACCCGAAAGCCTTTAAGGCTGGGCAAGCGTATAAGAAAAAGTTTACCGACGAAGTGGCTGTGATGATTGATACCCGTCATGCACTGCAGTTTTCTGATGAGCTCGATAGCGTTGAGAATAAAGAATATGTCTACAGTTGGCAAGAGAAGTAAGGGGCAACAAGGATGAAATTAGCAACCAAGAAAAATGGTACTCGCGATGGTCTATTGATGGTCGTGAGTAGAGATCTAAAACAGTGTGTGCCAGCGACGGATATTTTCCACGCGATGCATCTGACGCCAACAATGCAAGTCGCTCTGGATAACTGGGACAGCGTTGCACCTCAGTTAGAGGAGCTATACAACTCGATCAACACTGGTCATGTAACGGGCAGTGAAGTGTTTGCGCCTCATTATTGTGAATCGCCTCTGCCACGTGCTTATCAATGGGCGGATGGTAGCGCGTATGTAAACCACGTTGAGCTGGTGCGTAAGGCTCGTGGCGCTGAAATGCCAGAAAGCTTCTGGGTTGACCCGCTCATGTATCAAGGTGGCTCAGATTCGTTTATTGGCCCACATGACAATATTGAATTTGCCAGTGACGAGTGGGGTATCGATTTTGAGGGCGAAGTCGCGGTGGTTACCGGAGATGTGCCAATGGGTGCCAGTGCCAAGCAAGCGCATGATTCGATTCGTCTGCTGATGCTAGTGAATGATGTGTCGTTGCGTGGTTTGATTCCTGCTGAGCTCGCTAAGGGCTTTGGTTTCTTCCAGTCTAAACCGTCTTCAGCGTTCTCTCCGGTTGCTGTTACGCCTGATGAGCTCGGTGAACAGTGGAAAGGCAGTAAGGTGCACCTGCCACTGACTTCAACCTACAACGACACGCCTTTTGGCTGCCCGAATGCAGGCGTGGACATGACCTTCAATTTTGCGGAGCTGATTGTCCATGCTGCGAAAACTCGTCCACTGTCGGCAGGGGCAATCATTGGCTCTGGCACGGTATCGAACAAACAAGGCACTGACCACGGCACCTCAATTGAGGAAGGTGGTGTAGGCTACTCGTGCATTGCTGAAGTACGCATGATAGAGACGATTCGTGATGGTAAGCCGTCGACTCAATTCATGTCGTTTGGTGACTCGATTAAGCTTGAGATGTTTGATGAGGCTGGTGACTCGATCTTTGGCGCGATTGACCAAAAAGTCAGTCAATATCGACAGTCATGAATAAGCTATCGAGAGGCACGATATGAACAAGAAGATCACGCTCTATGGTTATTGGCGCTCTTCGGCAGCCTATCGAGTGCGTATTGGGTTGAATCTAAAGCAACTTAGCTATGAGTCGAAATCGGTGCATTTAGTGCGTAATGGTGGCGAGCAGCATGATCCACAATATCGTGATCTCAATGCCAGTGAATTAGTGCCTGTGCTGGTGGATGGTGACGTTCAACTCAATCAGTCGCTGACGATCTTGCAATACTTGGACGAAAGCTATTTGTGTGAGAGCAGCCCAGACACCTTGTTGATCCCTGAGCAAAAACCACTGCGTTACCAAGCGTTGGCGATGGCTCAGGATATTGCGATGGAGATTCACCCTCTGAACAATCTGCGTGTGCTGCAGTATTTGGAGAGAGAATTATCGTGCGAACAAGAGGCGAAAATGGATTGGCTTCATTATTGGATGAGCCAGGGTTTCCATGCTTTAGAAGAGAAGTTGGCTAAACACAGAAAAGCGCACGGTGACTCAGTGTATAGCCTCACGGATTCACCCTGTATCGTCGATGTTTGCTTAGTGCCGCAAGTTTACAATGCGCTGCGCTTTGATCTTGATATGGCGCCTTATCCGCTGATTAACTCGATTGTTGCAGCGTGTAACCAGTTACCTGCGTTCATTGATGCGATGCCAGAGAATCAGGCGGATGCGAAAGTATAGCTCAGATTAAGCCCCATGGCTGTTAAGAGTAGAAAGCCCTCCACGATGTTCACTCGTGGAGGGCTTTTTTGTTTCAAGTTTAAAGCGAAATCACACGCTTGATCTCATCGAGCACATCCGCATTGGTTATCGCACCGATGTTCTCAACGGGTTTGCCATTCACGACCTGCTTCACCGCTAACTCCACCAGTTTTCCTGAGCGTGTTTTTGGCACGTCGCTGATTGTAAAAATTTGGCTCGGTACATGCCTTGGTGAACAAGATAATTTAAGCTTGTGCTTAATGGCGGCCAATAGCGTTTCATTGAGAACCACACCTTGCTGCAGTTGAACGAACAACCAGATCTGCTCATTGCGGTCGACATCTTTACCGACGGCGATGGAGTCTATGATGCCCTCAATGGTGTTCACTTGTTGGTATATCTCAGCAGTACCAATACGAACACCTCCAGGGTTGAGCGTGGTGTCGCCTCGCCCGTAGAACAGATAACCGCCATGCACGCTCTGTGCGACTTCGTCTCCGTGATGCCATACATTTTCGAACCTGTCCCAATAAGTGCTGTGATAGCGCTCTCCGGTGTCATTCCAGAAGCCAACTGGGAAGTTTGGGAGGGAATTGGTACACACCAGTTCACCACGTTCGTGATCGACTTTATGACCCGTTGAATTGAATACCTTGATGTTGACGCCAAGCCCTGCCTGTTGGCACTCACCGCGATACACTGGTGATATAGGGTTACCTAACACAAAACAGCCACAGATATCGGTGCCGCCAGAAATAGACGCCAAATGCAGATCTTGTTTGATGTGTTTGTAAACGTAATCAAATTGCTCTGGGTAAAGTACAGACCCCGTTGAGCACAGCGTTCTTAAATGAGGTAGAGAGTGACTGTCGATAGGCGAGATCTCTGCCTTCTCAATCGCTTCTAGATACTTGGCAGATGTACCAAACAGCGACACATCGGTGCGTTGTGCTAAGTCCCACAGTACATTGGGTTGCGGGTAAACAGGGCTGCCATCAAAGATCACCAAACAAGCACCGCTGGCAAGTGCAGAAACGTGCCAGTTCCACATCATCCAACCACATGTGGTGTAGTAGAAAACGCGATCTTTCGGCTTAACATCGCTGTGCAGTTGATGCTCTTTTAGGTGGTTGATGATGGTGCCGCCAACAGAGTGCACTATGCACTTTGGCTTACCTGTGGTTCCAGAAGAGTAGAGCACAAACAGCGGATCATTGAAGCCGATACGCACAAATCGAACAGGTTGTGGCTGGTAATGATTGATGATGTTGTGCCAGCTTTGTAGCGACACATCATGCTCAAAATCATTCTTTTTTAAATAGCCGATCTGACACACTTGTTTTAGCTCATTGAGGTGCTCAATGATGGCGCTGTTCTTGTCTGCTATATCAAATGTTTTACCATTGAAAGTGTAACCATCGCAGATGAATAGCACCTTGGGTTTCACTTGGCCAAACCGCTCAATGACACTCTCAACGCCAAAATCAGGTGAGGTTGACGTCCAAATGGCTCCTAAGCTGGTGGTCGCGAGCATGGCTATCACAGTTTGTGGCAGGTAGGGCGTATACGCGGCAACCACATCACCTTGCTCGATGCCGCTATCAATAAGCCATTGCTGAGTGCTAGACACAGCCTCACATAGGGCTTTCCATGTGTAGCTCTGTTGCTCACCACGTTCGTTCTCAAACCAAATCGCGTGCTCGTCAGGCATGGATTTCGCCAAGCGCAACAAGTTCTCGGCATAGTTTACTTGCGCATTCGGAAACCAAACCGCATCACGATTCGATTTAGGCTGCTGCCATCGGCTCTCACCTTGAGTTTGAATTTCACTTCCTTGCGAGCCAACCACCCCACAAAACTGCCACACGTTCTTCCAAAATGACGCCGGTTGATCCACCGACCACTGATGGAGATCGGCGTAGCTTTGTATACCTCTATCTAGATGTAATTCAGACAGATCAAGGTTGTCGATAAATCGGGTTAAGTTGGCATCAGCGATACGCTGCTCACTTGGCTGCCAAACTGACTTGTTGCTTTCGTACATTCCTTTACCTTTAACAAAAACTTAACGATTTCAGTCTGGTATGAAGGTTTTACAAAGTCAAAAGATCAGTGAAATAAGGCTTTGATATATTTATGTAAATAAAATGTTACACAAAGGGGTGTTTCGAAAAATAGTGTAAATTTGGCGCCTACAATGAGTGGGGATAGGCTTAAAGGGAGACATTCGAAAGGAGGTACGTAATGACTCAATATCATTCTAAGCCCGTGAGCCAAGAGGGATGGGTTGAGTGGAGCCTCGAAGAAGACGCCATTTGGCACGACTTGGTGAAAAGGCAACTGGACGTCATTGATGATCGCGCATGTGAAGCCTATCTGTATGGATTGACGCTGCTTGATCTGCCATTAGATAGAGTTCCTCAACTCTCTGAGATAAACAAAGTTCTTAAGGAAACAACAGGTTGGCAAGTACAGCCAGTACCTGCGTTGATAGATTTCGACCGTTTCTTTGATTTGCTCGCCAATAAGCGATTCCCTGTAGCAACATTTTTGAGAATGCGAGAAGAGTTTGATTACCTACAAGAACCAGATTTTTTCCATGAGATTTTTGGTCACTGTGCCATGCTCACTAACCCTGATTTTGCCGCTTTCACTGAGCAATATGGAAAGCTAGGCCAAGCCGCCACCTCTAAACAGCGAGGTTATCTTGCCCGTTTGTATTGGTTTACGGTTGAGTTCGGATTAGTAAAAGAGGGCGATAAATTGAAAATCTACGGTGGCGGCATTCTCTCTTCTCCAGCAGAAACCAATTATGCGCTGGAAGGGGACTTGGCCGTTCGTGAGCGTTTTGATTTACAAACGGTGCTAAGAACCCCTTATCGCATCGACATCATGCAACCGAAATATTATGTGATTAATGACTTGGCTGAGCTATTTCAAATCAGCCAAGAAAACCTGTTACAACAAGCTGATCTCGCGATTGAGGCGGGGTTACTACCACCACTTTTTGAACCCAAGGAACCGACACATGTTGAATGAATTAAAATGCGAAGCCTGCAGCATCGATGCGATTGCCCTGACTAAAGATGAACAACAGTCGCTATTGTTGGAGTTGTCTGATTGGCAAATCATCGAAAGAGACAGCATCCCGCAGCTTGAAAAGGTATACAAGTTTAAGAACTACAAACAAGCATGGGCATTCAGCAATAAAGTATCTGAGTTAGCTGAAGAAGAGTTTCATCACCCTTCTATCTTATTGGAGTGGGGTAAAGTCACCGTCACTTGGTGGAGCCATTCAATCAAAGGCCTACACAAAAACGACTTCATCTGTGCTTCACGCTGCGATGTGTTTGCGGTGAGTGAATAGTCATTCTGGGCTGGAGAGGTGCTTCTCCAGCCTCAATGATTTGAATATCTCATTATTCGGCTCATTTGGTGAGTCGAATAAGTGCTACTTTCTCATCAAGTGGCATAAGTTCTCTTAAACTAGCTTGACCTGCATCAGCACTTGCTTGGTTTCTTGTCTCATAAATCCTTTCTGCTACTCATAGTATTGGTTTTATGAGGCTGCTCTATGATATATTTCTCGGCCAAGTGTATTACAGACGAAGGCGACTAATGTCTATCAACCTTTCACTCCTTCCACCCAGCGAGAAAAACAAAATCGAACTGGATAAGCAGGCATCGTTTCTAGTATGGAAATTGAAGCAGGCTAAATGTGGCCCAGAAGCCATTGTTGAAGAAGCAATGAAGCTCGGTGACCCAGATGAAAAGGCGTGGTTTGAACAGTCTGTAGAAAAATACAAACGAGTAATGGGCGTCGCATAACCGCAGACAAACCTTGCTCGGCAAAGCTGTAGAATTGAAATGACACAGTAATTTGCTAGAATTTGCCCCGTTAATTGAATCAGAGAGAAGATCCCGATGGGAAGAAGTTTTGAAGTGCGCAAAGCCTCAATGGCTAAAACTGCTGGCGCAAAAATTAAAGTTTATTCCAAATACGGTAAAGAAATTTACATGTGTGCGAAGAATGGTGGTTCAGATCCAGACATGAACCTTTCGCTAAAGCACCTTATTGCTAAAGCGAAGAAAGACCAAGTTCCTGCACACGTTATCGACAAAGCGATCGACAAAGCAAACGGCGGCGGTGGTGAAGACTACGCACCAGCTCGTTACGAAGGCTTTGGCCCAGGCGGCACAAGCGTAATCGTTGACTGTCTAACTGACAACGGCAACCGTACTTTCCAAGACGTTCGCCAATGTTTCGTTAAAACTGGCGCGAAAATCGGTGTTGAAGGTTCTGTTTCTCACATGTTCGCTCACCAAGCTGTATTCCAGTTCAAAGGTGAAGATGACGAGATCATCCTAGAAACACTAATGATGGACGACGTAGACGTAACAGATGTAGAGCTAGAAGATGGTGTAATCACTGTTTTCGCTCCAACAACTGAGTTCTTCAAAACGAAGACTGCACTAACTAACGCGTTCCCTGAGCTAGTTCTAGATGTTGAGGAAATTACTTTCGTTCCTCAAACTATGACGCCAGTAGCGGAAGAAGATTCTGAGAAGTTCCAGAAGTTCCTAGACCTTCTTGATGACTGTGATGACGTTCAGCAGGTTTACCACAACGCTGAGCTGTAATTTTTACAGTGACAATAGTTAATAAAAAACCGAGCCTAGTGCTCGGTTTTTTTATGCTTTGAGTATTGATCAGCCTTGATCATCGTTCCGCATTTTTGCCAACAAAGAGCCCGTTGATACAGCACTGATTAGCAAAGCGTGCGCGGTCGACAAATCCACTCAGACAGCTTTCGAATCAAAGGGAGTACTGTAAGGTTCAGCACAATGGCACACGGCCAAGCAAGAAAGAAGCTTTGTAACCAGATTGACGGCCACTCGTGGCTGAATCCCATTTTATAGCCAGAAATTAACCCAGACATGATGGTTGCCATGGTGAGTGAGGATAAAATCGCGGTTACCCAAAATTGTTTTTTGCTCATATATGTTTCTCCCGTGATTTTCTGTAACTGATGAGATAAGGTTACAACTATCCATTAATGAGAAAAATAGGCATAAATAGAAATATGAATTCCATATTCGGAAACATTGACGATCTATTCCTGTTTTGTACTGTGGTTGAAGAGGGCTCGTTGCTGTCGGCATCGAAGCGGCTTCAACTGCCTGTGTCGACCATGTCACGCCGGTTAACTGCTTTAGAAGAGCGTTTGAGCATCCGCTTGTTAGAAAAGAAGGGTAGGGAGTTGGTGGCGACTAAAGATGGCGAGGTGGCCTTTGCAGCGCTGAGCAGTGGCATGGAGTCTCTTCATCAAGGTTTTAGTAGCCTGCTTGAAGAACGTGATGCCATTCAAGGCAAGATAAAACTCGCAGTCCCTCATAATTTCTATAGTGGTTTTCTTCGCCCGACTGTCGAGCAATACCTTACTCAATATCCAAATGTGCAGCTCAATCTGATTTTGAGCCAGCAACAAGTGGTACCTCAAACCGACCGTGATTTGTTGATCACGTTTCAGATTTCCGACATGGACGGCATGATCGCTCGACCATTGTTTAAAGCGAAACATGGCTTTTTTGCAAGCCAAGCCTATTTAGATTCGCGTGGGCCAATCGTTAAACCAGAGGATCTTGAACATCAAGACTGGATTAACGTTGATGATGTGTTTGATATGCCGCTCTACAAAGCGGGTCATCTGGAACAGATGGTGACGATCAAACCTAAGTTTATTGTGAACGATATTCATGCGGTCGCGGCGGCAGCGCAAAAGGGGCTGGGTATCGCTTCGCTGCCTTTTCGTCATGTTTATCCGGAAATGAATCTGGTTCAAGTGCTCCCTGAGTACCATCGGGGTGATCGTCAAGCGTATTTAGTGTACAAAGAAAGAAAATATCAGCCGAAGGCTTTAACTCTGCTTATTGAGGGGTTAATTAAAAGCGTTCAGTCGTTCCATAGCGATGAGCAGAGTTAAACAAAAGGAGAAAGAAATGAAAGTAAGTTTTATCGGGTTAGGCGTTATGGGTTTCCCTATGGCAGGACACCTAGTCAAAGCCGGTTTCGAGGTAACGGTATTTAATCGTACTCACAGCAAAGCATTGGACTGGGCTGAAAAACACCAAGGTAAAGCCGCTGAGGGCGTTGCTGAGTGTGTGGCAGAAGCCGATGTTGTGCTGGTTTGTGTTGGTAACGATGATGACGTACGCAGCATGACAACCAGCGAAACAGGTGCATTGGCGGCTATGAAGCCAAACGCGATTCTTGTTGACCACACCACAACGTCTGCAATCCTGTCTGAAGAACTTGAAGTTGCAGCGAAAGAAGCGGGTATTCGCTTTATGGATGCACCAGTGTCTGGTGGTCAATCAGGTGCAGAGAACGGCGTGCTAACTATCATGTGTGGTGGTGAGCAACAGCTATTCAACGACCTTCAACCTGTATTTGAAGCTTACGGTAAATCGTCAGTTCTGATGGGGAAAGTAGGCCAAGGCCAACGCGCGAAAATGGTCAACCAGATCTGCATCGCTGGTGTGTTGAATGGCTTATCTGAAGGCTTAGTGCTTGCTGAGAAATCAGGTTTAGATATCCCAACTTTGGTTGATTGCCTCAAAAACGGCGCTGCTGGTTCGTGGCAGATGGAAAACCGCGCTACGACAATGGCGCAAGACAAGTTTGATTTTGGCTTCGCCATTGATTGGATGATCAAAGACTTAGGTTTCTGTCTAGATGAAGCTGAGCGCCAAGGCATTCAACTTCCATTGACGGAGAAGACCAACAACGCATACAAAGCTCTTTCTGCACAAGGTGAAGGCCGCATGGATACCTCTGTATTGATGAAAGCTGTGGTTGAAGAGACAAAGAAGTAGAAAGATAGAAACTTCGTTTAGATAATTAAAAATAGCCGCTAATCAGCGGCTATTTTTTTGCCCACCCACACTCGAACTTTACACCTCCTGGAAAACCATACCTACTGATAGATAGGCGATCCCTGTGAATTATGCTATATTCACCCCAAATATAGGTGGAATTAATATGAAAGAACTTAATCCAACGGCAGAAAAGATCGTCGATTTAGCTGAAAGTTATATGCAAAGCCGAGGTTTTAATGGCTTCAGCTTTCGCGATATTCAAAATGAGCTTGGGATAAAGACTGCGAGTATCCATTATCATTTCAAAACGAAACAAGACCTGGCTCAAACGGTATTTGAACGTTACCTTGTGAATTACGAAGTAGCGTTAAAGCGGATCGAGAGTCAAGACATCTCTGCAGAAGGTAAAATTGAAGCGTTAGCCGACATTTTTGTTGATGTACGCGAGAACAACAAACTGTGTCTATGTGGTATGTATGCTTCTGACTTCTATTTTTTGGCGGATGGTTTGGAACGCCAGTTGTCTAAATTTGTTCAAATCAATGAAGACTTTATTCGTAAAAGCATAGAGCAGGGGATTGCGAGTGGACATTTCCGTTCTGGATTAGAAGCGACTCAAGCTGCGAGGCTAATTTTTGTCGCCTTGGAGGGAGGGATTTTACTATCTCAATTCAAGGACACAGACTATATCCGTTCGGTGAAAGCCAGCTGTTTAAACATTCTGCAGGCGTCATAGTTTATCGCTCAGATTGATACGGCGCGGTATAGCAATGGGCTTTGTAGGAGACATTGTCATCGCACTGTAGATATGTTGGACGTAGTGCAACCCAAAAGAGGTTGTGGTTTTGAAAGCGAGGCTTAGCCCTCGCTTTTTTTATGTCTAAAAACTGATCATTGGACAAAATTCTTAATGGATCTGACTCACTAAATGGTGTTGTAGACACTTTTCATGAGACGGACAATCATTTTTATAAAATAATTTAATCATATATAGCCTTGATAAATAAAGACTTTTGTTGGCTTGCACTTTATCTACCTACTGGTAGGTAGATAAAGTTGTTGACGTGAAACCGATCCGATCTTAAAGTACACCCACTGACGAGGAGATGGTCTTTACTACTCCTCCATTTTTTGAATAATCAACCTACCTACTAGTAGGTAGTTTTTAAGTTAAGGATTTCATTATGTTTAATACATCTTCTATTGCACTAATTGTTGGCGGTTCTTCTGGTATGGGTAAAGCAACAGCAGAGCGACTGCTTAAGTCTGGTGTGCCTGTAATGATTCTCTCTCATGACAAACAGAATCTTGCTGAAGCAAAATTGGATCTGGAATCAACCACGAATGGTCATGTTGAAACGGCTCAGGTTGATTTATACGACCCTTCTGCTGTTCAAAGCTTTATTGAACAGTTAAATGCAGAAAAACGTCACATTGGCTACTTGGTGAATGCAGCTGGTTTCTTTAAACCTGTCGATTTCCTAGAGCATTCTGAGCAAGATTACGACCTTCAGTTAGATATGAACCGTGCTTTCTTCTTCATTACACAAGCCGTTGCGAAAATTATGAAACAACACGGTGGTGGCGCAATTGTAAACATCGGTTCTATGTGGGCACATCAAGCAATTAAAGCAACGCCTTCTTCAGCTTACTCTATGCAGAAAGCGGCACTACATGCACTGACAAAAAACTTGGCCATTGAACTAGGCGACCACGGTGTACGTGTAAACGCTGTGGCTCCAGCAGTCGTGATGTCGACAATTTATAAGTCATTCATCGCTGAAGACGAGATTGAATCTGCACTACAAGGCTTTAACGATTTCCACCCAATCGGTCGAATTGGTTCTACAGACGATGTTGCTGACGCAATTGAATATCTACTATCGAATAAGTCTTCTTGGGTAACGGGCACGATTCTAAATGTCGATGGCGGCGTGATGGCGGGTCGAAACTAAATTACTTGTCGCCTTCCACGCGGTGTGGGAGGCGCTACATGAATATTAATCACTATAAACAAGAAATAATTAAAGGATTTAACATGAGTAATGCACCATTAAATGGCCTTAACTTAGAAGACCTATCAGCTTATACGAAAGTTATTACTGATGATGCAACACAAGCGGTATCTGAATACGGCATTGTTGCTGAATGGAAAGGCGGTGTTCATAGCGAGATTCGCACGTTGAACCAAAAGGTAGGTGGAACAGAAATCGTTAAAGATTTTACTTTCGACGTGGGTGAACCAGAAGAGCTTCTTGGCAATAACGCATACCCTACGCCACAAGATTACCTGCTGGGTGGCATGGCTGGCTGTATGATGGTTGGTTTTGTTGCAGGCGCCAGTGCCCGCGGCATTTGTTTAGAATCTGTAAAGCTGACCATAAAAGGGGCTTTGGATCTTCGTGGGTTCTTGAATGTATCTGAAGAAGCTCAGGTTGGCTTCGAAGAGATCCAATTTCATTTTGAAGTTCAAGGTGATGGTACTCAAGCTGATTACGATGAAGTTATTGCTGGGGTCCAACAATTTTCTCCGAATTACCGAACAATCTGTGATGCCGTTAAAGTATCAGCGATTGTGGCTTAATTAAACGATTTTATTTAATTAGCTAAAAATATAGAAACCTTTTTTAATTTATGCACTGCCACTACTTTGAGCCTATATTTTAATATAGACTCTTTTTTATTCTTAAACCTTTAAGTTAGCCAGGTTTAAATTGGTTTTTTAATTCGATAATGTTAATTTATTCTATTATAACTAATGATGTAATAGACTCAGTTACATAAAAAATACCTACACTGCTTATCATAAAATTACTTTATCATTTTTAACTTCAGTATAGTGGAGTAATAAAATAAAACCCCTTAAATATGTGATGATACTTGATTTAATTCAATGCTCATTCGCATGTCGTAGCGAACAAGTTAAAAAAGACCAGACCCATGATATTAATGGGGTTTGGTTTAGCCAACGAGACGGCGAAATTAAAGTTATCGAAAATGAGACTACAAGAACAATACAAGTGGTTAATAGCACTTGTTATGAAGCGTCTATCTCTCTGAGTTATGGCACAGAGTTGAGTTATGAGGCGATAAAACAGCATTCCATTCGTCAAGATAATCAATTGATTCTTAATATTCTTCGACCTAGACCTTTTAATTATACTTTAGTTAGCAATATCAATGCTGTATGTACTGAAAGTCTTGGCCACTCTATGGTTCGCGATGGTTACTTTGATTTTGATGCTCAATCGATGTTCGATATATATTGGCAAGATATGAACAACCACAATGCCTTTTTTGATGAACGTAACATTGACTGGGATGAGGTTTATGATAAATATTATGATGATTTATACGGTGCAGACGACGAACAGTTAATTAATGTATTCGATGAAATACTGCGTCACTTAAATGATGATCATAGTTCTATTTCTATCCCTTCAAAAGAGTTGCAGATATGGTATAGCAATAAAGCCACCTTTGAACAACAATTGGAGTTGGAAGCTGACCAGTTAAATATTCCTGAAGTAGAAAAGAAAGCTACATAACCAGTCAGAAGGATAAAATCACGCTCAATATTATGAAGTATTTGTTTGAGCATGAACAGGAAGGTTTTAAAAAATGAGCTTCTCGTGAGAGCAAGGAACATCGTCTTAACTGGGGCATCATTGATAATAAGGGCATACCGACTGGATACTTAAGAATTGGCGACTTCATGAGCTATATCGATGAAGGTTTAATAACAGAGACTCCTAAACGAAACACAGATAAAGCTCATCGTCAGTTTGAAGAATTAATGACTAAAATTTTAACGCCGCTAAATGATACCCAGTCGTTGATTATCGATATCCGTGAAAATGAGGGTGGGCTTGATATGCAAGGTCTATGGTTATTGCAGCATTTGATTGAAGAGCAGCAGTTAGCTTGGCATGTTAGCTCTTACTTCAAAGGTGAATTCAGCCATGATGTCGATGTCACGATGACTCCGAGCGATGGTATTTCATATACAAAACCGATTGTACTTTTGACCTCTTTTGGAACGGTTAGTGCAGCAGAGACATTCGCATCGGCGATGAAGACGCTCCCTCACTTGACCATCGTTGGTGAATCGACATCAGGCGCCACCTCAGATGCGTTTGGCAGAATGCTGCCTAATGGCTGGGAGTATTCATTAAGTGATTTATATTATAAGAATCGCGACCTTGAAAACATTAAGTCACAGGGGTACAGCCAGATCACGTGGTTAGAAACTTTGTGTTAGAAGATCGTCAGCAAGGCCGAGATGTTGCGCTCGAAAAAGCATTGTCATTACTTTATTAAGGCTAACGAGTGCTTAGTTAGAGTGTCACTTGGATAACGAAAAATAGCCGCTGATTAGCGGCTATTTTTGTATGGCTTGTATAAATCCAGACAAGCCTATCGATGGTTATGTATACCCGAGTAGTTCGGTACACATAGTGCTTTTAATCAGGTTTTAGCTAGAGACTAATCTAGGTTAACACGCTCAAATTTGACAGTGTGGCCACCGGTGTTTTGACTTGATTCTGTTGCGTAATACAGAGATACCTTACCATTTGAATGAAGGTAGAACTCTTCACCTGTATTCACTTGAAGCGTCGAATTTTCAGAATTTCGAGAATCAATGTAGTTGATCGATACTGCGGTGATAGCATTTCCGTTTTCATCGGTTGCGCTTCCCGTCGCCGAAACTCGATACGTCGTATCCGCATCAATAAAATGTGATAGAGGCTGAGCGTTGCCTGCAAGAATATTGTGATCAGACGCGCTAACAGCGACACCTTCTTGAACAGGTAAACCACAGAATCTTGCTGTTACTTTGATTACTTCGATGGTTTCATTTGAACCTGTGCGACCTAAGCCAAGATTCAGTTTTCCGTCAACTAAACGTGAAAAATAACGGTCACTGTTTAGATTCATGTGAAGTTCAATTCTACCAGCGTTATTCGAGCCGCCGCTTGCCCCACTCTCTCCCTCAAGGATACCTGAAACCGACATTGCTTCTGTAGTGTGGTTAGCCAATAGAACCTCAACTGAAAAGCCTCGCGGATTTTCAATCTTGTCGTAGCCAAAGTCAAAATCAAACTTTTCGATTTTATTCCATGCACTGGTGTTGTAGTTAATAAGGAGTGGTTTATTTGGCTCGATGACACTTTCTAACCATTGAGATCCATCGGTTTCTCCAAAGTAACAGCCGCTGCTAGCTATTGACTGAGTTGATGTCATTACTAATGCACTGGTGATAGCTGCGATAACCGATTTGTTAATTAAATTCATTTTGTTCTCATTGTATTGTTATAAAACTAGCCATTGGTCAGAACGACCGACGTACACGAATTGTAGCTATTAAAGTATTGATTAAATAAGTTGTCGGTTTTTTATTTTTTTAAATCAATATCTTGTAATGAGCTATTTTCGGTTCGTACCCTACATCAGTATTTCTTATGAAATCAAGATAATAAGCAGAGGAATAAGGCGAGGTTATCTATCATTTTTGTGGGTTATTGTTGGGCTGATTAAAGTATGTACTAAAGTCTCTTAAATTGTTCTAACTCGCTTTGTAAAGGGCTGAATTATTAAGGTTAACTGAAATGGTCATTTATCAATCAGTTCAGTATGTTGGTGGTCAAATCTGAATCTTTCTTTGCAGAAAAGGGTAATTACTCCCACCTCTAACTTCTCCATTCACGCCTTCACTCAACCATTCACTCCGCATTATTGCCATTCGTCGCATTGATAAAACGGCGTGATAGTTTGTGGTTAACCTTTCAACGTCAACATTTGAAAGGGATTACACATCATGACTGCTTCAAACACTTCAAACTCATTTACTGCTCTGTTTCGTCGTTCACTTTTAATTGGGTTAGCTTCAATCACTCCGACGCTGGCGCTAGCTAATCCAAGTTCAGACGTGCTTGATATTTACAACCAAGCCGCGCAAGGCAATGAAGAGCTGGTCGAGGTGGCTTATGAGCGCCTCAACGATACGCTGCAACAAGATGGTGCGACGCCACTGACTTTGGTTTATCTAGGAAGCACAGAAACCTTAATGGGGCGTGATGCGTTTTTACCTTGGAATAAGATGAAGTATGTCGAAAAGGGCTTGTCGACCATCGATAAATCACTGGTGTTGCTGAAAGACGAAGACCAACCCATTCATGAGCAACCTCGTGTTCAAGGGCTACCAGATTCTTATCTGACTCGCGCTATGGCCGCAGTGACTTACACCTCTCTTCCAGACATGTTTAACCATTTCGATCGTGGTTATGACCTGTTTCTCTCGCTACTCGCGGAAGATGAATTTCAACAACAGCACTTCTCTGCAACCTCATGGATTTATCGCTACGCAATTACCGCATCGATTCGTGCTGAAGACCTAACGCAAGCACAAGCGTGGTTAAAACAAATGGAAACGGCTGATGCCGACAACATCGAAACGATGACTGCGAAGGCCCTAATAGCGAAAGCCAAGTGATAGTTGCGAAAGCAAAATAAAGGGCATGGAAGCTAAACAGTTGGCGAGTAATCAGAGGAAAGCGGAATGATTGAATTTAAAGGAATCGGTAAGTCGTATCTCACGGGTGGACAAAGTGTAGACGCACTCAAGGGAGTCGATGGTCAGATTAAACGCGGTGAAATGGTGGCACTGTGCGGCCCGTCGGGATCGGGAAAAAGCACACTGCTGAACATCCTCGGTTTGTTGGATATGGACTATCGAGGTGAGATAACTATTGATGGCAAAGCGTATCCAACAGATCAGATTACGGCTGCGCGTTTTCGCCGCCAGTCGTTGGGTTTTGTGTTTCAGCGCTTCAATCTGGTTCCTGTGATGACAGCGCTTGAGAACGTCGCTTACCCATTGATGTTGAACCAATATTCGAAGCAAGAACAGCAGACCAGAGCGCAAGATATGTTAGAGCGTGTTGGGCTAGGGGAGTACATCCATCACCGTCCAGACAACCTATCAGGCGGTCAGCAGCAACGTGTCGCGATAGCCAGAGCATTGGTCCACAACCCAAACCTAGTGATTGCCGATGAGCCGACAGCCAGCTTAGATAGCCACACAGCCAACCTGGTGATCGACATTATGAAAGAGCTCGGTCATGAGATGGGAACTACCTTTATCGTCGCAACGCACGACCCAAGAATGGCGCAGCGCTGTGACCGAGTGATTGAACTTATCGACGGACAACTGGCACCACAAACCGAAGCAATGGAGGTGATCTCATGGGCAAGTTAACGCAAGGCTTTAGCTCCGTTTTACTTCCAACCTCGGTGCGTTTGGCGTGGCTCAATCTATTGAGAAATGGTCGACGTAGTCTGCTTTCGGTGTTGATCATCGCGATTGCCGTGTTTGCACTGACTAGTGCGGGCGGTTATGGACTTTACACCTACGAATCTTTGAGAGAATCAACCGCGCGCGATACGGGTCATCTTACTTTGAGCACGCCGGGTTACTTTGAACAAGACGAAGATATGCCGCTGAGCAATAGTCTGGATAGCGTTCAAGCACTCACTAAGAGCATTATTGGTGACAGCGATGTGCGTGGGGTGCAGCCACGAGTTTACTTTAGTGGTTTGGTATCTAACGGAAGCAAGTCGACCATCTTTATGGGAACTGGCGTTAATGAGCGCGAGTTCGACATGAAAGGACCTTTCCTTGACGTGCGCAGCGGTCAAACCCTCTCGGATGTGAAATCACCAAGATACGACAGCCAAGAGCCACAAGTAATGCTCGGAACCGACCTTGCTCGTAACCTCAAAGTGACCGTTGGTGATTGGGTCACACTGCTCGCTACCACCAGTGATGGCGCATTGAATGCCTTTGATTTTAAGGTGCAGGGTATCTACTCGACTGGTGTGCCTGAGTTGGATAAACGTCAGTTGTACGTACATATCACCACCGCACAAGAGCTTTTAGCGTCAGATAAAGTCAGCACCTTGTCGGTATTTCTTTTTGAAACCGATAAGACTTCGTCGGTTCAACAACGCATCCAATTGGCTTTGGATAAGCAAGTTGGTCAACAAGGCTCAGAGATTGAGATCACCCTATGGCAAGATCGCGCATTCTTCTACACCAAGGTTAAAGACCTTTACGACCGTATCTTCGGCATTATGGGCGCAGTGATGGCATTGGTAGTGTTCGTATCTTTGTTCAATACCATGACCATGTCAGTGACGGAACGCACTCGTGAGATTGGCACTTTATCGGCACTTGGCAGTTACCCTTCTGAAATCGTGGCGGGTTTTCTAAAAGAGGCGGGTTTACTGGCGATGATTGGCAGTGCGATAGGCGCATTAGTGAGTGGTTTAGTGTCGGTGTTATTGCTGGTGGTTGATGTGCAAATGCCACCACCTCCGGGGCGAACCGAAGGTTACCCACTTAATATTTACTTCTCATTGGAATTGGTTGGTTACGCCACCTTGGGTGTGCTGACGATCTGTTTGCTGGCTGCGTATTTCTCTGCTCGCAAAGGCGCAAATAAGCCAATCACGGAGGCACTGGTTTATGTATAAATTTACTCGTTCACTCACTGTTTTAGGTTGCGCGTTGGCTTTGGCTCTAGCATCGGCACCAAGCTGGGCTATCGATTCACTACAAGTTACCGATATGATTGCTAAGGCAGATAGCTACCGTTTGAACAGCGATCAGGCATCAAAAGTGGTGTCTCTGGTTGCGCTATATCAAGACGAGCAACTAGACAAAACCCGTGAGTACAACGTCTACACAAGACCAAATCGAGAGTCGCTGGTCATGTTCAAGTCGGCGGTCGAGGCGGGTCAAAAGATGCTGATGATAGAGGACAACTATTGGTTACTGATGCCGAAGTCGCGCCGTCCAATTCGTATCACCCCGATGCAAAAATTGCTTGGTGAAGCTTCGGTTGGTGATATCTCAACGCTGACTTGGAGTGAAGACTACCAAGGCGAGTGGGTTGCTGAACAGTCGGTTGAGATGCCTAGTGGTGAGCTGCTTGATACCCACCACTTAAAACTCACGGCAAAAACTAAGGGCGCGAGTTATCAATCGATTGATCTGTGGTTAACGGCAGACCGAGCGTTTCCTGTTAAAGCGGATCTGTATCTGCGTTCAGGTAAGTTAGCCAAGCAAGCTTGGTTTACTGAAGGCGTGCGAGATGGCTTGCCAAGTGTGGTGTCGATGACCTTGCTCGATAAGATTCAACCAAGTAAGAAAACCGTGATTGAGTATCGCGAGGTAAGCGAGCAAGCCTTGGCAGATAAATACTACAACCCTGCTTACTTATCGCGTAATAGCGTGTTTGGGCTTTAGGTGGGTGGCATGAGAGCTTTTAGTCGTCGATTCCACATCAAGCCTTCAATCGCTAGCTTGCTTGCATTGTCTTGTGTGAGTAACACGACTCAAGCGGACGATCTGAGCCTAGCGTGGGACTGGCAACTGAGTGCTGAGGCCGTTGAATCGCGAGAGTCGCCATTTAGTCCTTTAGCGTCTGACAACCGTCAATCACTCAATGGCTTACTGGCTCTTGAAGTTGGATATGGCAATTGGCTTGGCCTGTTTGCCGTGAAAGCCAATGATATTTTTAGTAATACTCCTCAAGACCAAGACGCGAGCTTTGAATCGGAATTTATTGTGCGCGAGTTGTTTTGGCAAGGTGGTGTTGAACTGTCTAATTCAGCGTTCGGTGATCACTACCTCGATGTCACACTCGGCAAGGTTCGCCTAGATTGGGGCGTAGGTTATGGTTACCGACCGTTAGATATCATCAAGCCTTACCGACAAAACCCAGTGGGCATTGTCGCAGAAGAGGGCGCCGGTGTGGCTTCCGCGTCACTGTTCGATATGACGGGCGAATGGACACTGCTTTACAGCGATTCAACATGGACTTCCCAAGGTGTGAATCAATTCGAAAAGCTGAATCAGCAACAAGGGTTTGGCTTACGTCGTTACAACTTAGTAGGCGATCACGAATATCAATGGGTCGCTTATTACGACGATGTACGCCACGGTTTGTTTGGAGCAAGCTTGGTGTCGGTATTAAACCTCGCGTGGGAGTTTCACGGTTCGATGGTTTATCAGCGACAAAGTTTGGGTTACAGCCAGCCTAACTCACTACTTGAACCGGTTTATCTAGAAGAGCAGGGCGAGGCTTACCAAGCTTTACTCGGACTAACATGGGCCAATGAGGCGGGCCACAATATGGTACTGGAATACTGGTTTGATAGCCGCGCTTGGAGTGATTCTGAGTGGCAAAGCGCTTTAGATAATGCTGAGTCTTTATCTCTTAATCCCATGACGACATCGTTGGCGGGCTCTTACGCTCAAGGTTATCAACACGCTAATTTGGTTCAACACAATCTCATGTTTCACTGGTCTTTGGACTCGACACATGGCTGGCTTGAAGATATCACGCCAACATTTGATGTCATGCTGTCTCCACAAGATGGTGGCTTTATTGCTATGCAGTGGCTCAATTATCAGACTTTCGATAATGGTGATTCATCGTTGGAATTGGAACTTGCTGCACGCTTTCTAGGCGGTAAAAGTGATTCTGTTTACGCCAACTTACCGGATAGTCATATGATTCTTTTAAATATCAAAGGACGATTTTAATGGACACTTCTTCAAACAGTCGCTTTTCATGGATTAAAAGCTTTGCGTTCACCACGCTATTTTGCGTTCTTATTGCTATTACAACCAATACGATTTGGGGACGCGGGTTTACGCTCAACTTGGCCATCAGCTTCGGCTTTGGCTACAGCGCAGTTGGCTCTTCGTTTGTGTTGGTTGAACTATTCAAAAGGAAATCAAAGGCATTTGATGTAGGAGTATCAATGGTGATTGCAATGACCTTCGGTACCTTGAATGCACACTATTGGTTGAACGGCTTTTTCGGCTCTAACCTTTCCGATCTTAAGTCTGTGATGCTACTTGGTGTGATCTTTTGTTCCGTTTGTTATTACTATTTCTACACAAGAGAGCAGCAGCTGCGTGCCGATAATGAATTAGAGGTGGCGAAGCGTCGCCAAGCTGATCAAGAAAAGGTCGTTGTACTTAGTCAGTTAAAACAGCTGCAAAGCCAAATTGAGCCGCACTTTTTGTTCAACACTCTTGCGACCATCAATGTATTGATTGAGAGTGACAGCGTCAAAGCTAAGTTGATGCTTGAAAAACTGACTGACTTGTTACGTGTGACTTTGAAGAACAGTCGTACTGAGCAATCGACCATAGCTCAAGAGGTCGATCTACTCGACGCTTATTTGAACATCCAGAAGATACGATTTGATGAGCGCTTGACGTTCTCAATTGAAACCAACGACATCAGTGATCAGCAAGTGATTCCACCTTTCTTGATTCAACCTTTGGTTGAGAATGCGTTAACACACGGAATTGAACCAAAGGCTACTGGTGGTAAAGTTAATATCCGAATTGTTAGACAAGATGATCAGATGAAAATTGAAGTATCAGACAGTGGTGTGGGGCTAACAACACCGTCTATTGCTGCCGGCCATGGTGTTGGATTGAGTAATATTCGTCAGCGTATTGAGACCCTATACGGAGATAAGGCGAGCCTGACGATCACAGAGCAAGCGACCGGCGGTGTGGTGTCGACGATCTTGTTGCCGTTGACTGATGGTGATGTCTAGAAATGGTTAAGCCGTGAGGTTAGGGGCTGTGCCTTGGCTTTTAAAGCAATGGCAAAAGCAGACGATTTACAGTGTGAATTTTAAGGAGGAATAATGATCAACTCAGGAGTAAAGCCCAGCGTGACGGCAATTATCGCAGACGATGAAGCACTGTTAAGGCATCACTTGGATAAGAGTCTTGCTGAGGTTTGGCCTGAGCTAGAGATTGTCAGCAAGGCCAAAAATGGGACAGAGGCTATGCAGAGCATTCAGCAGCTACAACCTGATGTCGCCTTTCTTGATATTCGCATGCCAGAGCTTGATGGCATTTCCCTAGCCAAACAGTTGAACAAGCTTGCATCACCGCCGCTGGTGGTCTTCATAACGGCTTACGACGAGTATGCGGTTAAAGCTTTTGAGCACAATGCGGTAGATTACCTACTCAAGCCAATCAATGAAGAGCGCCTGCTTATTACCTGTCAGAAGATTCAAGCGCGCTTATCAAGTAATCAAACACAGTCCGGTCATATGCCAGAACAACCCGACATCGCTGCACTCATGAGTCAACTGCAGCAACTGTCACAATCGGCATCACAGCAAACGCAGTCTCCTTATATGTCGCAGAAAAAGTATCTCACGTGGCTTAAAGCTAGCGTTGGCGAAGACATTCACTTGATCTCTGTTGATGATGTGGCGTATTTCAAAGCAGAAGATAAGTACGTATCGATATTTAAGAAAGGGCAGGGCGGGCTTTTAGAGGAGTTTATTCTTCGCGTGTCACTAAAAGAGCTGATCGCCCAGCTCAATCCTGATGAGTTTTGGCAGATCCATCGTTCAGTGGTGGTGAAAGTGTCGGCTATTGATAAGGTCAAAAAAGGACTATCCGGCCAGATGTCGGCGTATGTATCTGGTGAGAAGTTGCCAATCAGCCGTGCCTCACAAGCTCTGTTTAAAGGGATGTAGAGACGTTACTTGAAGGCGTGTAGTCTGTTTTTCTTACCCTTACTCCTGAACTTCTAGTTGAATATGACTGATTTTACATGTGTTGTTGTAATTTATAAAGTGACGATCCAGATCACAACTATACTCATTTGGTTCAATATTAAATAATAATCATTAGCCCAATCTGTATATTGTCAGTGAATGACATTAAGAGGTTGTTATGAAGACATATTATTTAGCGACGGCAATATGCTTTGCCCTGGTTGGTTGCAGTTCTACATCAAAAACCAATGAAACTTTAATTCAACCAGATCCTGCCTGGACATCTGCTCAACTGGATAATGGTTTTACCTACCATGTTTATCCTGATCATGAAGCATCGGTATCTGTGCGTTTAGTTGTGCACGCGGGCTCCATTCAAGAAACACCTCAACAAGAAGGCTATGCTCACTTTGTCGAGCATATGGCATTTAATGGCAGCAAGAACTTCTCTCAAAACGATGTGATTCGTCTATTTGAAGAAGCTGGCTCCAGCTTTGGTGCGGACATCAATGCCTATACTTCCTATGAAGATACGGTGTATGAATTAGATTTGCCAGATAACCTCCAATTAGAGCAAGCATTGACTTGGATGCGTGACGTTGGCGATGGCCTCGATCTCTCTAGTTCGGAAGTTGAAAAAGAAAAGGGAGTGATTCTTGGTGAGTTTCGTATGGCTCGTCTCGATGATAAGTCATTCCCCGAGAAATATGTTGATTACCTATTCGAAGGCAGCCCTTACGAATCGCAAGATGCGTTAGGAACTAAAGCTTCGGTTATGGCTGCCACGTCGGAAGGGCTTACCGACTTTTACCAAACTTGGTATCAACCTCAAATCGTTGAGCTAGTGGTTTCTGGTGATGTGGACCTTAAAACACTGATCCCACTGATTGAAGAGAAATTTTCGAGCTGGGAGCGCGGTAAAACGTCAAAGCCACAAAAGCAGAATACGACTTCGTTCAATGAAGGTGACTACATTGAATATGCTGGCAGAGAAGCTCCGAGTATTTCTTTGACGTTTAACCGAGGTTTAAACACTGTTGAAACCCACGCTCAACAACATCAGCGTTGGTTGGATGAAACCACTCAGATTCTTATTCAGCAGCGTTTAGAGGCAGACTTTAATGATGCAGCGCTACCGACGCAATGGATAACGTCAGATAACATCAGTTTGGGTGCTCTGCTTTATTCATCGACAAGTGTTGGCTTCCCAGCAGGCAGCCGTGATGCGGTTCAGAAAGCGTTGGTTTCTACTTTAACGTCGTTACGTGATTACGGTGTCTCTGAAGGAGAAATTGCGAGTGAGCTCCATTATTATCAAGACTCACTGGATGATATTGAGCACGACTGGGATAAAAGGGACAGTGTGGATCACGTGAACGATAAAGTGAACGCATTAGTGTCTGGCGATATTGTCCAATCTCAAAAAGACTATCAGGCCAGCATGGAAGCCTTTCTTGCTAATTTAAGCCTTGAAGCGATTAATAAAAATATCAAAGAAGTCCTTTCGAGTGATTACTTTTTGATTGTCGGCATGGATGACAATGAGGATCGCACAGCGGTTCTGGCTTCTCTAGATGGATTAAAAGCTTCTTATAGTCAGCAGGGTACACAGACATTCGTAACGGCAACAGCCAGTGCATTTGCTTCGCCTGCCGTACCCGGCGAGGTTGAATTGGTAGAGCAAATGTACGCCGATCCAAATATTCAAAAGTGGACTTTAAGTAATGGTATCGACATGTGGTACCTACGTGATTCATACGCGAAAGACGATGTTGGAATAATGTACGTGAGTCTTGGCGGTAAAGCGGCGTTGGAGCCGGATTTATTCGCAGCTGCAAATGTGACACTACCTGTTATTGCTCGAAGTGGTGCTGGTGACTTTACGGGATCTGAGCTGAAAGCCTACTTTGATCGTGAAGGGATTTTAGTCGATTCTTTTATTTCTTCGACGCGACATGGCATTGAGTTTAATATCGAAAAAGATGGGATGAGTGACGCGTTTGCTGCGCTATATACCTTCATGGTGTCTCCTAAAGTGAATTCTGATCAGCTTGAAGCTGTGAAGCAAGAGCTAGTGCAAGATAAAGAGTCCTTCCTAAGTACGCCTGTTGGTCAATTTGAACAAGCGATCAATCAAAATATTTATCGCTCGGGAAGCCGCCATCTATTCGTAAATAAAGAGCGTGTTAAAGCGGTTTCTGTTGAAGATGTCCGTGCTGTTCATCAACAACTGTTTGGTCAACTAAGACACAACCAGTTGGTGGTCGTTGGTGATATCGACCCAAGTGAGTTGAAACCTCTAGTTCGTAAGTACTTAGCTTCAATTCCATTGCAAGCGGGGACGGTGCCAGATTTCAAAGTGGAGTACAAGCAACCAGCGAAACCACTTATTGATGTCGCGATCAACAACGTAAATAGTGCGGAATATATCTTACGAGTGATTCCAGAGCCGACGACAATAGAAAGTGGAGGCTGGACTGCAAAAGATGTCTTCATGGAAGACTTATTGCAACGATTAGTCGCATCTCGTTTAGACTCTTATGTTCGTGAAGAGTTGAGTTTAGATTATTCACCTTATGCTTATGCGGCTTCGAATGATGGTGAACCGACTCATGAGTGGGTAATCGGAGCAATGATCGCGCCGGAGAACGTAGATACTGTTGAAATGGCGATTGATAGAGTGATCTCAGACCTCCTACAAGGTATTTCTGAAGACGAACTGCATTCGATAGTAAAACAGTTTGAAGCTGACTTCGCGCCATTAGAGGCAAGTTCTATCGATCAGGCGTGGTTTGTGTCTCGTTATCTATTGTATGGGTATGGAGTGGAAGCCTTGGCTGATGTTGACCGAGTCGTTAAATCAATATCGGTTGAAGACATGAATGCTCTGCTCCATCACCTGTTTGGCGAGAATAGCCGTAAGGTTAAGAACATCATGCGACCTAAAGCGTCATAACGATCAGCGTTGGACGCATACGTAATGGAAAGCCAAGCCTAGTTGCTTGGCTTTTTCTTTTTTTGAAGCATCAAAGCTTAATCGGTTGCATTGAATCATTTTCTAAAAAAATGTTTTAAATCAAGACAGCGTTTCATTTGTGTTGTAGATTGGCGATCTACGAGAATATTGTTTGGATATTAGATTGCTTAAACTGGGTACCCGATTAGTCTTAATGTTGTTTTTACTGAGCTTTGGCTTAGTGAATTCTAACGGCTATTCGTTTCCTTCTAAGCCGTTTCAAATCGAGACTGCTCAACAGCAATCTTTCGCGCAAAAACAGTGTCAGAACGCTGCCATTGATGACCCATCGGCCTATTTGGAGTGCGATAAAGTTCAAGTAGGCGCTTCGTCAGTAGGTGACAGATCCAATTATCACGATACTGAATCTAGCCTTCAAGCGACCACTTACCGACGTATATCAACCAATGAGCAAGAAAGCGCGCCCGACCTTGAGCCTGCTTATCACTTGCTGATTGACTTCTCTCCCCCTTCTTTACTGGATTCGCTGTTAGCGACAACCCCTATGTTGGACCTCAAACAGCACTGGACCAGTATTGTCAGCTCTCCGCCTTCCCGTTTGTCGGGGTGGAAAGAGGGCAACATCCAATATTCACACTTTCGAGAACTTCTTAGCTAATCCTTTGCCCCTGATTGGTCGCATCGACGATCCCCTGTGTCCGTTGTTTTAGCCAATCCCCAAAACAATTCGCGACTGCACTCTGCTGCCGTTCAATCAGTTTGGTCTGGTTGGGGGTAGCCATCGTTCGCGTTCGCAAAACTTAGTTAAAATAAGAGATCTTGACTGTGAAAAAACGCATTCCAAGAAGACAAATCAACCACTACTCTAAGTGGAAATACGTGGTACTTATCACCACCATTATCATCATGATTCTGAGCGCTTTGCCGTCGTGGTATGGTGAAGATGCTTCGGTTCAAATTAACAATCGCTCTGAGCAAACCATCGACGCGACTCAGGTCACTCAATACCTTGCAAGCGAAGGCATCCAAGCTAAATCGGCTTATCAGAAAGACAAGCGTTTAGTGGTGATCTTAGAAGATGCCGAGCAGCAAGCAAAAGCCAAAGAAGTGCTGAATGAGCGTCTGCTTGATACTGCAACCGTCGCGCTAGCAATGGAGCCAGCGGCACCAAAATGGCTGACTGACATGGGCTTTGCACCGATTCAGCTAGGCCTTGATTTACGTGGTGGTGTGCAGTTCTTACTCGAAGTAGACATGGAACCGGTTTACCACGCGCAAGCGCAATCTGTGGTGGACGAGATCACCAGCCAAGTGCGTTATGCCCGCGGCAAAGTGGTGAACAACAAAGTGGAATTTAACTTCCGCACCGATGCCGATTTTGAAAAGGCGCAAAAGCTGATTCG
>JAYYSE010000044.1:0-18644 GCA_036126475.1 Pseudomonadota bacterium | reverse complement strand
ATCCAGTAATAATTTGTTTGCATTGAGAATATTACCATCAGGTGAAAACTCGATGATTGGAATGAATTTAGTAATAGCGCCAATTTGGCTAGATGTAACTTCCAACCTTTCCGACAAGTCTTTTATCTTCTTACTCTTACTTCCGAACATTTGTATGCCTTCTTCCATTAAAAAAAGTACAACTGACGATAAAACAATATTAGAAAGCTATTTATTACATAAAAAAAAAGCACACCTATCAGGGTATGCTTAATGCAATAAATAGGGGATGCATATAAGATGTAAAATCTTTTGATATAAAGGTATTTAACAGATTTACAAAGTAATGATAACACCCATCCAATGTATGAATTGAAATAGTCGGCTCGATATTCAGTGCTGTACCGCAAATCTAGCCAACAACCACAGATATTGACCAAAGAACACCAATCCCATAAACAAACGCAAGGATGAAACTATCATTTAAAACAAAAAGTGACCCTTTCATCGTTTGAAACTTACCTCTATCTGAAGATAGACTGTAGTTAACTTATCTTATTAACAAATAATCTAAGACAAATGACTCATAGGCAACTTCATCAATATAAAATCTAAGAGTTTAAACATTAACCAAAAATAAAACAGTTGCCGAAACTTTAAATAAATTTTTGATTTTCCAACCCGTCTCCAAGTACCAAAAATCCCGATAACTTACTCTATTTGAAGACGCTTTATTCATAGGGTCTTTGTACATACCTAAACTCAATATTGACGTTCTGGTCAAGCTGTTGATTTGTTTTGCGATTCCCTTAGGTGTGCTATTCATGCCGATAGATTCAATACCTATCGATGACCTGACGCTGATTCAACACCGCCTGCTAGCGATATTCCTACTTGCTGCCCTGCTTTGGGTACTTGAACCCGTTCCGGTTTTCACCACCTCGATAATGATCATTGCACTTGAGCTGGTGATGATTTCCGACAAAGGTGTGCACTTTCGGTCTACGCTTTGATGGATCTACTCCACGCAAAATTATCGAACTCTCTGCTCCAGATTTTTATTTATACGAGGCCGATAAATAAATGGTGATGGATTAAAAAGAAACGACTCGTCTTGCCCTGCGCCCTCGCAGTTATGTGGTACTTGTCTATCGACGTCCTGTAGTACGTCCTAAAAAAGAGCTCACCTATGTGGTCTCTATCATTCCACTGGCGGTCTTCACTTTGACAGGCATCATGATTAAAGAAGGTCTGAAACTGATCAACTGGGATGTGTTGTAGCTAGTCGCCGATGGTATTGTCGGCTTGCTTTTGGTCTACCACGCCCTGTTTATCATCACCTAATAGACGCTAAGACTTCCCTTTAACCTTGACTAAGGCGCTAAATGTAAATTAAGCGCTTTTCGAGCTGTGCCGCTTCACTACATGTATCTAATTGATATTTAAATTAACATCCAATTGTGATTTCACTTCACTAACGGTCAAGAAACAGTATCAATATATTTAGAATTGATGATTTTAAATACTTTCCTTAACTGGCTGGGAGCGGCACTATACACCTATCAAAGACATCTCAATTCATTATTAAGTACGTCACCGTAGTTAGGTTTTGTCTAATCAGGAGGAATGGACCTTGAGACATACTATTAAATTTAAGATTCAGCTCGCCATTGCGATCATTATCGCCGTCGTGAGTGGCACTCAAGCCTGGATATCGGTTACCCAGCTAACCCAAGAAACTGAAGTCGCGATCAACCAAGAAATGAAGAATGTAAGTGTAGGAACAACCAACTACATTGCCGATTGGCTTTCGACTCGCAGTGACATGATGTTGGCCAATGAGCCAACCATTTCAAGCAACAGTAATTCAGACCGTGAGTTATTGCTCACCAAACAAGCCGGGCAATTCCTATCGGTTTATGCGGGTTTTAGTGACGGCACGATCGCTTATGGTGATAAAACGGAAAGCTGGCCAGCAGACTACGACCCTCGTACCCGTCCATGGTACAAAGATGCCAACGCCGCATCAGACCTGATCATTACTGAACCGTATCAAGATTTCGATGGCAGTATCGTCATCAGCTTTGCGAAAGCCTTCAGTGGCCAAAAGCAGGGCGTACTGGCTGCAGACTTAACCGTGACAAGCATTATCGATACAGTTCTCAACGTAAAACTGGATAACGATGGCTTCGCTTTCTTGGTGGATGGTAACAACAACATCGTTGCATACAACGATGAAGCGTTAAGTCAAAAGCCACTCACAAGCTTAAACCCAGAATTGACCGCAAATCGAGTGTCACAACTGATTCAGAACCAAACTATCACCACATTGGCTTGGCCTGGTCAGGGAGATAAGTTGGTTTACATAGCTAAAGTTCCGAACACCGATTGGTCCCTGGGCATTGTTATCGATAAAGAGCTAGCATTCTCTGCGGTAACTGATGCGATTCAATTCATCGCACTAACCTCACTGGTTCTGTACATCGTGATTTCAATCGCTAGCACCATGGTCATCAACCGACTGCTTTACCCATTACAAACCTTGTCAGAGGCGCTAACCCAGCTTGCTCAAGGTCGAGGTGACCTTACTCAACGTATCGATATCACCCGCATGGATGAAATCGGTAAGCTTGCTGAACTTGTGAACAAATTCTTAAGTCAGATGCAAAGCATGCTGAAAGGCGTCGTTGAGCACAGCCATGATTTAAACAACCATGCAGAGAAAGCCAACCAACTTGCGGTTCAATCTTCAATGCGAGTAGAAAATCAACAAAACGATATCAACCAGATTGCCACTGCAATTCATGAAATGTCAGCAACTGCCGCCGAAGTAGCGAGCCATGCAGAATTAACCGCATCCGCTTCTCAAGCCTCTGCAACAGCCTGTAATGACGGCCAAGAAGTAATTCAACAAAACCGTGATGCCATCACTCGCCTTGCGACCCAAGTGGAAGACGCAGCCAATGTGATCCGAGAGCTGGAAAACAACGCACAAAGCATCAACCAGATCTTATCCACCATTCAAGGCATTGCTGAGCAAACCAACCTCTTGGCATTGAATGCTGCCATTGAAGCGGCACGTGCGGGCGAGCAAGGTCGTGGGTTTGCGGTTGTCGCCGATGAAGTTCGCGTGCTTAGCCAAAGAACGCATGGCTCAACGGAAGAGATCCGTGTGATGATCGATACCCTCCAGAAGAACACTGAACATGCGGTGGATAGCATGACCACCAGCACTCAACTGGCAGAAAACAGTGTTGGCTTCGCAGAGCAAGCGCACGACAGCCTGTCTAAAATCACGCAAGCCATCAGTGAAATCAACGATATGGCACTGCAGATAGCCAGCGCAGCCGAGGAGCAACGAGCAGTCAGCGAAGACATCAGTCGCAATACACAAGGAATCAAAGATGCCTCTGACGACCTCGCCCAACAAGCGGAAAGCAGCCGTCATAGCTCAAATGAAATGAGTAATGCTGCAGAGTCGATGCGCCAAGACGTGGAGCGCTTTAAGGTTTAGCGCGCCCCAAGCAAAGTCACTGAACCACACCAGCAAGCGACATCCACATAACCATAAATGCCAGCGACTCTATGCTGGCATAATTCCTCTCCACCTTACCTACATGAAATAATTAGACATTGCTTAATTCTTGGCATGGTATTAGTTATGTTTTTACTTTTGGCTAAAAAAATTTTAACCCTTTAGCATACTGTTAAAAAATCACTCACGGTAGATCAACACGCCCCAACATCGCATTCTCATTGAAATAACATCACTATTTCCGGCTAAAAGGCGAATTTTCATTCGATAGTGAATTTTTTAAGACTTTGTTCACGTTTTTATTAATTAAATACCACCTTTATACTTTACATTTAAACTTGCATGGATCCATTTAAAATCATATTGATATCTTGATAAAATTGTAATTAATTCAGCATACAGATGCTTCTCAGGACAAAGATTTGGCTTTTGTAACATATTAACCAAGCCTATAGTTAAATGCTGCATAGCTTTTGGTTTGAATGTTTAACTTTGAAGATATAAGATGGCGACAAAATTTTTCGACATTGGTTCCAAATGTTTTTAAATAAAAATATTACTCGCTTTTTCATAGCGATATTGGCTATCTGCGTCCTTTCTGGATGTCAATCAACCAAGCCTGAGTGGTATCTAAAGCCCCAATCAGACGATGACAATTATATTTATGCGGTCTCTCAGGCAAGGACTTTATCTCACGCTAAAAAAATTGCTGTAAACAACGTCAACGAAAAGTTATGGACTCAAGTCGAGTCTTCTTTCTACATGAGAGACACAGTTCGAGAAACTAATGGTAAGGGTTTTTCAAATAGTCTAGTTGATAACAAAGTTAATACTAAGACTGAATCCTTGACCTTGAATGGTATCGAATATGTACAAATGGAAGAGAATGATCTTGGTGCGTTTGTCGAAGTAAGAGTGAAAAAATCACTCGTGACTCAACAGCTGATTCGCGAAATAAAAGACCTAAACCGTAAATCTCAAATCGAGCTTGATGCGCTTTCACACGAAGACAAATTACTTTGGTGGTTAGACAATCGTAATGTTTATCAAACTGAACACGATGCTTCTGTGCGTATCGCAATGCTTTCATCTCTGAAGCCTAGTTATAACGCTGACATTAGCGCAATTGAACAGCTGACCATTACACATCAAAAACTCAGCAGTCAAATTAACATCCGCCTTTCTGCAGATAGAGAGTCAAAAAAAGCCATTGAGCTTCTGGGGAACCAGTTATCTGAGTTCAATATTGCAACCTCAACTTCAAAGAATAAAAACCAAACTCATGTGTTGAAAGTAGATTCTGAACGTCGAAGAAACAAAGTCGGTGATGCTTATATTTCAACCTTGGTCTCTAATATCAAAATTACAAATAAAAAGTCAAAAACAGTGTCTAGTAGTGAAATTATCTCTACAGGAAACTCTTTAACTAGCTACAAATATGCCGATGAAGGGGCCGCGCGCCACTTTGATGAGCAAATAAAGGAAAAAGGGATCTGGACTGCGCTGGGCTTAATAAAGTAGCGCACCTTTAATCCAATAAATAACTAAACAAACGGATCTATTCGGAGACAACAAATGTTAAAAAAAACGTTGATGGCTACTGCTGTATTAGCAACCTTATCTGGGTGTGCTTCAGTGAGTGAGGTATGTCCGCCTGACACGCGTGTAGAGATTGAAGAGGCAGACGTGCAACTTCCTTCTTCAGAAGATACGAAAGTAGTCGTACTGCCTGTTGATATTGATTTTAAGAACTCGGCATCGAAAAAAATGAAGTCGGCAATACGTAATGCCTTGGAGACGCAAGTCGATGGTACTGGCGCTAATCTTGTTGATCGTAAAATTGCCAATAAAGTTAAGGGTGAAATTAAATTAGCAGAGCAGAGCGGCCGTCTAAGCAGTAAAGGGGTGCCAATTGCCGACTACGCGATTATCACTGAAATTACTCATGCCGATCTGAGCAAGTCATTCAGTGAATCTCGTACTTATACAAATGATGAAGGTGAAACTAAGGTTATTCCAGCATCATGTAGCTATGACTTTGATGTAAAAGCCATTGCAAAAGTCGTTACTTTACCAGCTATGAATGTAGTCAAACGAATCGAACTTGAAGGCGACGAGTATTCATCAACCGAAACGAATAACTCTCGTTGCCCTGTAAGCAATGCAACTTATGAATCAATGGCCGCAAAAGCGGCATCAGAGGCGGTGAACCACTCTGTAGAAATTAAGAAATTACTTGCGGCAAGTGCTCCTGTGGTAGAGATGCGCCAATGTCAGGCTGGTACTCAAGTTCGTATTGGTATGGGTAAGCAGAAGAAAATCAAACCTGGAGCTGACATTTTATTTTCGAACGCAATGAAAAACATGGATGGTGACACAGAGATTTTCCCAATCGGTGACGGCTACGTTGTCAATAATGAGATTAATGCAGTCACTGAAAAGTACTCTTGGGTGGTGATCGACGAAGAAGTTTCACTAAAGGTGAAAAAAGGCACAATGGGTAAAGTCGAAGCAAGCCGAGATTGCCCGGTTTTTGATATTGACTGCACTTCGAAATCGCTACTAGACGCAGTAGGTCAATAACTTATGAAAAAATTATTTATCGCAACCTCATTAGTAGCAGTGCTAGCAGGCTGTCAGAGCAACAATGCCACGGTTAAGGAAGCACAAAACTTTGCACCATGTACTTTCCCAGATGCACCTACCGTATCTGCACCGGGCTGGATTTGTGATGTGATCCCAAGTGACATCGCTGCAGCGGCAAAAGGCTACTCTAAGAAGAGTGCAGCTGGTATGGGTGTAATGCGCAAAATTGCGGTTAATGATGCTCGTGTGAACCTTGCCGCTGAGTTTGAAACTGACGTGAGCAATTTATTCCAAGCCGCGACGGAAGGTGTGACTTCGACTTCAGCAGCTGAAGGTGTAACGCTAGTGACTGAAGATGTTCAAGAAACATTCGAGAACATTACTAAGACAGTCGTAAATAAAACGCTAACCAACAGCCGCGTTATCGTAAGCCAAGCAAGCCCATCGGGTGGCCTGTACGTTCTGGTTGGTATGGACCAAGCAGCATACGACGCGAATATGAATAAAGTAATCGATGAAGTTGGTGGTGAAGATTCTGCTTTATGGGATCAGTTCAACAATGAAAAAGCAGCAGCGGACCTTGCTGCGGCGTTCAATGCATTGAAAAAATAACCGCGAACGGAACCGCGATCAGTATTAGTGAAAAAGGCCGCCATTTGAGTGGCCTTTTGTCTTTATACACTCTGGGAGTGAACTATGTACAAAATGATCAATAAGACTGTGTTAGCTGTCGTTGTCTCTGCAGCCATCAGTTCTCAGGCATTTGCTGTTTCAGAAGATCAAAAGCAGCAGCTAAACAATGCTGTTGTCAAAGCGAGCCAGTCACAGGAAGACAAGATCAAAGAGTTTCATGCTTACGTTAATGCTTATTTGGATGAGTACGAAGCGTGGCGTGATGAATACACTAACAACTTAGATGAGCGTAGAACCGATCTCATCAAGACATGGGGAGAGGGTGAGGTTTCATCTCAAACTAAACAAGTGGAATATTCTCAAGACGATCAGGTGAAAACTTCCGTCGATTATGAAACGAATATAGCAACCGTCTCTGTATTGGTGGATGAAGATAGTAGTCCTGAAGAGATCAAAGCACTTGTTAAAAACATTCCGGTTGAGGTTACTGGGCAAAACGTTGAGCTAGCGGAGCTCAAAGCAGAAGACCACGCGGTGCTTTACTCCTTGGAGAAAGAGCAAGAAGAGAAAAACTTCGTTATCCAGCAGACGCAAAGCCAGATGAATGAGTTAGATGTGCAAGCCGAACGATTGATTTTATCTGATACTGGTATTCCAGACTCCTTCATTTACCAGCGTGCTCATAATAAGAAAATGGCACTACTGGCAAAGGCTCAAGAGCGTATTGCGGCGCAAACCAAACTGTATGACGAAATGCGTGCCAAATATGGTATTGAGGTTAAACGACCAGAGCCAGAAGTTGAGGTCGTAAAGCCAGCTGAAGAGGTTGAAGTACCAAAAGAGGTTGCCAAACTAGAGCCAAAACTAACAGAAAAGCAGCCGCCAAAAGTTGTGGAAAAGGTCGTCGAAAAAACGCCACAACCAGAAGTGTTAAAGCCTAAGCCAGTCGTTGAGGTTGCGACGGCACCGGTTAAGCCGAAAAAGGTTATCAGTTACAAAGTTAAGCTCCCAGAGAACAGCTTAAAAGCGCGTGCGAGCAAGTACAGTGCGTTGGCTGAGAAAGAGAGTAAAAACTGGAAAGTTGATGCTGCACTGATTATGGCAATCATGCACTCGGAGTCGGCGTTTCGTCCGGATGCGAAATCACACGTGCCTGCGTTTGGTTTGATGCAAGTGGTACCGACCAGTGCAGGTCATGATGTTAATAAACAAGTCCGCAATATTGACGCGCCAATGAAAGTGGCGGATCTGTATCAACCGGTTATCAACGTAGAAACAGGTACGGCTTATTTAGACATCCTAAACAGTAAGTATCTTCGTAAGATAAAAAATGACGAAAGTCGTTTGTACTGTGTCATTGCCGCATATAACACTGGTGCGGGTAATGTGGCTAGAGCGTTCAATAAAGATCGTTCCACCAGTATTGGCAAAGCGTCGAAGATTATCAATCAGCTGACGCCTCAACAAGTCTATGACCAGCTAGTGGTTAATCTGCCGTATGACGAAACCAAAAATTACTTGAAGAAAGTAAACAGTCGTATCGCTTTGTATAAGTAATAAATCAGGTAAGCAAAACAACCAAGCACATGTCATTAGCATGTACTTGGTTTACCAGTTAATGAATTGAGAGTAGCAATGTTTAAAATTTTCGCTTTAGTATTTATCGGTGTCGGTATCTATCTTGGTCTTAATTACAGCGATGAAATTGAAAGCATCATGGAGACGGATGCTTTTGAGCGAGTTCAAGAGAGAGCTGAAGACGGTACAGATGCGCTAATGGATAAAATCGACGAGATCAAAGGTTAAAAATGTCTGAAGAGCAAAACAAGGATATTCAAAAAGATATACAGGAAGAGTTACAAGAACTTCAAGACACTCAAGAGTCTCTGTTGGAAGAGCAGAAAAAGGGCGGGATAGCCCGCACTATCGGCTTAGTGTCGGTTATTTCGATTGCTTTGGGTGGTTTTAACGATAGTTTTGATGCGATTGAAAAGATGGTTGATTTTGGTCTTTCTCAAATGACAGATATTCCATCACATAAAAAGCTGGATAAAATCTATATTCGCTCATCGGCTGAAATATTGGATCAAACATTTGGTGCACCAGTCTACATTAAGCGTGCTTCAACGGATGATGTCATTAAATATTACCAAGACGATAACTTCATTCTTTCTGCAATTACCCGAGACAATGCGATCGTCGCCTATCTTGTTTTCCCTGATAAAGGCTTTGAGCCAGAAACTCTAGAGCATGCTGGTGGTTCGGAGTTATTTTCTCAGCCGTTTAGATCTATTGAGAGTGTTAATGAAGTCAGGGCATCGTTTGCAAGAACTGGCAATTACTACATTGAGGAGAATAATGGTGGCGAATTTGGCTACTTGTATTCGTCAATAAGTGGTTCCAGTGAGTTTATTTCTCCGATGTCGCAAGAGAACAGGAAGCTACTTTCGGAAGTGGTCGACGCCTTAACAATGGATGAGAACGTTGTAGAAAGCGTTCAGTCTTTGCGCGCTAATGCGAAGCCGAACTTCTACGGTTACAGCACATTAGGTTTAGGCGCTCTAGAGGAAGCGATTCTGTCTAATATTGAGTATCATTTAATTAACAAGAGTTAATGATTGAACCATCAGTTCTAGCCTTTTATGAGGCTAGAATTCTATTAACGGTACTATGGCAAATGTAAAGTTCGAAAATTTTCTAGAGCGGATCAATGGTGATAAAGGATCATTATTCAAGCTCATGACTTCCCAGATCATGACGCGATATCTTTAGCATACGTACTGGCATATTTATTAAAGGTCATCACGCCCTAATAACTGCAACAAACTCGTTCTTTCATAAGAATCGCTTTGTCCTCTAGTTCGGTTTGATGCATATTGATGAGCTAATTTATCCTAGACAAAAGGACTGTTAATCGATGGGGTTCGAATGGTTGGCTCTCGCTGCTGCTTTTCTTTGGGCTATCGCAAGCCTAATGTCCGTAAAGCCTGCTCAACACTTAGGTTCTTTTGCCTATAGCCGATGGCGCATGGGCTGCACTGCGGTCATCTTATCAAGCATGGCTTGGTTTACTGGTGGCTGGTCAACCGTCGCAACAGAGCTAGTCACGCCAATGATGCTGTCTGGTCTGATTGGTATCTTCATTGGTGATACCGCTCTATTTGCCTGCTTGAACCGAATGGGCCCGCGTCAAGCTGGCTTACTGTTCTCTTGTCACGCCGTGTTCTCTGCGATTCTCGGTTATTTCCTGTTTAGTGAAAGCATGACCTCTGGCGAGCTTATTGGCTCGGCCTTGGTGTTTAGTGGCGTATTAACTGCTATCTTCTTTGGTCGTCGAGGCCAAGCCAACAACCAGCTTGAAGCCATCAAGGGTACCGTGTGGATTGGTGTTGCTCTAGGCATCACGGCCGCTATCTGCCAAGCATTGGGCGGTATTATTGCCAAACCTGTGATGCAAACCAATATCGACCCAGTAGCCGCCTCTGCGATTCGAATGATCACCGCCTTTATCGCCCACTCTGCATTTCGCTTAACAGGGGCTAAGCTTTCACGCGCACTGAATCCGATGAATGTTGAAATACTCACGATTACCGCAGTGAACGGCTTTCTCGCGATGGCAGTGGGTATGACGCTTATCTTGTATGCGCTGCAGGAAGGGAATGTCGGCATGGTTGCTCTACTCTCTTCAACCACACCTATCATGTTGCTACCCATTCTATGGCTGTACACCAAGCAGAGACCAAACGCCTATGCTTGGGTCGGAGCCATTGTTGCCGTAGTAGGTACTGGCATTCTAGTAAGATAGTGGCACTGGTTGTCAGCTAATCGATCTGCTCGCTAACTTCTGCTAACTCACCAATGTTAAGCCCGTGGGAAGGGGAAAGCCGTGACTTCATCGATATGATCATGCCCCATAGCAAGCATGATCAACCGGTCGATACCCAAAGCAACACCCGCACAGTCTGGCAGGCCTGCTTTTAACGCTTCAATCAAATGATGGTCAATCGGTTGAGGCGATAAGCCCATCTCGATACGCTTAGCATTGTCATCTTCAAAGCGCTGCAACTGCTCTTGCGGGTTATCTAACTCATGAAAGCCATTTGCCAACTCGATGCCTTTGAAGTACACCTCAAAACGGTCAGCCACTCGCGAGTCGTTTGGATTAATCTTAGCCAGTGCCGCTTGAGACGCAGGGAAATCATAAACGAATGCTGGCACTGTTTGACCAATTTTAGGCTCTACACCAATGCTAAACAGTAGCTGCAGCAAAGTATCTCTGTCTTGTTCAGGGTCAGCAATATCTCTCAGACCTAACGCACCAGCACAAACCTTTAGCGCTTCCATTGAACCTTCTAATGGACATACACCCAGCACGTCAAGAAACGCATTTTGGTAAGTCATTCGTTCAGCCGCCCGAGAATTCAGCACCAGCTGCAACAAGTCATCCATCTCATCCATCAGCTGATGGTGGTCAAAACCTACGCGATACCACTCCAACATCATAAACTCAGGGTTATGGTAACGGCCGTTCTCTTCGTTGCGGAATGCCTTAGCTATCTGATAAATACAGCCGCTTCCTGCCGCCAAAAGACGTTTCATATGGAACTCAGGGCTGGTCATGAAAAACAGCTTTTGCCCCCCCGCATACCCTGGCCCTACAAACTCAGTTTTGAAAGTATGTAAGTGCACATCTGTCACAGTAGCATGGCTCATGGCTGGGGTATCCACCTCCAACACATCACGCTCAAAAAAGAAATCGCGGATCTGACGAATCAGTAAAGCACGTTGTTTTAACTGCTTGATCGGCGCAGCTGGTTGCCAGTTAGCTTGGTTCATGATTTTAGAATGACTCACTGAAATAACTGGATCGAAAGATACCGTTTGTTTAGCCAAAAATCATCTTTTCTTAAATTCGACCTACCACACTGATATTGATGATGAACGTCAATAGCAATTAACAACATCAACAACAATGCACTCAATATCGATACATTTGTCGACACGTTTCTTTACTTCTTGCAACGAACAAACTCTTGCCGTGATTAGAATCACATAACCTAGAATTTCTATGCCTCCACATGCATTACCGAAGCAAAAACCTAATTAAATCAATATTTGAAATCACACCCTCTCATACACTGAACCTACCACTTAAGGCTTAGAGATGATAATCGGTTGATGCCGTTTACTGCGCTCTAAATAGGCTTTTAATAATAACGAGCGGAAGACTCCGCATCACACTGGAGAATCACTGTGAAGACAATTACCACAGATATCGCAGTCATCGGCGCAGGCGGCGCTGGTCTTCGTACTGCTATTGCGGCAGCTGAAGCGAATCCTGATTTGGAAGTAGCACTGATTTCTAAAGTTTACCCAATGCGTTCACACACGGTAGCAGCAGAAGGCGGTTCAGCGGCGGTAATTAAAGACGAAGATAGCCTAGACAATCACTTCAACGATACGGTTGGTGGTGGCGACTGGCTATGTGAACAGGATGTTGTTGAATACTTTGTTGAAAACGCGACTCGAGAAATGATCCAAATGGAACAATGGGGCTGCCCATGGAGTCGTAAAGAAAACGGTGAAGTAAACGTACGCCGATTCGGCGGTATGAAGGTAGAAAGAACGTGGTTCGCAGCGGATAAAACTGGCTTCCACATGCTTCATACTCTGTTCCAGACTTCGATGAAGTACGACCAAATCAAACGATTTGACGAGTACTTTGTGGTGGACCTTCTTGTGGAGAGCAAAGACGACGCTGAAGAAAGCGAAGTACAAGGCCTTATCGCAATTCATATGTCTGAAGGTGAGCTTGTTACCATCAAAGCAAAATCAGTTGTTCTAGCAACGGGAGGCGCAGGTCGTGTTTACCACTGCAATACCAACGGCGGCATCGTAACGGGTGACGGTATGGCAATGGCTTATCGCCACGGTGTACCACTGCGTGACATGGAATTCGTTCAATATCACCCAACCGGCCTTCCGGGCACGGGCATCTTGATGACCGAAGGTTGCCGTGGTGAAGGCGGTATCATCGTCAACAAGAACGGCTACCGTTACCTACAAGATTACGGCATGGGCCCAGAAACGCCAGTGGGCGAGCCGAAGAATAAATACATGGAACTGGGTCCTCGCGACAAAGTTTCTCAAGCATTCTGGCACGAGCAACAAAAAGGCAACACCATCAAGCACCCTCTTGGTGATGTCGTTCACCTAGACCTTCGCCACCTTGGTGAAGAGTATCTGCAAGAGCGCCTACCGTTCATCTGTGAGCTAGCAAAAGCGTACGTGAACGTTGACCCAGCAAAAGAACCAATTCCAATCCGCCCTACCGTTCATTACACCATGGGGGGTATCGAAACTAACGGTACTTGTGAAACTCGCATCAAAGGCCTATTCGCGGTGGGTGAATGTGCGTCTGTTGGCCTACACGGCGCAAACCGCCTAGGTTCAAACTCACTGGCTGAGTTCGTCGTATTTGGCCGCGTTGCCGGTGAACACGCTGTGAAACGCGCAGCAGAATTCAAAGGCTGGAATGAAGCGTCTATCGCTCAGCAAGTAAAAGCGGTTGAAGATCGCATCGCAGCGCTAATGAACCAAGAGGGCGATGAAAACTGGGCTGATATCCGTACTGAAATGGGTCACACCATGGAAGCGGGCTGTGGTATCTACCGTCAAGAAGACTTGATGCAAGAGACCATCAACAAGATCACTGAACTGAAAGCGCGCTACAAGAAAATCAGCATTAAAGACAAAGGCAAAGTGTTCAACACTGACCTACTTTACGCTATCGAAGTGGGTTACGGCCTAGAAGTCGCAGAAGCCATGGTTCACTCAGCAATCCTTCGCAAAGAGTCTCGCGGTGCACACCAACGCCTAGACGACAACTGCACCGAGCGCGATGACGTGAACTTCTTAAAACACTCACTCTCTTTCTTCAATGAAGGTGCAGCACCAACCATAGACTACAGCAACGTTAAGATCACCAAGTCTCAACCCAAAGCACGCCTTTACGGTGAAGCAGCAGAGAAAGCCGCGGCCGCTGAAAAAGCGTCAGCAGCGATGGTCGCCCCGACTGAGAGCCTTGAAGAGGAGCATGCATAATGTCAGCGAATCGAATCCAAAAAGTAGACATTTTGCGCTACGACCCAGAGAAAGATGCACAACCTTACATACAGGCTTTCGAAGTACCTTTCGATGAGACCATGTCAGTACTCGACGCGATTGGTTACATCAAAGACCACCAAGACAAAGACCTTTCCTACCGTTGGTCTTGTCGCATGGCGATCTGTGGTTCTTGCGGCATCATGGTTGATGGCGTGCCTAAGCTAGCGTGTAAGAGCTTCTTACGTGACTACCCGAACGGCCTGACCATCGAGCCATTAGCCAACTTCCCAATCGAGAAAGATTTGATTGTCGACATGACGCCATTCATCGAGCGCCTTGAAGCGATCAAACCCTACATCATTGGCAACGACCGTAAACCTGAAGACGGCACTAACCTACAAACACCTGAGCAAATGGCGAAATACAAACAGTTCGCAGGTTGTATCAACTGTGGTCTTTGCTATGCAGCGTGTCCTCAATTCGGTCTAAACCCTGAGTTCATTGGCCCTGCAGCACTCACGCTAGCTCACCGTTACAACCTAGATAGCCGTGACAACGGCAAAGATGAGCGCATGAAGCTTATCAACGGTCAAAACGGCGCTTGGGGCTGTACGTTTGTGGGTTACTGTTCTGAAGTCTGCCCGAAGAAAGTCGACCCAGCTGCGGCGGTTAACCAAGGCAAAATTGAGTCTTCAATGGACTTCGTTATCTCGATGTTCAAGCCAGACGGTACATCTGTTAGCAAGAACCAAGTTAAAACTGCAGAGGAGGCATAAGATGAGCAATCGTAAGCCTTATGTTCGTGATATGAAGAGAACATGGTGGAGCAACCATCCGTTCTACCGCTTCTACATGCTACGTGAAGCAACAGTACTGCCTTTGATTCTGTTCACTGTATTCCTAACCTTTGGTTTGGGTGCCCTAGTGAAAGGCCCAGAAGCGTGGGCGGGTTGGTTGAGCTTTATGGCGAACCCTCTCATTATCGGTATAAATATCGTGGCTCTGCTGGGCAGCTTAATGCACGCTCAAACCTTCTTCAGCATGATGCCTCAAGTCATGCCAATCCGCCTGAAAGGTAAATTGGTTGATAAAAGAATCATCGTACTGACTCAATGGGCCGCGGTGGCTTTTATCTCTTTAATCGTTCTTGTTGTGGTGTAAGGAGCTTTCGTTATGAATACAAACTACAAAGTGAAACCTGTTAATCACAACCCTCAGCGCTCTGATGAGCCAATCTGGTGGGGTCTATTCGGCGCTGGCGGTACTTGGTTTGCGATGATCACCCCCGTCACGATTCTAGTGTTGGGTATCTTAGTACCAATGGGCATCATCGATGCAGAAGTCATGAGCTACGAACGTGTGTCTGAATTTGCCACCAGCATACTAGGTGCACTGTTCATCATCGCTACGCTGGCACTGCCAATGTGGCATGCTATGCACCGTCTTCACCACGGCATGCACGACCTGAAATTCCACGTCGGCGTTGCAGGTAAAGTAGGCTGCTACTTCTTTGCAGGCCTAATCAGCGCATTGTCTATTATTTTCATCTTTATGATCTAAAAGCAGATTCGGGATTCGAGTAATCGAGATGCGAAAAGCTTAAAAGCGAAAGCAGAGCTAGGTTATCCAGCTCTGCTTTTTTTGTTTTTCGTATCTCGCACCTCGTTTACGCGCACCTGACCTTTCCGCTCTTCGTATCCCGAATCCCGTATACTCGCATCTACCCTCACAGCTTCATCGATTGCGATGAATAAGAGTACACGAACTAACGCACTACCGACCTCTTACAAAGACTTACACTCCTTCATTACACTAAGTGATACCGTTGCAACAAATAATAAAAACAAATCACTCAACACCCATTCAATTAAATTAGTGAATATTATGAAGCCTATCTTTTTAGCATTACTTACCCTGGCCGTGGCGGGTTGTAATGGCTCATCTAGCAGCAACTCTTCGACATCGACATCATCAGCAAAACCAAAGTCATTAGTCACCGTTTATTCATCTGTAGATAACTGCTCAACAGCAGCCGATGTACCAAACTGTAGCTTCGAGAAAGGCATTTACGTATTAAAAGCGAATTCAATCGTAACGGATGTACAGCACCAGCGTGTAATAAGCCAAGTAAAGAACTTCACGACATGGGCAAGTGAAGACGTTCAAAAGCAGTTGAACAAGAAAAGCCTAATCATTGGGATCATGGAGACAGAACCTGATGGCTCTACAGCCGCTGACCAATTTGTTATTGCGCTTAGCCAAGCGAAGGATATTGTAGATGGTGTTGAGTTGGTGTATACCGATCTTAGCGGACAAGATGAGACAAAAAAGCCGAGGACATATCAAAAGCTGATGCAGCTTTTCGATTACTACGTTGATGATAACCAAAACAACCAGTTAGGATCTGATCTGAGTAACGCATACGATGCATTCCGATCTGCACTTGCTCATCAGGATGGTGTGGCTGCTGTCGCTGGTATGGAGTCACTACATTTCAACGAATGTAATTACGGAAATGGCAAACTAACAACTCAGCGAGTACTGGGGACACCAAACCCTTGTATAGAGGATGGCAAAACAACCGATGATGACGGAAATGACATTTCCAATGGCAAGATTGACCCTATACATGGAGGTACTAATCTAAACTTGAACCCAGGCTCACTACTTGGTTTAATTTACGAATACAAAGTTTCTCCAAAGTTGAGTGAAGGTGCTTCTGAACTGGTCGGTTCAAAAGGTACTAATTTCAAAATCGCTGGAAAAATCGGTTCTGGTAAATTAGATAGTGATCCAAGCTCTGTATATGTCTCTTGGGCTAACCCTGCATTCATACCATTAAGTAACTACCTAGAAAAATATTTCTTTACCAACAAATAACTGGCTAATTTAAAAGATAAAATAACAAAGCTGGCATTGGTGCCAGAAGTTTAAGTACGTCTAACCACTCTTGCCCAGATTCGGGTAAACGAGTCCCGAAGAGCTTAAAATCGAAAAGACTAGAAGCAGAGCGAGATTATCTTGTTCTGCTTTTTTGTTGCCATTATATGCGCTTACAAAGTGCAATTTCATCGGCTTACATAGCTCAAAACTATTAGTAACAATATCATCAATATAAATGCAACAATGTCATTTGGCAGATGACGATCATGCTTTCATACAAGACATTACCGATAAAAAAGAGGCTGATAACTCAGTATCAGCCTCTTTGCTTTTCTAAATCACGGGGCGCTTAGAGCTTTGGGTTACCCATGTTCTTATTGCTGTGTAACCTTCTTGGTTTGGTCCATTAACCCCAACGCTCCGAAGCCTGTAATAACATCGAGGTTGGTTTTCAAACCCGTTTCGTCACTGCCGCCGATGTAGTTTTGTGGCATCTGCACTTGGAAGTTCTGCAGGTTGTTATAGAGCGAGTTAGCGACCTCACGGTTTAGCTCGGCCAGATACACCTCGCGGTTGGCGCCTAGCGCGGCATATTTCGCTTTCAACACTTCCGCTTCCGCTCGACCTTTTTCAAGAATCGCTCTTGCTTCAAATTCAGCAGACAATGCATTGGCTTTTTGAATCGCCAAATTGGCTTCTGCGGTTGCCAGTTCCTTCTCTTTTTCAACTTCAGCTAATCGCTTAGTCTTCTCGACTTCGACAATTTCACGCTCAGCTATTTGACGAGCTATTTCCACTTCTTTCTGCTGGGAAATAATCGCTAACTCTTTGCCTCGCTGCGCGTCTTGGACTTCGCGAGTACGCTGAATCTCTTTACGGAGTTGCTCGGTTTCAGCTTGCGCTTTTGATGTTTCTTGCTCCTGAATCGCACGGATACGGTCGGCCACCAAACGCTTCTTATCCGCCAGTAACTGATCAAGTTGCTTCTCTGGCTGCGGATCACCAATCGTGACCTGGGTTACTTGAATGCCGTATTGTGATAACGGGTTGTCCTGACGGATAGGCTGACCCGTGTTATCCACCACAGGCACCGTCTTCCAAACCAGTTGATTGGTTCGTTGCAATTGATTCGAGTTCGATTGATTGACACCAACCGGCGCAAGATCTAACTCTTCCACTTCAACCTGACGACGCTCCGTCAGATAAATGCCTTCACGTAGCTGATCGCCCAATTTAGATTTAAATTGGTTTAAACCACCTTGGAAGAACTCCTCGCCCGTGTATTGAGTCGCCGTAATCACTGTCACATTACGCGCATTTTTAACCAACAATGCATCGATCAAATTACTGTTGTTGCGAAACTCCTTATGCATCTTTTCCACTGCCTTCGGGTCATTACTGAGCTTAAAGCGGAATGTCACCGGAATCTCACCAATGTACGTATCAGCAAAACGCACCTGCACCGGATCTAACCTCTGATAAAAATCTTCCCCTTTACTGTTGCCAAAAGAGACCGTAATCACCTGATCATACTGGGTTATCTTGGATAAAAACGGCATTCGAAAATGAATACCGGGCTCGGTAAAGACATCCAACTCACCAGTAATATTGTTTTGATGCACGTAGCTGTAACCGGCATCGGTCATCAAAACTGAGCTATTAATTGTTAAGCCTAAAGCCAGCAGTGGTACGCCGAATACTGCCGCTTTCAGCCCTTTATGTAGTAACTGACGTCGTTCTTCTATTTTCAAACCTCTTCCTAAGCCTCTATTTTCCATGTCATTCTCCTTTAGGGTTGTCATCGAGTTAAATCGAAATAAATCAAACTGATATGCAACTCTCTGACCACAAGGAATAATGTATCAAATTGTTAAACTTAGGAATAATCGAAAGATTCATCGAATGAATATGGTTTTACCGA
>JAYYSE010000043.1:0-24558 GCA_036126475.1 Pseudomonadota bacterium | reverse complement strand
CCTACACGGTTCGCTACCAGCAGCAGAAAAGGTATTAGAGCTATACCAAGCCTCGAGTGCCCAATATTTAGTCCTACTGGGTGATATCCTAAATCATGGCCCTAGAAATCCAATTCCAGAAGGCTACAATCCGCCAGCTGTTGCAAACAAGCTGAACGAATTCTCCCAAGAGGTCATTGCCGTTCGTGGTAACTGTGATAGCGAAGTCGACCAGATGTTGCTCTCTTTCCCAATGATGATGGATTACTCATGGGTGCTGCTAGAGTCAGGCCAACGTATCTTCTTAACTCACGGTCACTTGTATAACACAACGAAACGTCCAGTACTGAAAGCGGGTGATATCATTGCTCATGGTCATACTCATATCCCCGTTGCTGAATACCAAGAGGACATCTTCATCTTTAATCCAAGCTCGGTGACGTTCCCACGAGAAGGTCATGCAGCAAGCTATGGCATTTATGAAAATGGCACCTTCAAAGTGATTAGCCTTAGCGGCGACGTATTGGTTAGCGGCCAGCTTTAAATCATAAAACCGGCCGTAATGAGTTTATTTTGAATCTACGTGGCCGAGATCTCTGTCTGGAGCAATGATGTTTCTCACTCTTTGCTTCAGAATTTTCGCTTCAGGAAAGCCGCCGTCCGCCTTTCTTTCCCAAATTTGTACTCCATTGCAAAAGATCTCAAATCGTCCGCCGGTATCTGGATGCAGGCTGACTTGTTCAATCTCTTCACTGAAGGTATGAAGCAGTTCTTGGCACAACCAACTTGAGCGAAGCATCCAATTACACTGACGGCAGTAGTGTATTGCTATTGTGGCTTTCAGCACGGTTGGGCTATTTTGATTCGATTCTGTATTCATAGATAACCTTTAAGATTCTATAGCAATAGCTTGATGCCGACGGCAAACGTCAATATTTCGAAAGCCGTTTTGATGAGCTTATTGCTTGAAAGGTTTGCGAGGAATGCCCCTAGACTTCCGCCAACAAACGAACTTAACAGTAATATGGGTAACCATACCCAGTATATTGGCGCACCCGCTTGAACAATGGCAATACCTCCAATGCCATTCCAGAACAAACCTACGCATACCATGGTTAACGCGACGGCTTGTTTATAAGTAAAACCAAACCAACGAACTAGAAATAGGGTAACTAACAGACCGGATCCTGCAGTGAGCGAACCGTTGATGATACCTATGAGTGCCAGCCCAATCCCACCAATTATCCAACCTTGTATGTCTCGGTTTTTAAGCTGCTCTTCTTGACCCAATTGTTTCTTTAGTAGTGAGTAAACACCCAGCGCTAAGATCGTTGCGCCAAGCAGCTTCTGTGCAATGGCATCTGGGATCATGAGCACGATATTCGCGCCAACGACTACTCCAATACTGCCGACGATAATTAGGTAGAGACAAATTTTCCAGCTTAACGTGCCACCCTTGATATGAGTATATGCAGCACCTAAACCGAGAGCGACGCTAGCGACTTTGTGGGTAGCCAGTGCGACTGAAAAAGGTAGCCCTAAAAAGATGAGTAACGGAAACTGAATAAGCCCAGCACCGCCACCTGATAAAGAGGCAAGCGTGTTGGCGATTAATGAGCCAAAGAATAGAGCGAGTGAGTTTATCCAATCCATAGAGTTTATCTTTGAGTTTAAGATAACAAAAAGGGGCTTCATGCCCCTTTTTTAGGTTTATCGTGAATAGCTTTTCGATGTTAGTTCGAAAACAATACGGTAGAACCGTGATTTAAGCTAGTCAGTAGCAGTGCTTTCGGGTTAACAATATCGATGCGACGACTTTGCTCTGCATCCATCTTGATTACTTGAGTAATCAGCTCCAGTTGCTCTTGAGAGAAGTCTTGGCGCTGAGCCGATGTCACATCTTTAAACTCAGTTGGCGAAACCAGTAGGTAGTTGTCGTTAATTTCCCACTGCCCCGTTTCTGAAATGTTGATGACGTTAGCCGGTGCGGTTTGTGTGCCGTATAGCCTGACCACCGACATTCTCAGATATGTGCCGTTTGGTAGGTACTTAGCATTTGAGGAGAGCTCAACTTTACGGAGTGGACCAATGGAATCGGCTTGTTTTTCTGCACTGATAAGCGAAACCATCTTTGATTGCCATTCATGTGAGGTAAGTAGGCGTGCTACTTTTGCGTCGCTACCCCAATGTAACCAACCACTTAGAAAAGCAGATAGGGCCAGTAAGAAAATAGATACTTTTAATTTCATGCTACTGGCCACCTTTACAAATGTCGTCTACATCCGACTGGTTTGCGTAAATTCTGAGAGTAATATTTTCGCTAGAGTGTTCTTGCGGGTGAATATAGTTAAGAACTATGTTGTTGGCCTGTCCACCCGTTGCTATCACTTCGGTTGGCTTTAGTATACCAGTGTGGTTAGTGTTATAGCTCAACACACATTTTTCAATCGCAGGTAGCCAGTTTGTCAAACCCGGATGATTGATTGGTGATTGAACCTTTACACCATCAACTTCTGCTAATGTACGAAATGTAGATTCAGCAGGGTTAGTAAAGGTAATTACCAAAATCGGCATCATTATTGCTGCACACAGTAATCCAAGTATTAACCACTTGTTGTTCTTTTTAGTGTCTGCATTTGCTGGTATGTTCTGTGGTTCGACCGAAATCGAGGTTTCTTGGATTTTAGTGATTGGCTCAGGCGCTTGAGCCTCTGTAACCATTTCTTCTGGAATAGTTGCAGGCGAAAACGTTGGATTTGGGTCTATTTCATTTTCGGCAGTTTCAACAGTCACAGCTTTGTCATTTGATGAAAGAGGTGCTGAGCGCTCGACTGTAGCTATAAATTGGTAGCCACGTTTGGGGACTGTCTTGACGAATTCAGGAGATTTCGTTGAATCTTTCAGCATCTTTCGCAGTGTTGAAACGGCTTGAGTCAGGCTCGAGTCATCAACCTCAAAGCCTTGGTCACGCCAAACATATTCATGCAATTCATTACGAGTGATAACTTCATTGGGTCTTTCTGATAGCATAAGGAGAATGCGACTTTCATTGCTGCCAAGACGCACAACTTCTCCATTGCTCATTTGGTCTACAAGTGAGTTGCTGTTTGGGTCGAATACGAACCGCTGTGCGAGAATAAACTTTGTGCCGATATTGCTCATTAAATTTTTCTACTATGGGTTGTTTTGGGTGCTAAATAGACAAATATTGGGTTGGCCTGTATAAAGCTTAACCAATCGATGGCTTCTTTTATGTTCTTTTAGATTTATGAGTATCAAGGATAATAAAAACAGATAACAAAAACAGTGTTTTTATGATTTTTGACCTTGAATTTACAATTGTCATCCTCATGTTAATGAACATCAGAGCGGCATTACGTGTTCCGCCCCTATAGTTTTCACCACAAAGTATAGATGTTTTGGAGTAAAAATGAGCGAAACGACAACGCAAAATAAAGAGACTCGTGGCTTTCAATCTGAAGTAAAACAACTACTTCATCTAATGATTCACTCACTGTATTCAAATAAAGAAATCTTCTTACGTGAGCTGATCTCTAACGCATCTGACGCAGCGGACAAGCTACGTTTTCAAGCGCTATCAAATGCTGAACTTTACCAAGGCGATGCAGATCTAGGTGTAAAACTGTCATTTAACGCTGAGGCGAATACGTTAACCATTTCTGATAACGGTATCGGCATGAGCCGCGACAACGTTATTGAACATCTAGGTACCATCGCGAAATCCGGTACTGCAGACTTTTTTTCTAAGCTATCTGAAGACCAAAGCAAAGACTCTCAGTTGATCGGTCAATTTGGTGTTGGCTTCTACTCAGCATTCATCGTTGCGGACGCAGTAACCGTTCGTACACGTGCCGCAGGTCTTGCAAGCAATGAAGCCGTACAATGGCACTCTGCGGGCGAAGGCGATTACACCATTGAAGACATCACTAAAGAGTCTCGTGGTACAGACATCATTCTTCATATGCGTGAAGACGGTAAAGAGTTCTTAAATGAATGGCGTCTACGTGAAGTAATTGGTAAATACTCTGATCACATCGGTATCCCAGTTTCTATCTTAACTGCAGTTAAAGATAACGAAGGTAAAGACACCGAAGAGAAGCTCTGGGAACAAATCAACAAAGCTCAAGCGCTTTGGACTCGTAACAAATCAGACATCGAGAAAGAAGAGTACCAAGAGTTCTATAAGCACGTATCTCACGACTTTGCTGATCCACTAACCTGGAGCCACAACAAGGTTGAAGGCAAGAACGACTACACAAGTCTGCTTTATATCCCAGCTAAAGCACCTTGGGACATGATGAACCGTGACCACAAGAGCGGCTTAAAGCTTTATGTGCAACGTGTATTCATCATGGATGATGCTGAACAGTTCATGCCATCTTACATGCGTTTCGTACGTGGTCTGATTGACTCAAACGATCTACCATTGAACGTATCACGTGAAATACTGCAAGATAACAAGGTAACTCAGTCTCTTCGTGGTGCATGTACTAAGCGTGTACTTACTATGCTTGAGCGCATGGCGAAAAATGACAACGAGAAGTACTTAGAATTCTGGAAAGAGTTCGGTCTTGTAATGAAAGAAGGCCCAGCGGAAGACATGGCAAACAAAGAGAAGATCGCAGGTCTTCTTCGTTTTGCATCTACAGAAGTTGACTCTGCAGATCAAACTATCAGCCTAGCGTCTTATGTTGAGCGTATGAAAGAAGGCCAGGATAAGATCTACTACCTGACAGCAGATAGCTACGCAGCAGCTAAAAACAGCCCACACTTGGAGCAGTTTAAAGCGAAAGGTATTGAAGTAGTGCTAATGTACGATCGCATCGATGAGTACGTAATGAACTACCTAACAGACTTTGACGGCAAACAATTCCAATCGATTACAAAAGCGGGCTTAGATTTAAGCAAGTTTGAAGGTGAAGAAGAGAAAGAGAAGCAGAAAGAGACTGAAGAAGAGTTTAAGTCTGTTGTTGAGCGCACTCAATCTTACCTAGGTGATCGCGTTAAAGAAGTTCGTACTACGTTTAAACTCGCAACGACACCTGCAGTTGTTGTGACGGATGACTTCGAGATGGGTACTCAAATGGCTAAGCTTCTTGAAGCGGCGGGCCAAGCTGCACCTGAAGTTAAGTACATCTTTGAAATTAACCCAGAGCACGCACTTGTTAAACAAATGGCTGACGAAGCCGATGAGCAAGCGTTTGGCCGTTGGGTTGAGCTACTACTTGGTCAAGCGATGCTGGCTGAGAAAGGCTCTATGGAAGATCCGTCACAATTCTTGGGTGCAATCAACGAGCTGCTAACAAAGCGTTAGTCTTTCGACTTTGGGCTAAACCACGAATTGTAATTAAAAGCTCGCAAATGCGGGCTTTTTTTGTGAACGTCGTTGAAAATATGTGAAACGTGGTCAACGTCACCGTTATCGTCACGACAAAGTGAGGCGATGTATTCTTTAGTCGTAAATTCAGCCAAATTGAATATTAATGTGATAGAATGCTCGACCTAATCAGCTGTAACTCGGATCCAACTTGTTCCAGCTGTGTGATTTTTAAACGTTATACCGAAACTTACCGTTTTGCTCCTATTTTCAGTTTTGCTTAACCTCAACGGTTACCTAACTATTTCTGTTTATCTAAACGATGATCTAGGAAGTTGGGATAGTGAGCTTCGGTATAAATCATAATTTTATAAGAGGATTAAACATGCGCATCATTCTTCTAGGTGCTCCTGGCGCGGGTAAAGGCACTCAAGCTAACTTCATCATGAACAAATTTGGTATCCCTCAAATTTCAACTGGTGACATGCTACGTGCTGCTATCAAAGCGGGTACTGAGCTTGGTAAGCAAGCAAAATCAGTAATCGACGCTGGTCAGCTAGTTTCTGATGAAATTATCCTTGGTCTAATCAAAGAGCGTATCGCTCAAGATGACTGTGAGAAAGGTTTCCTACTAGACGGTTTCCCACGCACAATCCCACAAGCTGATGGCCTAAAAGAGATGGGTATCGCTGTAGATTACGTTGTTGAATTCGACGTAGCTGACGATGTGATTGTTGAGCGTATGGCTGGTCGTCGTGCTCACCTTCCTTCAGGTCGTACATACCACACTGTGTACAACCCACCAAAAGAAGAAGGTAAAGATGACGTAACTGGCGAAGAGCTAGTGGTACGTGATGACGACAAAGAAGAAACAGTTCGTGCTCGTCTAGGCGTGTACCACGAGCAAACAGCTCCACTAATCTCTTACTACGGTAATGAAGCTGAAGCTGGTAACACTCAGTACCTCAAGTTTGACGGTACTAAGCAAGTTGCTGAAGTTAGTGCAGAACTTGAGAAAGCACTAGCATAATTGGCTAACAGCCAGTTTTAGAATTTGATATATTGGAAGCGACCTTAAAGGTCGCTTTTTTTGTCTCAATTTTTAGTACGATACCAATCTAAGATAATTAGGAGCCCTCAATTCAAGGCACACTAGCTTTGAAAAATTCGCTCATAATAGAAAGTTGATTATATGTCACGCCAAATGATTATCTCAACATTTAGCGACAGGCAATGATCTTAAACTGCAGCAGATTAGTATTTTACTCTTTACAAAATTACATATTGGTCTCAGGTATCTATGGAAAATAATAAAAAGCAGGGCGTTTTACTGGTGAACTTAGGTACGCCAGATTCTGCGACCCCAGCTGGCGTTCGTCGATTTTTGAGTGAATTTTTGCACGATAAGCGAGTCGTTAATCTAACGCGCTGGCTATGGTGTCCAATCCTGCACGGGGTGATTTTACCGATTCGTTCACCTAAAGTGGCCAAGCTTTATCAGTCGGTTTGGATGGACGATGGCTCACCGCTTCTTGTGTATTCACAAAGACAAGCAGAGAAGCTACAGAAGAAGTTACAGATGCCTGTCGCGCTGGGTATGACTTATGGTAACCCAAGTCTAAAAACAGGCGTTGAGCAGCTGATGGAACAGGGCGTTGAAGAGATCATCGTACTGCCTCTGTACCCTCAGTATTCAGGCACCACCACAGCTGCGGTTTCTGATGGTTTAACCAAAGCCTTTAAACAGATGCCTGTTATTCCTAGTTACCGCTTTATCCGTGATTACTATGCACACCCTAGTTACACCAAAGCACTGGCCGAGAGTGTTCGTAGCCACTGGGAGAAAAATGGCCGAGCAGATCATTTGGTTTGCTCTTTCCACGGCATTCCGAAGCGATTGGCCGATGAGGGGGATATTTACCCTCAACATTGTGAAGCGACAACTAAGCTACTAGCTGAGGAGCTTGGTCTATCTGCAGACGATATCACCATGACTTACCAGTCTCGATTTGGTCGAGAAGAATGGTTAAAGCCATACACGGACGAGACGCTTGAATCATTGCCAAGCAAAGGGATCAAGAAGATCGATATCATGGCTCCAGCATTCTCGGTGGACTGTTTAGAAACACTGGAAGAGATTTCAGATCAGTGTAAGGAAACTTTCATCGAAGCTGGTGGTTCTGAATTTAGCTATATCATGTGTCTCAACGACAGAGATTCACATATCGACATGATGGCTGAACTGGTAGAGATTCACTGTTAATACTGGCTAAATAACTACTAAAAGGGCTGCTCAATGAGCAGCCCTTTTGGATTGTATTCTAGCGTCGATTAGACACTGGACGATATTAGATATTAAGCAACAGAAGTTTCTGCAGTGCGCTCTTCTTTTGGTTCAGACTCTAGTGTCATGTTGCTCTCTACACCGTGCATCCATGACACAAGCTTACCAGCACAAAGAAGCAGTAAGATGCCGCTGATTGTTGCAGTAATTGCAATACCACTGAAGATTGCCATCGCGCCTAGCTCACCTACATGAGAGCCAACAAGGCCAGCTACGTAGTTTGCAATAGCATTGAAACCAAACCATGCTCCCATCATTAGTGATGCTAAACGTAGCGGTGCCAGCTTAGTTACTAACGATAGACCGATAGGAGATAGGCAAAGTTCGCCCAGTGTATGGAAGAAGAATGCGCCCACTAACCACAGCATAGAGGTTTTAACTGCAAGGTCACCGCCTTGTTCCATTACCGCGCCCATCATGCAGACGAAGCCAAGTGCTAAGAAGAACAGAGCCATCGCAAATTTAACCGGTGAGTTTGGTTCACGCTTACCTAACTTCACCCAGAATGCAGCAATGATTGGTGCAAGTGTAATGATGAAAAATGGGTTTAGAGATTGGAACCACGCAGCCGGAACTTCAAAATCACCAATCATACGGTCTGTATATTGTTGAGTGTAGATGTTCATTAGGCCGCCAGCTTGTTCAAAGCCCGCCCAGAAAATAATCACGAACAGACCCATGATCAGAATAACTTTTAGTCGATTGAACTCTTCTTTAGTTAGCGGTGCTTTCTCTTTCGATTTACTCAGAGCTTTTGCGCGTGTAGCTGCTGGCACAGAACCGATATTACCTAGCCATGATTGAGCCATCGTTATTTGCATGATTAAGCTAATAACCATACCGATACCAGCCGCTAGGAAACCTGCTTTCCAGCCATACGACTCAGCTGCAGCACCAGAGATAAGGCCACCTAATAGTGCACCTAAGTTGATTCCCATGTAGAAAATAGTAAATGCGCCATCACGACGGTTATCACCATCTTGGTAAAGGTCACCAACCATAGTCGAGATGTTTGGCTTAAACATGCCGTTACCACTGATAAGCAGTGCTAGACCTAGGTAAAGTGCACTTACTTGGTCTAAGCCCATAAAGCCGCTTGGTAGAGCTAGTGTAAATTGGCCAAGTGCCATTAACACGCCACCAATAAGAATCGACTTACGTTGTCCTAGGTAGTTGTCGGCAATCCAACCACCGATCAAAGGTGTGATGTAAACTAAACCTGTGTAGATACCGTAAAGGTCAAGCGCGTCTTTTGTCGACCAGCCCAATCCGCCGTTGATCGTTGTGTCTGTTAAGAATAAAACAAGAATCGCACGCATAGCGTAGTAGGAGAAACGTTCCCATAGCTCTGTGCTGAAAAGTAGAAATAGGCCTCTAGGGTGGCCAAAGATGTTGTGATTGCTTGGCATAAGTTTTACTAATTTTAGTTATTAAAAGATTTTATAGGCACTTATGTATACAGAGTGGGGGTGACATCTGCAATAGATGTATTTTATAGTAATGATAGCCTTTTACTTTAAGTGTTTGAAAGTTATATTCTTTATTGGTGGTCTTGCCCTTAAAGTTCGTGCTGCAAACTAATTTTCCAAATTTGAGTTGATTGTTAAATGATCTCATTAAAAATATTTTTGAATAATAAAAGCTCCAGTCATCAGTTTTATGTATCTTACTCCCCTTAAAGGGAACGTTGTATTTTGTTTTTTGACTGTATATGCAGTCATAGTAGCGCACCTTTTGATCGACAATAGAACTCTGTACAATGCTTAATTATTTTTATATCTATATTTTTTGTTGATAAATTGCTTTGCTACGCATAATTTTACGGCGATTAAGATTCATTTAGTTAATAGCAATTAAACTGTATTAGGCTTGTGGTAAAATGTCCAAAAAATAGAAAATGGTTAGTTAAATGAAACGTTGGTATTTACTCTACTGTAAGCGTGGCGATCAAAAACGCGCTCAGCAGCACTTAGAGAATCAAGGGGTAGAGTGCTTTTACCCACAAATAGAAGTCGAAAAGGTGGTTAGAGGGAAAGAAAAGGTGGTCAAAGAACCGCTATTTCCTTCATACGTCTTTGTTCGATTTGATTATGAACAAGGGCCGAGTTTTACTACTGTTCGTTCAACGCGCGGCGTAGTGGACTTTATTAAGTTTGGAGCACTACCACATGAAGTGCAAGGTGACTTGGTTTTTGAGCTCAAACAACTTGAGAAGTATTGCAGCAATGAAATTGAAGATTGCTGTGTTGAGTTCGAACCTGGTCAAGTTGTGAAAATTAATAGCGGTCAGTTTGCTGGTATTGAGGCGATTTTCCATCAGAAAGACGGTGAGGCTCGCTCTATCATGTTAGTGAAGATGATCAGTCATGTGGTGCCAGTCAGTATTGAAAACGAGGCACTACAAGCACACGTTTAACTCTGTGATAAGAATTATTACATCTAGGCTTAAAACAAAAAAGCGCATTATGCGCCTTTTTGGTATTTCGAATTTGCCTGAGCGTTTACGCGTTGTAAGCGTCGTTGTGAACCGCTTGAACCGCACGACCTGATGGGTCTACACAGTTTTGGAACGACTCATCCCACTCAATGGCTTTCGCTGATGAACAGGCGACAGATGGACCACCTGGTACACACTCTGCTGCAGATTCTAGCGGGAACAACTCTTCAAAAATTTCGCGGTAAGCATAGCCTTCTTTAGTCGTTGGCGTGTTGTATGGGAAGCGGAACTGCGCAGTTTCCATTTGCTTGTCCGTTACTTTCGCTTCAGCGGTTGCTTTCAACGTATCAATCCAGTCGTAGCCAACACCATCAGAGAATTGCTCTTTTTGACGCCATGCAATTGAGTCTGGTAGATAATCTTCAAAACACTCACGTAGGATGTGTTTCTCCATCTTACCGTTGCCACACATTTTGTCTTCTGGGTTTAAGCGCATTGCTACATCGATGAACTCTTTGTCCAAGAATGGTACGCGGCCTTCTACGCCCCATGCTGCTAGTGATTTGTTCGCACGAGCACAGTCAAACATGTTCAGAGCCAGCAGTTTACGTACTGTTTCTTCATGGAATTCTTTTGCGTTTGGCGCTTTGTGGAAATACAAGTAACCGCCAAAGATCTCATCAGCACCTTCACCAGAAAGTACCATTTTGATACCCATTGCTTTGATCTTACGAGCAAGTAGGTACATTGGCGTAGACGCGCGAATTGTCGTTACGTCGTAGGTTTCGATGTGGTAGATAACGTCACGGATTGCATCCAAACCTTCTTGAATGGTGTATGTCATCTCGTGGTGAACGGTACCGATCTTGTCTGCCACCTCACGAGCAGCGATAAGATCAGGTGCACCTTCTAGACCAACCGCAAATGAGTGCAGTTGTGGCCACCAAGCTTCAGACTGCTCATCATCTTCAATACGCATTGCCGCAAAGCGTTTCGCGACTGCAGAAGTGATTGACGAATCTAGACCACCAGATAGAAGTACACCATAAGGTACGTCAGTCATTAGTTGACGTTTAACCGCTGTCTCTAGTGCTTCCGTTAGGTCTTCCTTGCTTGTGCTGTTGCCTTGCACTGCTGCGTATTCGTTCCAATCGCGAACATAGTAACGTTGTGGCTCTGTATCTTTCGAAGAGTAGAAGCTACCTGGAGGGAACTCGCTGATGGTTTTACATACAGGAACTAGAGCTTTCATTTCAGAAGCAACATAGTAGTTACCGTGTTCATCGTAGCCTTGGTAAAGCGGGATGATACCGATGTGATCGCGACCTACTAGGTACTCGTCTTTTTCTTCATCGTATAAAACGAATGCGAAGATACCGTTTAGTTCTTCTAGCAGGTCTGCGCCCATTTCTTGATATAGGGCTAAGATAACTTCACAGTCAGAGTCTGTCTGGAACTGGTACTTGTCTTCATAGCGAGCACGAAGTTCTTTGTGGTTATAGATTTCGCCGTTTACCGCAAGAATGTGCTTCTTGTCTTGGCTGTATAGCGGTTGAGCACCACTATTTAGACCAACGATAGCTAAACGCTCATGAGCAAGGATCGCTTTGTCACTTGCATAGATGCCAGACCAATCTGGCCCACGGTGACGAAGCTTTTTAGACATTTCTAAAGCGATAGGGCGAAGTGCTGCGGCATCACTTTTTATGTCGAGAATGCCAAATACTGAACACATAGAACTTCCTTTTAAATAATTTCTAATTCAACTGTATTCAATTTGCCATTCTGGCTAAAAAAAGCAACCGGATGTGAGCAAAAAAATAATATAAAGGGTGTTATGTTAGAAATTATTTAATTTATCTGTCATTTTGGTGTTTAGAATCTAAATGCAGTGTGTTTTTTGAACGAAAACCCCTCAAAAGTGCGAAAATTCACAGTCTTGAGAGGTTTTGTTAAAGGAGGTTTGGGTTAGATTTTATTGATGTTTGGGTTTAATTGCTCACAAACGTGGCGAGCAAAACCACTACCGGCTTCGCTGTAGATGTTAAACGCCGCATCAACACCATTTTCTTTCAAAGTATCGAGTTGGTCAGGGTACTCAGCGATAGCCGCAATCTGCCCTTTAAAGTTACGAGACTTTAATTGCTCCAAAGCGGTTTGATTACCTTGGTGATGAGGCATAGCTAAGATAACCAGTTTTACATTTGCGGTATCCAGAATACGCTCCCAGAAATCTGGGTCGGTCGCGTCGCCAGAAATCACGTTTCTACCGTGGCTTCTATGGGTGTGTGCGGCTTCTTCACGAACTTCGACACCCAAACTTACCTTACCGAAGCGTGAACGTAATTCATCATAAGCACCGGTACCAATTCGTCCCATACCAAGAATAAGTACTTGAGCACGACCCGGGTCAATTCGTTTATCACGTTGATGAAGCTTTTCTGCTGCGTGCTCTTTTAACCATTTACCGGATTGTTGGTAAAGCCTGTGGCCTGCACGATTTAAAGGTGCTGCAACTAGGAAAGAAAGTGATACTGCAATCGCGACGGCAACCAAGATATCGCCAGACATCCAGCCCATCTTAAAGGCAAGGCCACCAACGATTAAGCCAAATTCACTGTAGTTAAACAGTGATAGTGAAGCGAGCAACGAAGTACGAACGCGGAACTTGAAGCGATTAAGCACCAAGAAGTAAAGCACGCCTTTCACTGGTAACAGCAACAAGAACAGTACCGCTAGCATAAAGCCTTGAATGGTCGGCTGTTCTGATAAGCCAATATTCAAGAAGAAACAGACAAGGAACAGCTCTTTCAGGTTAAACAGGGATTTTGATAGCTCTGAAGCTTTTCGATGACCCGCGAGCAACATACCTAGGATAAGAGCTCCTAAATCTGGCTTCATACCCACCAATTGGAAGAGTCCAGCACCGACAACCAAAGCGAAGAAAATGCCGAATAGGACTAACATTTCACCGTGGCCAACCCAATCTAGCACCTTGTAGAACAATGGGCGTAGGAATGGTAACGCAAATAGAGTAATAGCGTACCATTCAGGCAGTTTGCCTGTTGAAGCTGTAAGAAAGACGACTGCGAAAATATCTTGCATGACCAAGATACCAATTGCCAAGGTACCGTAGGTGGCATTCATTTCCCCTTTCTCTTGCAGAGACTTTACCGCAAATACGGTACTGGAGAATGATAGGGCGAAGCCGAGTAGAACAATCTGTTCGACTGACATAGCTGCCAGTGACGAAATGCCAAGGAACTTAAAACCAAATAGGGCGACGGCAAAAAACAGAGTGGATAAAAGGTTATGTATTGTAGCGCCGGCCCAGATCTCTTTAGAGAGTAGGGTTTTGATATCTAGCTTTAAGCCGATGGTGAATAGGAGCAGGGTGACACCGAGGTCAGCCAAGGTAATGATGGTCTCATTGGTTTCGAAACCAAAGGCAAAAAGCCCAAAGCCCGCAACCAAAAAGCCAACCAGTGGGGGAAGGTGACACTTTAAAGCAATAAATCCTGCGATAAACGCAGTGGATATTAATATAAGTTCCATAACTTGTTATTGTAGTTCCCTAGCTTAAAAAAACGGGCCATGTTTTTACAAACACGGCCCGTAGAAAATCAGAATTATTGTTCTTTAATCTTCAAGTAGCTTCTGCAGTAGCACACCGTTGAGCATGGCGCGCTTGATCATAGCAAAAGCTCCCATCGTAGGATGTTTATCGATCTGTGATGCTACAATAGGCAGGCCGCTATGGAAAGTCGTCAGCGACTGATTCTCTACATTGCGCTTAATTGCAGGGAAAACAATCTCTTGTGCCTTAGTAATATCACCAGCAATGATCACTTTTTGAGGGTTAAATAGGTTGATCGTCATCGCGATCGCTTTACCTAACTGGTTTCCTACTCGAACCAAGCTCTGCTTAGCTAATTCGTCGCCATTCATTGCATGGTCGCAAACGTCTTGAATAGTAATACGCTCAAGATCGGTTAAAGAAGACTCATAGCCTTGTTTAATCAGTTTTTGCACGCGTTCTACAATCGCAGGGTTTGCCGCTACCGTTTCAAGACAACCAAAGTTACCACATTGGCACTGTTCACCAAGTGGATCGATTTGGATATGACCGATTTCACCGACGTTGCGGTTATGACCCAAGAAAACCTGACCATTAACGATAATACCTGCGCCTGTACCGCGGTGAACACTCACTAAGATAGAATCTTGGCTGTCTTGGCTTGCGCCAAAGTAGTGTTCAGCTAGTGCCATTCCGCGAACATCGTTGCCAACAAAACAAGCGACATGGAATGTGTCGCGAATAATGTCACTTAATGCAAGGTTATCGATGTCTGTATTTGGCATGTACTCAACGACACCCGTCGTCGGGTTAACTAAGCCTGGAAGGGTCACGCCAATCGCAATCAGTTGATCGATTTTCGGTTGGTGCTCTGCGATGAAGGCCTTGAGTGTATTGACCAAGCCTTGAGTAAGGTCTGACTGATCTGAATAGTTAAGGTCTTGCTGTTGGAAAGCCAATTCACGACCACCAAGATCATGAAGGCTAACTTGAATGTAGTCTCGACCTAAGCGCACAGCGATAGAGTGAAAAGGCTCTACTTCTGTGGTAAGAGAGATAGCGCGTCTACCGCCAGTAGACGCTTGCTGTGCGACCTCTTTAATTAGGCCTCGCTCTAATAGTTGGCGGGTAATTTTTGTAACACTTGCCGGTGCGAGCTGGCTTACATCAGCCACTTGTATACGACTGATAGGCCCTTGTTGGTCTATCAGTCGGTATACCGCCGCACTGTTTAGTTGTTTAACTAAGTCTACGTTACCTATTTGTCCGCCATTCATACTTAATTGTGCTCGTATTGTCCATTAACAACAGTCGCTTTAACGTTAAAGTCTCGGTCAAATACAGCTAGGTTTGCAACCATGCCTTTTTTGATTCGACCTAGCTTGCTTTCTACACCGATAGCAGTAGCTGGGTATAGTGTAGCCATGCGAAGAGCTTCGTCTAAAGCGATACCAGCGTGCTCAACTGTGTTCTGAACTGCTTCAATCATAGTCAGAGCTGAGCCGCCCAGTGTGCCGTTTTCATCAACACACTTACCATCTCGGTAATATACTTTCTTACCGACAAAAATAAAGTATTCCATGTCAGCACCTGCGGGAGCTGTGGCATCCGTCACTAATACCAGCTTTTCTCCCTTGATTTTATGCGCAATTCTGATGTTTGCGTAATCAACGTGAAAGCCGTCAGCGATGATGCCTGCGTACACCTCTGGTGTATCATAGATAGCGCCAACCACACCAGGTTCACGGCCAACCATAGGTGTCATTGCATTGAATAGGTGCGTTGCGAATGTTATGCCAGATTCGAAACCTTGGCGTGCTTCTGCATAAGTTGCGTTGGTGTGACCGATAGAAACGACAACACCAGCTTTGTGCAGACGTTCGATATGCTCTGGGTCGTTCAGCTCAGGCGCCAGTGTTACTTTCGCAACAAGGTCACTGTTCTCACAGATAAGCTCAATCATCTCGCTGTCAGATTTACGAATATGCTCAACGCTGTGAATGCCTTTTTTCGCAACGTTTAGGTATGGACCTTCAAGGTGAAGACCTAAAGATTGGTTCTGGTATTGGTTATGGTATTCACGAGCAGCCGTAATAACTGCGCGCATGTCTTCATCTGAAGAAGTAATCAGAGTAGGCAAGAAGCTAGTACAGCCTGATTTTAGGTTTGCTTTGTGCATGATCTGCATTGTTTCTGCAGTGATTTCATCGTTCAGCATCACGCCACCACAACCATTCAGTTGTAAGTCAATGAAACCCGGGCTTAGGTTTGCTCCTTCTAGGTCACGAACCTCGATACCTTCTGGTAATTCAGAGATAGGGCAGACTTTTTTGATCAGTTCGTTTTCGATTACTACTGCATGATCGGTTAGAACATCACTACCAGTGTAAATTTTACAGTTACTTAGCGCGTACATAGTCAGCTAATCCTTATTTCGTCAGATCTTTTAAATTCGTTCGTTACCTAAATGTTGACTTAGTTTTCGAGCATCATTTACGTAACGATTTAACTTTTATGGGCAAACAGCTTCAAAGTGGGAAGCAATTTTAAGTGTTTGAAAAATATGTGAACAATTCATTGTTTTTATGAGTTTGGATTAAAAATATCAGTAAGTTAGCTAGCTTTTAATGCCGAAAATGACTCACTTTTGACTCAATAGTTAGATTTGGATTTTATCTATAAACGTCTATTTTTTTGAATGATAAAATAAGTTTTATGATCTCGCTAGCAAAAACCTCTGGATTTGGTGAAAACTGGTGATTACGATCACAAATGGTAAGGTTTTAATTTGCGGGGCAAAATTAATTGAATACACTAAATAGGACTAAATTGAGCGGCTAAAATAAGTTTCTCAAACGAATTCTAAAAAATCCTATAGGGGGAAACAACTGGTGAATATTCTAGGATATGCACAGAAGCTAGGTAAGGCGTTAATGCTACCTATCGCAACGCTTCCGATTGCGGCGCTTCTATTACGTTTAGGTCAAGGCGATCTACTTGATATTCCATTTATGGCGCAAGCTGGTGGTGCTATCTTCAGTAACCTACCATTGCTATTTGGTCTAGGTATCGCGATTGGTCTTTCTAAAGATGGTAACGGCGCAGCTGGTCTTGCTGGTGCAGTTGCTTACTTCGTTCTAACAGCGACAGCAACAACAATTAACGCTGACGTTAACATGTCTTTCTTCGGCGGTATCTTCGCAGGTATCATCGCAGGTCACTCTTACAACGCTTTCCATGCTACACGCCTTCCTGAGTGGCTAGCATTCTTTGCTGGTAAACGTTTAGTACCAATCATGGCTGGTCTATTTGCACTTGTTGCAGGTGCTGTGTCTGGTGTGGTTTGGCCTGGTGTTCAATCTGGTCTAGACGCACTGGCTCACGCAGTATCAACGTCTGGCGCTATCGGTCAATTCGTTTACGGTACTCTTAACCGTGCACTTATCCCTGTAGGTCTACACCACGTATTGAACTCGTATTTCTGGTTCGGTATGGGTACATGTCAAGAAGTCATCGTTGCTGGTCAAGGCGCATTCGCTAACATCACTCAACTTTGTGTTGACCCATCACTAGCTAAAACTCTAGTTGTTGGCCAAGAGCACACATTCACATTCGCTAACTCTGTAACTCCAGAAATCACTACTGTTGTTAAAGAAGTAACTGACACTGTTAAATCTGGCGACCTACACCGTTTCTTCGGTGGCGATAAAGGCGCTGGCGTATTCATGAACGGTTTCTTCCCTGTAATGATGTTCGGTCTACCAGGTGCTGCACTTGCAATGTACCTAGCAGCTCCTGCTGAAAAACGTAGCCAAGTTGGTGGTGCACTATTCTCGGTAGCATTCTGTTCATTCCTAACAGGTATCACAGAGCCGCTAGAATTCATGTTCGTATTCCTAGCTCCTGCTCTATACGCAATGCACGCTGTATTCACTGGTCTGTCTCTAGTTGTTGCTAACATGTTTGGTACTTTGCACGGTTTCGGTTTCTCTGCTGGTCTTATCGACTTCGTATTGAACTGGGGTCTAGCAACTAAACCTATAGTACTTCTAGCAATCGGCCTTGGCTTCGGTGCTCTATACTTCTTCACTTTCTCTTTCGCAATCCGCGCTTTCAACCTGAAATCGCCTGGTCGTGAAGATTATGAAGCTGCAGCGGCTCCAGCTGGCGAGGCTCCAAAAGGCGACCTTGCACGTCAATACCTAAAAGCTCTAGGTGGTCATGAGAACCTAACTTCAATCGACGCTTGTATCACACGTCTACGTCTAACTCTTAAAGACCGCTCTGTTGCTGACGAAGCAGTTCTTAAGAAACTAGGTGCTAAAGGTGTTGTTAAGCTAGGTGAAAACAACCTACAAGTTATCCTAGGCCCTCTTGCTGAAATCGTAGCTGGCGAAATGAAAGCTATCGGTGCAGGTGAAGACCTATCTGATGTAAAACTTCCATAGTAAGGAAGTACTTAACTGAGCAGAAATTAATACTCTCAAGTAAGTGTCAAATTGAAAGCCTCCCATCTGGGGGGCTTTTTTGTATCTGCATCTTGAGGACAAGTGAGAAGGTTCGTTCTATTCTTCATCGAATAGCAGAAATAATCGCAATTAACGGATGGTTCTTATTGTGCAAAGGCTAAGAATTGTGGATGATTAGCAACAATGGTCTTTCTACCTAGGGTTAGCGCTAAAAGTGGCGTTTTGCTAGGAGAGGGAAGATAACTTTCTCTGACAATACTAAATATATAGAGGTGCTATAGATGAGTGAAGCTGAGGCTCGTCCATCGAATTTCATTCGCCAAATTATTGATAAAGATTTAGCGGATGGTACACACAGTAGCGTGCATACTCGTTTCCCGCCGGAGCCAAATGGTTACCTGCACATCGGTCACGCTAAATCTATTTGCTTGAATTTTGGTATTGCTCAGGACTACCAGGGACAATGTAATCTTCGTTTCGATGATACAAACCCTGAAAAAGAAGACGTTGAATACGTTGAGTCAATTAAGAATGATGTAAGCTGGTTAGGCTTCGAATGGTCTGGTGACATTTGTTACTCATCAAACTACTTCGATACGCTTTACGCTTATGCTGTGGAATTAATTAATAAAGGCTTAGCGTACGTTGACGAGCTAAGTCCTGAGCAGATCCGCGAATACCGTGGCACGCTAAAAGAGCCAGGTAAAGCAAGCCCATACCGCGACCGCAGCCCTGAAGAAAATTTAGCGCTATTTGAAAAAATGCGTGACGGTGGTTTTGAAGAAGGTAAAGCGTGTCTACGTGCTAAGATCGACATGAGTTCGTCATTCATGGTAATGCGCGATCCGGTTATCTACCGTGTTCGTTTTGCTCACCACCATCAGACAGGTGACAAATGGTGCATTTACCCAATGTACGATTTCACTCACTGTATCTCCGATGCGCTGGAAGGTATTACGCACTCTATCTGTACTCTTGAATTCCAAGATAACCGTCGTTTGTACGACTGGGTTCTAGATAACATTACGATCGATTGCCAACCTCGCCAGTACGAGTTCAGCCGTCTGAATCTTGAATACACAGTGATGTCTAAGCGTAAGCTAAACCAACTTGTGGTTGAAAACCTAGTTCAAGGTTGGGATGACCCACGTATGCCAACCATCTCTGGTTTACGTCGTCGTGGTTTCACTTCTGCGTCTATTCGTGAATTCTGTAAGCGTATCGGTGTGACTAAACAAGAGAACATGATTGAGTTCGGTTCACTTGAGTCTTGTATCCGTGATGATTTAAACGAAAATGCACCACGTGCAATGGCTGTTCTAGATCCGGTTAAGATCGTGATTGAAAACTACGATGCAGACAAAGTAGAAACACTAACGGTTGCTAACCACCCGAACAAACCTGAAATGGGCACTCGTGAAGTACCGTTTACTCGTGAAGTTTGGATCGAGCGTGATGACTTCCGTGAAGAAGCAAACAAGAAGTACAAGCGTTTGGTTCTAGGTAAAGAAGTTCGTCTACGTGGTGCTTACGTAATTAAAGCAGAGCGTATCGAGAAAGATACAGAAGGCAACATTACAACTATCTTCTGTTCTTACGATGACGAAACGCTAGGTAAGAACCCAGCAGATGGTCGCAAAGTGAAGGGTGTTATTCACTGGGTATCTGCTGATAAAGCACTACCAGCTGAGATTCGTCTATACGATCGTCTATTTACTGTGGCAAACCCTGCTGCTGCGGATGACTTCGCTGCAACGATCAACCCAGAGTCTCTGGTTAAGTTGAACGGTTTTGTTGAGCCTAGCCTAGCGGAAGCCGCTGCAGAGCAAGGTTTCCAATTTGAGCGTACAGGTTACTTCTGTGTAGATTCAAAAGACTCTAAAGCAGATGCGTTGGTATTCAACCGCACGGTTGGCCTGCGTGATACTTGGGGTAAAGCTGAAGCATAATTGCTAACGCTAACAAGCTATCTAATAAAAACCGGCCTAGTGCCGGTTTTTTTGTGACTGTATATACTGCTTATAGGGAGGGGAATTTCGGTTGCTAGTAATGTGGCATCAAATATATATCTTCAGGTCTAGAATTGGTGATTTCTCCAGTGCGGGGGTTGTACCAAAACACATATTCCGCTCTGTCTGGATTTCTGTGGTGACCCTCTGCGGTATAAATGTAGTAGCAAAGTGTTTGAGCGTTCTCTGAGCCACCCTCTTTAGTTACAAAGGTTAGGTTTTAGCGGCGTGAGACAAAATCGAATACATAAAAATTATCTCTATCTGTTATGACGGTTAGATCGGTATTCATGATCGCTACAAATAAAAAACGCTGGCCGAGGCCAACGTTTTTTTTATTTCTTCGGTTTGTGTGCGTTTGAGTTACCTTTGCAATCACCCGTCATGCTTTTACCGTAAAGGTATAAACTGTGGTTCGTTAGCTGAACGTTGTAACGCTTTGCTATCTCTTTTTGTCTCTCTTCTATGATGTCATCAGAGAACTCGATAACTTCGCCACAATCTAGACATACTAAGTGATCGTGATGGTGCTGTGTTGAAAGCTCGAATACAGACTTACCGCCTTCAAAATGGTGGCGAGTTACAATGCCAGCGTCATCGAATTGGTTTAATACTCGATAAACGGTCGCAAGCCCGATCTCTTCACCTAAGTCGATCAGCTTTTTATATAAATCTTCAGCACTAATATGTTGGCAATCTGGTTGTTGTAATACTTCTAAAATTTTGAGCCTTGGGAGGGTCACTTTAAGACCAGCATCTTTTAGCGCTTGATTATTGTCTGACATATACTTTCCTGTTGATGATCTGCAGCAATTAACAGAATTCAATATTAATACCATTATAGTTTAGTCAGGCATAACAATAAACCACGAACTTCAAAGGGTTACTAATCAACATCACAATCTGTTTTGTAAATTGGAAGTATCTCACTTATAGTGGAGGTACGACCAGTCAAGGTGGCGGTAATTCTTATATGAACACGGAATGTTGTTATGAATAAGCAACTTGCAAAAATATACAAACCAAACATCGTAAAATTCGCTCTTAATATCTGGCCACCATTTTGGGGAGCGGGGATAAAGATAGCCCATATTAGTTCGGATTTTAGGGTAGTAAAAACAGTGCTTAAGTTACACTGGTGGAACAAAAATGCCAATCGTACTCAGTATGGCGGCAGCATATTTTCCCTCACGGATCCTGTTTATTCATTGATGTTAATGGGAATTTTAGGTGAAAGGTATTATGTGTGGGACAAAGAGGCGAGCATTAACTTCATTAAACCTGGCCAGTCAGATCTGTATGCAGACTTTGAAATAAGCCAAGGTCAGCTTGATGAGATTTACCGTCAGACTCAACTTGGTGAGAAGTGTTTTCCTGAGTTTATTATCTATGTCAAAGATAAACAGGGTAATGTGGTCTCAGAAATTCAGCGAACGCTTTATGTCAGAAAGAAGCCTCAATTCAGAGATGATGACGAAGCACTAGAAGCAGAGTGCTAATTTAGACAAACAGATATGAGTTAGACAAATAGAAAAAAACCTCCAATTAGGAGGTTTTTCATATCTAGAGAATTATCACTAATTGTAACAATGGACAACTGCCAGAGAATTAGTCTTCAAGCTCTGCTAGGCACATCTCTTCGTGGATTTGTTTAACCCAGTTAGATACACGCTCATCAGTTAGCTCTGGTTGACGGTCTTCGTCTATACATAGACCAACGAACTGGCTGTCATCGCCTTCAACTAGACCTTTCGATGCTTCGAACTCGTAGCCTTCAGTAGAAGTGTAACCTAGGATAGTACCGCCTTTCGCTTCAACGATGTCACGGATTGTACCCATAGCATCACAGAAGTATTCTGCGTAATCTTCTTGGTCACCACAACCAAAGATAGCAACAAGCTTAGTTGAGAAATCAATAGCTTCTAGCTCTGGGAAGAAATCATCCCAATCACATTGTGCTTCGCCGTAGTACCACGTTGGGATACCAAGCAGCAGTAGATCGAAGTTATCGATATCTTCTTTGCTGCTTTTTGCAATGTCTTGAACGTGAACGAGCTGCTTGCTCAATTGCTTTTGAATCATCTTAGCAACAGCTTCAGTGTTACCTGTATCGCTACCAAAGAAGAGACCTACACTTGCCATAGAATCATTACCTTTCATTTTGTCTGTTGTCGGTGTAATAAAGTTCGGAGGGGGATCGTTAGATCCCTGTTCCTTCCCAGCTTAGTTGGATTATCCCTTTGGCGATAAAACCTGCACAGCCAAGGAAAAGTACTAACCACACAATGCGACGACCAAATGGAGGAACATTTCCTTGCTTGAGAACGTCCTTAATTGCCATACCGATCAAAAAGAAAATCACGGCAAATAGGAGATCTAAACCAACAGATTCAATGATGTTCATGTAGTCGTAAAGCATGGGAACCTTATATACCAATTTTGCTTGGGCGCACTATATCACTGTTGCGAGATAAAGTTAATGTGCAGTGATTACTCAGCTCTCATTTATCTGAATGAAAAAGCGAACTTAAGCGATGAATTTTCGAATTGCTCTCAGTACTTCAGCTGGCTTTTCTGCGTGTAGCCAGTGGCCTGTATTCGCAATAACGTGCGCCTTTGCGTTAGAAAATTGCTGTTGGACCGCAGTTTGATGCTCTGCCGTGAGGTAATCAGAATCACCACCTTTTATTAGTAAGGTTTTGACTGAGGTTTTGTCGATCGGTTCCCAACCAATAATGTGTGGGTAGTTGATCAATAATGAAGTGACGTTAAAGCGCCACTCCATAATGCCTTGTTCAGACTTAAACAGTGACTTCGTTAAGAACTGGCGAACACCGTCTATTTCTATATGTTTGGCGAGCACTTTAAGTGCTTCGGCACGAGATACTGGCTTTTCTTCCATTACAGCTTGTAGGCCGGCGAATACGTTGTCGTGACGGCTTTGGGTGTAAGCGACCGGTGCCATATCCAATACAATCAGTTTGCGCAGTTTTAGATGTTGGGTAAGCGCCATAGCAACTTTTCCGCCCATCGAGTGACCAATGACAGTAACATCATTCAGCTCGAGATCTTTCAACAGTTGAGCGACATCTTGTGCCATCGCTTGGTAATTATGAGTATCACTGTGGAAGGATTGTCCGTGGTTACGAAGATCGATACTCAGTACCTTATGATCGACTTTTAGATCCCTGGCTAGCAAGCCTAGGTTGTCCAGATTACCGAATAATCCATGGATCAAAACTATGGTGTGACCCTCACCTTCGATTTTATAGTTGAGCTGTACTGACATTTTTATCTTATTCATGGTGGGTTTGACGTAGAGTATCCGCGCGGATCTCGCTATAATCCTCCTGAGTTTAAACATTGAGATTGTGAAAAGCGAATGAAAACAATTGAGGTTGATGAGGATCTATACCGTTTTATTGCGGGGCAGACAGAACGTATTGGCGAAAGCGCTTCAGATATTCTGCGCCGCTTGTTACAGGTTGATAGCCATGGCATGGCTCCGATCGAAGAGATCGTAGAGCCGAAAGGTATCGTTGTTAGCAAAGAGGTAGGCTTTACTACAGAGAAGTTCGATGGCGTTAAAGAAATGCGCTCACTACTAATATCAGATGAGTTTGCGTCACTAAAGAAAGCCATTGATCGTTTCATGCTGGTGTTATCAACCCTGCATAAAATCGACCCTGAAAGCTTTTCAGAAGCAACTCAAGTAAAAGGCCGTAAGCGTGTTTACTTTGCAGATAACGAAGCGACATTGTTAGCAAACGGCAACACGACTAAGCCTAAAGCCATTCCACAAAGTCCTTTTTGGGTTATTACAAATAATAATACTAGCCGTAAAAGACAGATGGTTGATCAGCTTATGAGCCGCATGAATTTTCAAGCAGAATTGATCGAAAAAGTAACAGGTTCAATTTAACGAAATCTGATTTAAACCTCATAATATCCATGAATAAGAAGATATTATGAGGTTTTTTTGTTTTTAAATTTTATATATAAGGATGTCGAAAAATGGCTATGCACCCTCGTGCTGGGCAAAAAGCTCAGCAGGAAGATCTTCATAATATTCCGGCTTTAGTGGCTAACTATTTCTTACAGCAACCGGATGCGACTAACCCAGATCACAAAGTACTGTTTGGTACTTCAGGTCACCGTGGTACTTCAGACAAATCAACATTTAACGAAAACCACATTCTAGCGATTGCACAAGCAGTTACTGAAGTGCGTGCTGAGCAAGGTACAACAGGTCCACTTTTCCTAGGTAAAGATACGCACGCGCTATCTGAGCCTGCGTTTTCTTCGGTAATCGAAGTGCTTGTAGCGAACGGTGTTGAAGTTATCATTCAAGAAAACAATGGCTTTACTCCAACACCAGGTATCTCGCACGCGGTTCTTACGCACA
>JAYYSE010000042.1:0-10117 GCA_036126475.1 Pseudomonadota bacterium | reverse complement strand
GCATTCACTGACTCAGTAACTGCTGCGCTTAAAGACGGCGACCAAGTTGCACTAGTAGGCTTTGGTACTTTCTCAGTTCGCGAACGTTCAGCTCGCAGTGGCCGTAACCCACAAACTGGTGAGACTATTCAGATTTCAGCTGCGAAAGTTCCTTCTTTCAAAGCTGGTAAAGCACTGAAAGATGCCTGCAATTAGTAGGTAGTCTGTTTCACTTTCTGTGGATAAGTAATAGAAACCCTTGCATAGCAAGGGTTTTTTATTTCCGATAAATAAATTTCTCTTTTCAAATCGTTTCATTCCTCTCTTTCCTATATAAATATACAAATATAAAAAGCAATGTTTCACTATTGACAGTGGATTTGTTTCGTTTATTCTTTTAAATATACATATATAAAAAATATAGTTTCATAATATGACTGATGTAAATCTTGTCGATGTCACGTTTAGTAAACTAGGCAACGTTAAATTAAAGCTTGTGAAAATAGATAGTCAGCTTGAGATGTTGAGCGCAGGTTATTTGCTTCAACGTTTCGATAGTGGCAGTAAACCGAACACAATTAAAAAAGATGCCCAGTCAATTCAGCACCTATATCGTTATTGCATTGGCAGCCAAATAGAACTTCATAAACATATTTCCTCACAGACCCCGCTTTCGATGGGGTTTATCGAGTCTTATTCCGCTTATTGTTCAGCAGACATTAATACTGGTGAGCAGATTAGTAGTGGGCATTATGAACAGCGCATGAGAGTGAGTTGGAGCTATATCAAATGGTTATGGTTGTTCTATCAGAATCGAACAAAGAATAGTTTGGACAACTTAAAGGCTGCAAAAATGCAGTTTACGGCGATGGAAGAAGGATTTAAGTTATATTTAAAATCTCCATACACTTCCGCTAAGTCTAGCAAAGAAGGCTTATCTCCAGAGTTAAGAGGTAAATTCTTTAATATTATTAATCCTCTCTTAGAAAATGAGTTGAATCCTTGGAAATCAGAAAAGATCCGTTGGCGAAACTACGCCCTCTTGTTGACGATGGTATTAGGTGGAAATCGCAAAGGCGAGTCCCTTTTACTTAAGCTCAATCATTTTTCATTATCGGGTCGTCGCAAATTCTTTGAAATATTGAAGTCTGGTGACATTGAGTATCCTAGAAGTGAAGCACCATCAGTCAAAACATTAGGTCGGGAAGTCGAGCTAAATGAAATGATGGCAACGATATTTGAGCACTATATATCCCATTGGCGGACTCAATTTAAAGGGGCTAATGAGAGTATGTATATGTTTCTCTCAAATATGGATGGCAAGCCACTTAGCGTACAAACGCCAAACGCCATACTGAATGAGCTAATAAAAAAACACCCAGAGTTTGCAGGTAAGCTATCTCCTCATCGACTTCGAAATACATTCCACGATGTGCTTAGTGATGCGTTGAACTTGATGAATATCGGTGAGTCTTCGTTAAGTAAGAAATTAAACAAAGCGCCAATACAAGAATACGCAGGAGGATGGAAGCGAGGTAGTGAGATGGTGAATCGTTACCCTAAAGGTTCTATCCAGCGTGAAGTTGGGCAATTGCACCAAATCATTCAACGTAAAATATTGGAGCCTACAGAGTACGCAGAGGCTAAGAGAAAAGAAGAGGTTGCCCAATCAGATGCCGAGTTCGAAAGATGGATGAATAGCCAATGAGTATGAGCAACAGTGTTATTGGCGTTAACGAGTCGTTGTTAACGCCTCAAGAAAGAACATTTGCTAATCGCATAGGGTATAAAGTCGAACTGTTTGATGAAGTGGGTGAGTTTAACGATGTTGTGTCCTTGCCTGATGATACGAGTCAGGTTACTAAATTATATTTTACTCGTATCAATGAACTGGGGCATGAACTGAAAGAGCAGTTAAAAGGTTACTATATATATCTACTCCCTCGATATTTACCTGGAACAATTAGCCAATATCACTACGCAATTACTTGTATCGCTGACAATGTCGTTAACGGGAAAACCATCGACGAAGCAATAGGTTGCGCCGTGATGACAACTCCAGCTAGATTTGTAAACCCTATCAAATCTCTGGTTCGTTATTTAATTTTAAATGAATATAACGAGTTATCCTTTGATAAAGCGGAAGAGATTTTAAGGCTTGAGGGGTATACCGCAAATAAAAACGCTTATTTGACCCTATTCACGATGGATGAGGAGTTAGGGCCTTTTACTCGTGAAGAGTTGCGCGTATTAAACGAAGCATTGAAAAATGAAGAGATTTATATTGCTGATAGGTTGATCCTCGCGCTTTGTATCCAGTTCGGTTTAAGGCCGATACAGCTATCGTTATTAAAGGAAAAAGATTTCATTGAAGATGCTGAGTTAGGGCTTTGTTATCTTAATGTCCCAAGGGTTAAACAGAAAGGTGGGCAGTTTAGGCGTGAGGAATTTACTAAGCGTATTGTTGATGATGAGTTGGCTGTTCTGATCAAAAGGGTTATTGCTAATAATCATGATAGTTATGGTGGGCTTTCCATTATGGAGCCTCCTTTGTTTTTTAGAAAGGTGCAGGTCTACATCAAGGGTCTAAAGGGGGCGGTCAAGCATTTTGAAGGGGTCAAGGTTGATGAAGGGAGTTACAGGTCAATAAATAGTCAGTTTTACGGTGAAGAAAATAAAGCAAGTTACTTACATCACAATAGACCACATAATTTTTACAACCGTATGATATCTACTACTAGTTACCTTCCGTTATCCCCAAGAACAGGAAAGCCATTTTACCTAACGCCTTATCGTTTTCGATACACCGTTGGCTCTAACGCAGTTATGGAAGGCATGACCGAAGAGGAAGTCGCGGATTTATTAGATCACAGTTCAACCCGGTGCGTTAAACATTACTTCCGATATACCCGCGAGATGTGGGAGTTACTTGAAAACGCCACCGCAAAGAGAACAGAACAACAGCACTTCACAGCGGCATGGAACCGAGAAGAAGACCTAAGCGGTAATATTTACGGCAAAGAGATTATCGAGCTTCATGCGTTTACCGCTATAGGCAAGTGTCAAAAGGAAGCTGCTTGTTATTTAGAGCCTGCCGTCGCTTGTTATTCTTGTGACAAATTCTGCCCAAACAAAGAAAAGTCTTCGCACGATAACGCATTAATTTCACTTAAAGACCGAAAAAAGGTTGTTGATGAAAGTACATCATCATCACTGTCTAAACAGCTTGATGAGGCTATTGCTGGTTGTGAAGCAGCCATTGCTTATGCCGAGGGAGTAGAAGTGGTCAATATCAATGAAGGAAGCGGTGATGAGTGATGTAATAAACCTCATTAGGCTAAAGCAAGAAACTAATTCACAGAGCCTAGCAGAACTAGAGCAGCAAGCGAGACAGCGCTTTGAATCATTACCGTTGATAATTGGTTGTGATTGGAACGATGTCAGTTGGTCATACTTGAAATCAAACCAAAACATTAAATTTCAAATGATAGGCGGAGAAGAGCTACCTGAATCGTTAGCTACCTTTTGCAAAGTTTACTTGGTGAATATGTTATGGACTCAAAGGCTGCGAGCAGAACCGTATTCTTTTTCCCACATTAAAAGCTCAATAGAACCCATTAAAATTTGGGCTGAAATGGGATTTGAGGAGCTATCCGATCTTAATCAAGAAGCATATGATGCGAACATCGTTTACTTGAGAGAGAGGTACGCTGAACCAGCTAAAAATGGGGTGAGCTTAAATCGAGTTGTAGCTTATCTCAATGACAATCACCTGTTGTCCGCCCATATAGATACAGTAAATATTCACAAAGCGTTAGGTAAAACAGATGCGTTTGGTAGGGTTCAAGCTAAAAAAGAAAAGATGCCTTTGCCAGAGCTTGTGAAAGCGGTAATTCATCTGAAATGGGCTGTGGACGACGCATTTGATGGCAGTAGTAAAGCCATCAATGACAAGTTATGTATTTTAACCCAAGTATTTCAGTATGGTTTAGGGTTGCGGCTTGGGGAAGTATTGCGTCTGCCGCTCAACCCATTGATTGAAATGGATGGTGAAATGTTTTGCCTTGTTTGGACTGAGAAAGGGTCTGAGCCAATGGCGAGATATATCCCGACAATATGGCGTAAAGCATTTAAAGATGCCGTTGATGAAATACATAAACTAACTAAAGGATACAGAGACGCAGCAATTCAATTCGAGCAGCAAGGCGCATTGAGCTTTATTGATGAAAGGTTTGATGCTTATGTTCAAGAAAAAGAATCAATATTTGAGAGAAAAGTTCAACAGTTGGATGAATTGTTATTGTCCAAGAAAGTGGCCGCAGAGCAATTATGGCAACTAAAAGCATCGATTGACAGCAATGAAAGATTTGAGCTTAAAGAATTAGCTAATATTTTACCTATTTCATCAAAAGCTACAGATTCAACGTCTCTACTCAAGTATTACAACGGTATGGGTATTGAGATTGAAAGTAAGCCGTTAGGCTCTCGAAAGCATAAGCATTATATTACTGGCGAAGCTATTGCAAAGTGTATTGACGAAATCGTAGCAATGAGAGCCAACCATGTTACTGAACTAGAGCTGCTTAAAATACTTAACGCACATTCCACAGGCAACACAAAAGCATCAAATGATTCACTCATCCGTGAAAAGGTAATTCGCCTAAATGGTAACTTTAATGCGCTTACCTTCACCAGTGAAAAAACATCTGACAAAGCATTAAGCGTTAAGGTTGTTAGTCGCCAGGATGCAATAGATATCATTCGAGCCTATACACTTGGCGGTTACGACCACCAAAAGCAAATTCCTCTAAAAGAACTCGAAGGATTATTGCCTGAGTTTTTTAACCAAAAGACAGCCAGCAAAGTTGGATTAGAGGACTTGTGGAGTGCCGAGAAATGCAATTTCTATGTAAAACATCGAGGAAATAGAGAGTATGCGAAGACAAAAGGTTACTTGGCTGATATAGGTAAGGTAAAAAGCTATTTTCGTGCGGAATTTGAACGCATGAATTTAGATATCGACCAAGAGTTAATCGAAGAATCAATTCATGAATATCAACTGGATGATATAGAGATTAGCTCTAAATCCTTCAGCATCCACCAAAAAACGTCAGAGTATTTGTTCCTGCGTGCTGGTATGCGAGGTGGAGAATATTATGACCACCTACCACAAATTTTGGGGTATTTCGCAGTTGCTTATTTTTTTGGTGGTAATGATAGACAGCACAGCGCTTTTACTCGTTACGGTATCGATGTTGATGATTATATAGCTGAAAGTTGGCAAAGCCATAAGGGGCGGCACTGGCAAACAACTAGTTTGTTTAGAGCAGGGTTGGCTGAATTGGTCGTGAACAAGTGGATGGGACGAACGACAGGCCAAGGTGAAAATTACGACCACAACACAGGGCGTGAACGAGCCAAGGTTGTTGCTGATGCTATGCTTGATGATTCTGAGCGATTTTTAGGTGAAATTCCCAATAAATTAAGAGCTTGGAAAGAGCAAGAGATTCAAACCAGCAGTTTGCCTGAACATTTAACTTCTACGCTTCAATCAATTCAATATAGTCCACTAGGGTATTGCACAAGAGCCTTATATCTAAAGCCTTGTGAATTTAACTTAAAATGCTTAACAGGTAACGAAGGAAAAGGGTGTAAGCACTACATATACGATTTGCATGACCCTTCGCATAGAGAAAAGATCACCGCAGAGCGCGATAGGTCATCCTTAGAGTTATCAAGGTTGTTTGAAGTGTATGAAAAAGGGGTCGAAGCAGCAAAGATGCATATCGAACACCATATGACCATCTTGCGAAATACGACAGCGATATTGGATAACGCAGAAATGATACTAAATGACAGTCAACTGGATGACATCCAAGATTATATGCCATTTAAAAAGGATGGTTCATTTCCTGATGATTGCCCATTTCAGTGTGGAGGTGATGAATAATGGCGACGACAAAAGAAGAGTTTGAAAGTGCATTTAAGATATTAAGCCAATTTGAAAGACAACTCATACCTGCGGATGAGTTTGGCTGGGATTACATCACAAGTCGAGTGAAGCCCTCAAAGCCAACTCTATGGAGAAATAGAGAATTTCGCGATGAATTTGATCGTGTAAAGAAACTGGTTCGTGCATACAAAGCTGGTAAGTCGGTTTATGACCTTAAAGTTTCAAAGGAGTCAGCCAAGGATGCTGAAATAAATAAACTCAGAAGGAAAGTCGAAGAGTTAGAAAGTCAATTGTCCAGAGAAAGGGAAAGACTTGCTTATGCAGCAGTGGTAGCAAGGCGTGAGAATATTGATCCGATTAAATTTGAAGAAGACTCTCCTCTTCTAGGCGCGATTGGAAGGAATAAAAAAAATGGCTAATGGACAACAAAAAGCACAACAGAATCTTGATGCCTTTGAAGTGTGGCGAGTAACCCAGACTGATGATGACTTTAAACAAATAATCTTTAGAGGCCAATTAAATAGAGGTGAAGTAGCCAAAACTATTGGTTGTGGCAAGTCTGCACTCAATCAAAACCCTGCACTTAAAGAAGCGTTGTTAGCCCTTGAAGATAAACTGCGTGATAAAGGTGTGCTTCCACCACTGACCGAATCTGCAAAGAAAGATGCCGACAAACCAAAGCAATACGACAACACAGCTAACCGTAAACTACTCGACTCTAAGCGAGTGTCTGCGCTAGAGGCTGAAAACATTGAGCTAAAAGCTAAGGTTAAAGAGTTGGAAAGCAAGCTAGAGCGATTTGGTGAATTGAATGAAACCCTCTCTGAAATGGGATTCATGCCACGATGAGTGAAGCCAAAGTGCAAAAAATGCACATTGCTAATTGTGCAAACACATCTGCACAAATAGAAGTTGATACTGGTTCGTTCCAAAATGGAGCCACCCACGCAATTGGTCAACAGCCCGTTGGCCAATTAAAAGTGCAACAAGCTGCTACACAATTACATCAAGACCAAATGCGTGTCACCAGTATCCCTTATAGCTCAACCAATATGGTGATATTCAGTGGTGTGCCACTGGCAAAAAACTCATACAAGACCAACAGTGGTAAGTATTACATCACCATTAAAGTTAGCCCTGATGAAATCCCTGTACAGCCAGCCCTTGGTCAGCATTGGTCGGTAAAAGGCGCTCGTTCAGTCGATGAAGTGGAAGCGGGTGATTTCTTGATGCAACAGCACACCTATGAATCACCAGAGCACATAGAATGCAGCCTGCCAGAAACGGGTGAACAACTCATTCGTTTTATCGCGAGAGAAGCTGGCTTTAAAGGTATCGGTGAAAGTAAAGCAAGAGCGCTATTGGAGTTATTAGGTAAAGATTTCCAATCGATTGTTATAAAATATACTCCTGAATCGAGAGAAAAGCTTAGAAGCGTCCTGAGTGAGGATTCTATCAATGCGTTGTTTGAAGGCTATGCTAAATATAAAAATCTGGCCTACTGCAACTGGATGACCGAACATAAGATACCAGCAGGTGTGCAGCAGCGCTTATTGAAGCATCATGGGGAAGAATCGATTGAAGCTATAAAACAAAATCCCTATGTGCTGATTGGTTTTGGGATGTCATTTGAACAAGTCGATACTATGATCACAAATTGTGATCTTAAACTTGAGATCACAACTTGTGATAGCAAGAGACTTAGCGCGGCACTTGAAACTGCCATTCGAAAAGAGATTGATAAAGGCCACACGTATACAAACCAAGCGGCCTTGCGACCCTATTTAACTAAACTACTCAAGGACAAAGAGCTAGTTGCGGCAGCGTTCAAGGCAGGTCACGACAAAGCGCAATACATCCTTAATCCTGACACTGGCACCTACCATCCTATGGCGCAGTTGTTGATGGAGAATGTCGTTGCCAAACGACTTAAAGCGTTAGCCAATCAAAACAACCTTTATGACGAAAATGCAAATTCTGCATATTGTTCTGCGGTTGGTGAATTGCCATACGAGCTAACCAAAAAACAGGTTGAAGCAGTAATAACGTGCTTAGATAACGCGGTGAGTTGCATCACGGGCGGAGCTGGCACAGGTAAAACGACGGTACTTAGAACCGCACTTCGAGCCTACCATCAAATGGGATTTGAAATACACGCAGTAGCCCTGAGTGGCAGAGCTGCCATGCGCTTGCATGAGTCAATTGGTTTTATCACCTCAACTATCGCTAAGTTATTGGGTGAAGACCCTATAGAGCCAACCTCAGACAAACAAAAACATCTTCTGGTAATTGATGAAGCCAGTATGATTGACTTGCCAACCATGTATCGCCTGGTCAACCATATTCATCCATCAGTTCGCATCATCTTCACTGGTGATCCAGACCAGTTGCCGCCAATAGGTTGCGGAAAGGTGCTTGCTGATATTGTTCTGTCTAAAGCTATTGCCAATACCATGCTAGAAATTGTGAAACGTCAGGAAGGCACAACGGGCATCCCCGAATACTCGAAGCTTATAAACAGTGGAATCGTGCCTGAGAAGCTAAGTACGGGCGCTATTCACTTCCACGAAACGACAAAGAGCGACATTGCTCAAGTCTGTTGTGACTTGTATCAGCAATCACCTGAGAACAGTCGTGTTATGGCACCGACCAAAGCGCTCGTTGCTGACATTAATAAACTGACTCAAGAGGCTGTCAACCCTAATGGAGACAGGCTTGAGTTTGAAATGCACGGTGAGAGATTCTTTCAAAACCTCAGATTGAATGATGCAATTCTATTTACGCAAAACCACTATGACAAAGGCATTCAAAACGGTTCGCTCGGCACTCTAACCAGTGTTGAGTCTTCGGGTGAAAGCTATGGCGAAGTAACGCTAGATACTGGTGATATTATAGAGGACACGCAATCTGTGCTCGATTGCATGGAGTTGGGTTATGCAATAACCCTACACAAAGCCCAAGGCTCGCAGTTTCCAAGAATCATTATCGCAGTACAGAAAGGCAAAATCGTTGATAGAGCGTGGCTGTATACTGCAATTACCAGAGCCGAGGCTGAAATTCATATAGTTGGCAGTTCGGATGATTTGAGGGTTATCACAGAAGCCACAGCAACTCACATAAACGAAACAGCTATTTGGTTGAACTGCTACGCCAAAACTAGCAAAGCCGCTGTAGATTGACAAAAAAGTATCACCCAAACAAAAAACAATCATACTGAGCAAAAGTATCATACTTTTATATCCATGGTTGCAGAGGCGGCATTAGACAAGGAGCAGACCTTCAGTGTTTACGTTTTAAACTAATGAGTTGTGCAAAAAGCTGCCGCATATGTACGCGCGCTAGAATGGTAGTAAGGTATACAAAGCGAACATTTCATATTCTTTTCCATAAAAAATGCAGAATATAATTTTTCAGGGGGAATGGGTGTTACTATGAAGTCTCTGTAGTAAATTGTTATGCACAGAAATAGAAGTAAGGTTGCTGTTTATAAATGGATAATTTAAAACTCAAAATTTCAACCAAAATCCTTGATTTAGTCGAAGGCCTTCCGAGATTCAGGAAAGGCACGATTTCAAGTTTACAGAATATTAGAGATAGACAGAAAAAATGGTCGTCTAAAAAGTCTGAAAGACGAGCATCTCCTAAAGAATCCAATATCGAACTAAGTCAAATGACTTTGGTTTTAACTTTTGAGCACGAAGACTTCAACAATATAATTAAAGGATTGAAGCAATATTTCCCCAAAGATGAAAACATACAAAAGTTTGTTACATCTCTTAAAGAGTCTATAGATAAATTACATGCAAGCAGTTGGCATAATCTCGGCAATATAGCCAGAGAGCAAGGAGTCTACGATCCTTTTGTTGAAGTGGATGAAAGCCTACCTCTAGACGTCAAAAATGTTTCATTATCGTTTCACAGAATACTTCCGTCTGTAGCATGCATCATATTTGAGTTTCAGTTAAATGATTCATTAAGCAAAGCACTAAAAGAGATTCAAAGTCAGATTTATCTTGGGCCTGTTGTTAATTGGCACCGCTATGGATCCATTCCATTGGCGGCGTAATGGACCCACCCCATTTGTGCCGTAATCGATCCACCTGATTGGCGGCGTAATAGATCCACTTTAATCTGATTTTTCCCCTCAAACTTCTGTTTAACTCGCGTATCTTTGACTGTTTTGTA
>JAYYSE010000041.1:0-86539 GCA_036126475.1 Pseudomonadota bacterium | reverse complement strand
GTAAAGTTGAGTATCAGAAAACGAGGAGTATAGGCTGATTTGTAGGTGTTCATTATTCCTATAATGTTAAACGTGCGAGTTAGCTACCAATAACACGCCTCAGAGCCCCTCAAACGCTCTTAGCAAAGATTTTGGACACTTTATCAAGGCCGATATGCTTCCATAACGCCTTGTAAGTTTGTGACGTTTTAAGAGTGATTTGTAGAGCAAAAGTCATCGAGTTTCTTTGAACGAACAACTGCACTTTAATACCCATTTTTAGTTCTTTATGAGTTTGGGTTTCAGATTAGTTCTATTAGGTCAAAAACTAATCGACTGTGATTGTGGGCTTTTTAGCGAAACCAATTTCGGGGCATTTCTGAGCTAGACCTAAAAGCTAGCTCGTTTGTGGACAATCGGTGGTTGGGCTGATTGCTGTTCAGTTACCAAGCTCGCTGGATTATAGAAGTAAACAACGACAAACACACCTAATGCTCCCGTTGCACGTAACCACTTGCCAAACTTAACCTCAATGAACCCCGGAAGTACTGCAACAACTCCGGCAGCAGCAAGAGAAAGAACCACCCTAAAAACATTGTATTGAAAGCTAGATGGATCAGGTTCTACAAACGCAATAGCTAAAAGCACGATTACAAATACAACACCAAAAGTAAATGACAAGACTGTTTGCATAGTTGAGTTCATGACTGGCAACCTCCGGTTGTTAAATCCATATGTTGGTAACGAGCACTTTTCAAACTCGTTTTTAATACTTCTCCACTCTTTAGATTTTAAGTGAGAGGCAGCTAGCCTTTGCATGTTTGAAAAGGCTTTTGAAGTTGGTTCTATTGAATTTAACAAGTCTTCATCGCCACTAAAATTGGCAACACCGTCTCGCAGAACACTATAGTGAACACAGATTAAGTTAAGTGCCTCTGTTGTATTTTCTATTAATGAGGCGAGCCAATGCCCATTCTTTTCATGTGCTCCAAGAAGGCCGCTATCTCCAATTAAGTCCTCGATGTAATTAAAATACTTATTACCTGAAGATTGCACTTTGAGTAACCCATTGAGTTTCTCTACTTTGGATTTTCCACTGGTTTGAATAAACGCAGTCAAATCCTTAGAGTATTCATCTTTAAGCGATGAAATCTTAGATGTTAACTCGATTACTTTGAGTTCATTTGAGCTACTCACTTTCTTCGACCACCGCCCTTGCTAAAACCAGAAGACTGTTAAGATCTGAATAGTCTTGCCCTTCTAAGAACATTAAAGTGACGTCTTCACACGTTTCACAAATAAACGCCGAAAGATATTTCAAGTCATTTGGGTTTGATCGAATAAAGTTCGCAATTTCTATGAGTTGGTCTGTCGAAGGGCTCCACTGAACAATACGAACTGTTTCTTCCAGTGCTCTTTGAAATTCAAGCAACATTAATTAGTCCTCTTCATTTACAACAGCACGAGCTAGTGCTAACAATGTATTTAAATCGGATTGATCTTGACCTTTGTAAAGGCATGTTCCAGCCGAAGGACAATACTTCTTAACAATCTCAAATACATCTGAATCTGATTTGATTAGGCCAGCGCGATGTTGATTCAACAACTCTTTAGATATTTGTTTAATCTGATATGTAGTAGGTTCGTTGTGGCTTGTTCCAAACTTCATACGTATTTGATATGCAAAATCCATATTTACCTCAGTAAGTTATCCAAATATAAAACCACAGTCATATTACCACTAATTCCCAGTTCTGCGAAGTCTAGTAGACCAAACGCTTGTTAGAGCACTATATGTAGCGTTCTACGCTCGGATCTTGCAATCTTTCATAGCTATATACAACAACGATTCCAATGGTTGAGGTCAAACTTGAAGAGTTAGACTGCTGAGCAATTGAGTCAAGCAAAAACTAGTCATTTTCAAATAACCATATGTAAGGCAAAATGGCGTGAATAGGATTTTAGTGAGTAATTACACTAACGTGTTTTGGGGCAGAAATGTGCCGATGTCTGAGGTAAAACTAGTGTGAGGTAAAACTAGCGAGCCAATGTACAGATCGAGATAGGTTTTGGGTATGGAGTTTGGGTTGTTTGCTCGACTAAAAACTAAGTTGCATTGCTATCGTTCCACTTACATCTGAAGCGATGCACTCCACTAACACTGGCAATATTACAAGTCTCTAATTGACAATATTTCTTAATCAAAATCGATATTAGGAAAATTCCTGAGTTTGAGTCTATGTTTTCGGGCTTTGGTGCCGACCTCCCTTGGTTTACTCAGCAAGTACTTGAGCTTTCTCATTGGATGCAGGCATACAGCTTTTATACGTTTATAGGTGCAGGGTTGGCAGGCGTAGTTATTTATCAACTCCGTCAGCGTTCCTACTCGATTCGATTATCTACAAGCCGCTTAGGGTTAAAGTTTCCAGTTCTAGGCGGTGTCATGGCCAAAGCCTCTATTGCCAAGTTCAGTCGAACACTATCAACCAGTTTCGGCTCTGGTATTCCCATTCTCATGAGCCTAAAAACCACGGCCAAAACCGCAGGAAACCTGCACTATGAATCGGCAATCATTGAGGTACATCGTGAAACCGCTGCTGGCATCCCCATGTATATTGCCATGCGCAATACCAATGCGTTTCCTGAGATGATGTTGCAGATGGTGACGATTGGCGAAGAGTCAGGTAACCTTGATGATATGCTCAACAAAGTCGCTTCGATTTATGAGTTTGAAGTAGACAATACCGTTGATAATCTGAGCAAAATATTAGAGCCTCTGATCATTGTATTTTTAGGATCCATCGTAGGCGGTCTTGTGGTTGCAATGTACTTACCGATCTTTAATCTTATGAGTGTGTTAGGATAGCCAAAAGCAACTAAACACCCATGAGTAGAAACCTCTACTCATCTTGATTAAGTGGTAAAGGACACTATGGAAGTATTTCACTACTATCCCTGGCTATTCCCCGTATTAGCATTCATTTTTAGTCTTCTGATTGGCAGCTTCCTTAACGTCGTCATACATCGTTTACCAATTATGATGGAACGTGAATGGCAACAAGAGTGCTCGGAGTATTTCTCACAATATAAGATTCCCGCGCCAGAAGGAAAATTCAACCTCAGTGTTCCTCGCTCTACCTGCCCTAAATGCAACATTCAATTAAGAATCATCGACAATATCCCAGTGTTAAGCTGGTTATTCTTGAAGGGCAAGTGTCACAGTTGTGACACTCCGATCAGTATTCGCTACCCTCTGGTTGAACTTCTGACTGCAATACTTTGCACAGTTGTCGCGAGTCACTTTGGTTTCAGTTTTTACGCTATTGCACTGATATTTTTTACCTTTGCGTTAATTACCGCCACTTTCATCGACCTCGACACCATGCTATTGCCGGACCAAATTACCTTACCGTTAGTTTGGTTTGGTATCGCTTTAGCCTTATTTGATATCAGCCCAGTATCGCTTCAAGACTCCGTAGTCGGCGCCATCGCTGGTTACCTCGCTTTATGGTCAGTATACTGGCTGTTCAAGCTACTGACAGGCAAAGAAGGCATGGGTTACGGTGACTTCAAGTTACTAGCCGCACTTGGTGCATGGCTTGGTTGGCAGCACCTTCCAATGATCATCCTGTTGTCTTCTCTTGTTGGCCTAATGTTTGGGTTGATTCAGTTACGCTTGAAACAGCAAGGCATCGATAAAGCCTTCCCATTCGGCCCTTACCTTGCAATTGCTGGCTGGGCGAGTTTGATGTGTGGCAACGACATCATGGGTTGGTATTTCACTTCAGTACTAGGAATGTGACCATGGCAATCATTATCGGATTAAGTGGCGGTATCGCCAGTGGTAAAACGACCGTCGCTAACCTATTCAACGAACACTTTGGCATTGATATTGTTGACGCAGATATCGTGGCACGCGAAGTGGTCGCTCTGGGTAGTGAAGGCTTAAAGCAGATTACCGAACACTTTGGCGAGGCTATCTTACTTGAAGATGGTACGCTCAACCGAGCTAAGCTACGCGAGCTGATCTTCTCAGAGCCAGAGCAAAAGCAATGGCTAAATGATCTTCTTCATCCCATGATTCGTGAAAAAATTGACAGTGACCTGTCTAAAGTTACCTCGCCCTATGGTTTATTAGTCGTACCTCTATTGGTTGAAAACCAGATGCAAGGCATGACGGATCGCGTATTAATTGTTGATGTGCCTACCGAAGTGCAGATTGAACGAACGATGAACCGGGACAATGTTTCTAGGGAACAAGTTGCATCAATTTTGAAATCACAAGCTTCAAGAGAACAACGTTTGGCAGTTGCAGATGACGTGATTAAAAACCATACTAAAAACCAAGAACTTTTGCCGCAAATCACAGATTTACATAAAAAGTATCTGGCAATCAGCACAGTAGATGGGTCAGAATAGAACTATGTTGAATGAAGGCTTGCTCGATGATCACCCACAAATTTGAACATCCTCTAAATGAGAAAACACGCATCTACCTAAGAGTGGAATCACTCTTGAGGCAGTTACACCTGTCTTCTACATTTTCCGATGCTCAACAGTATCAACTCTTTTTCCGCTCTATCTTTGATCTGATTGAAATCTTCGAGCAGATCCAACTCAAGAGCGAACTTGCAAAAGATCTTGAGAAGCAACGTGTAACCTACAAAAGCTGGTTAGACGTCGAAGGTGTCGATCAAGAGATGCTTACGTCACTGCTCAATGACATTGGCAATATTTATCGTGATTTAATGCACTCAGAGCGTTTTGGCCAATCTCTTAAAGAAGATCGCTTCCTAAGTGCGATTCGCCAGCGTTTTAATCTGCCAGGCGGTTCATGTTGCTTTGACTTACCGGCACTGCATTATTGGTTACACCTCCCTCTTGATAAGAGAATGAGAGATGCCAAAGCGTGGATGGATAGCCTACAGCCTCTGTATGAAGCGCTAACGCTATGGTTAAAGCTAACTCGAGAAACTGGCCACTTCAAAGAGCAAATCGCTCGTGCTGGCTTCTTCCAAAGCGATGCTGAAGAAGCGAATATTCTTCGTCTATCTATTCCGATGCAATACGGTGCCTACCCAATGATCTCAGGGCACAAAAATCGCTTTGCGGTTAAATTCATGAGCTTTGAAACAGGCCAAGCCTGTACTCAAGATATCGAATTTGAGCTAGCTATCTGCACCTAATTTATTCCTTTTAGCGTTTGGCTTGAGTTGCCACTTGAGCCTAACTCAGTTTTATTACCCCCTCTAATTAAGAATCACTATGTCGAACAAAATCACCATCGTTAAATGCCCACAATGTCAGACTGATGTTGAGTGGGGTGAACAGAGCCCACATCGTCCGTTTTGCAGTAAACAATGTCAGATGATTGATTTCGGTGAGTGGGCAGACGAAGAGAACAGTATCGCTGGCGCACCAGATATGTCTGATAGCGATGGTTGGTCAGAAGAGCAGTTCTAAGATTCGAGAAGAATTATTAAGGGTTGGCGTTTTGCGTCAATCCTTTTTTATGTCCGCCAGCTTGGTGTTTGCCAAAAGAGATTCCCTACTCCTTCCTTCGTCAGTCTAGGGAGTGACGGCCAAAGTAGTCCTAGTATCGCTTCCTCTAGTTTCATTCAGTAACTCAGTAACTCAAACCTCCCATAATCCCAAAGAATGAGGGATGAACGAGTTGCGGGTCGCTTACTTACAAAGCTATAAATAGCAGATACAAAAAAGCGGAGCCAAATGGCTCCGCTTTTATCGATAGAATGCAAAAAGAATTACTTCTTAGCAAGCTTCTCTTTAATACGAGCAGACTTACCAGAACGCTCACGTAGGTAGTACAACTTGGCACGACGTACTGCACCACGGCGTTTAACTTCGATGCTATCAACCATTGGAGAGTGAGTTTGGAACGCACGCTCTACACCTTCACCGTTCGAGATCTTACGAACTGTGAATGCAGAGTGAAGACCACGGTTACGAATAGCGATTACTACGCCTTCGAAAGCCTGTAGACGCTCACGGTCACCTTCTTTTACTTTAACCTTCACTACAACAGTGTCACCTGGTGCGAATTTAGGAAGGTCTGATTTTAGTTGCTCTTCTTCAAGAGCTTTAATGATGTTGCTCATTTGTATAAATTCCTAGAATAAACTGATACTAAATTTAATAGGTTACTGCTTGCTTTTCGTTAAGAGCGTTGCTCTTTAATGAATTCAGCCAGTAATTGTTCCTGTTCGTCAGTCAGAGCTAGGTTTTCCAGGAGTTCTGGTCTTCTTAGCCAAGTTCGGCCCAACGATTGTTTTAATCGCCAGCGACGAATGTCCTTATGGTTTCCAGACTTGAGTACCGAAGGCACCTCTTTATCGTCTAGTACCTCAGGGCGCGTATAGTGAGGGCAATCTAGCAAACCATTTGCAAAAGAGTCTTCTTCTGCTGATGCGAAATCTCCCAGTACACCCGGTACAAACCGAGATACTGAATCAATCAGCGTCATGGCTGGCAGTTCACCACCCGTCATCACAAAATCCCCAATCGACCATTCTTCGTCGACTTCAGATTGAATGATGCGCTCATCTACCCCTTCGTAGCGACCACAAATAAGAAGTAAATTCTTGTTTGTTGCCAGCTCTTCAACACCTTTTTGGTCGAGTTTACGACCTTGAGGTGAAAGATAGATAACTTTCGTCTTTCCCGGTGATGCTTGTTTGGCAGTTTGGATAGCGTCGCGCAAAGGCTGAACCATCATTAACATGCCAGGACCACCACCGTAAGGTCTGTCATCAACAGTGCGATGTTTATCATGAGTGAAATCGCGAGGATTCCATGTCTCAATAGATAAAAGACCTTTCTTTACCGCTTGACCCGTTACTCCAAAATCAGTAACTGAACGGAACATTTCAGGAAATAGGCTAATTACGCCAACCCACATGTGTTCTCTCGCTCTATGATTTTAAAGTTAGAATCCAGGATCCCAGTCAACTTCGATCCGTTGAGCTTCGCGATCAACTTTCTTGATCACTTGCTCTTCAAGGTACGGTACTAACCGTTCCTTTTGTCCGAAAGCATCCTTAAGATTTGCTTTGATTACTAGAACATCGTTTGAGCCAGTTTCTAGCATGTCGGTAACGACACCTAAATCGTAACCTGTAGTGGTTACTACTTGCATACCAAACAATTCACGCCAGTAGAATTCCTCTTCTGACAATTCAGGTAATGAAGCAGGGTCTATAGCAATTTCAAAGTTAGTCAGTAGATGAGCGTCCTCGCGAACCTCAAAACCTTCTAGCTTACACACCATACCTTTGTTATGGCGCTTCCAGCTTTCTACTTTGAATTCAACCCACTTCCCCTTTTGGTTAACGTACCAAGGAGAGTAATCAAATATGCTTTCAGCGTTGTCTGTGTAGGAAAAAACTTTAAGCCAGCCACGAATGCCATAGGTAGCACCAAACTTGCCCATAACAATTTTTTCGTCTTGCTTGCTCATCGTTTCTTTACCCTTCATCGACATAAGCTATTTCTCTTTAAAAAAGAATTAAGCCGCTTTTTGAGCGTCTTTAACTAGCTTAGCTACACGATCAGATAGAGATGCGCCTTGACCAACCCAGTGGTTAACGCGATCTAGGTCTAGACGTAGACCTTCTTCTTGACCTTGAGCAGTAGGGTTAAAGAAACCTACTTTCTCGATGAAACGGCCAGTTGCAGCGTTACGGCTATCCGCAACTACGATTTGATAGAATGGACGCTTCTTAGCGCCGTGACGTGCCAAACGAATGGTTACCATGTCGTCCTCTTTGCTTTCTTAATAAAATAATTAACCCCAATAACCATTTATCGCTAAACAGCTTGGGGTCTCGTGCCAAATTAAAGCCCCGGAATTTTACTCTTATTCCGGGGCAATGCAAGGGGTTTAGCTATTTTTTCACCAACATAGTGTCTATATTCTTTCTGTGACACAGATAACACTATGAAAAGTAAAGGTGCTATAGGTTACGTTAGGCGATTATCGGCCGAACGGGTTGAAGCCGCCGCCCATACCACCCATGCCGCCCATCATACCTTGCATGTTACGCATCATGCCTTTCATGCCACCTTTCTGCATTTTCTTCATCATCTTCTGCATTTGGGTGAACTGCTTAAGCATGCGGTTTACATCTTGTACTTGTGTACCAGAACCAGCGGCAATACGTTTTTTACGCGAGCCTTTAATTAGCTCAGGACGTTGACGCTCTTTCATGGTCATAGAGTTGATGATCGCTTCCATCTGCTTGAACATCTTGTCATCAACTTTATCTTTCACATTGTCTGGTAGCTGAGACATGCCTGGAAGCTTATCCATCATGCCCATCATGCCGCCCATGTTTTGCATCTGACCTAGTTGTTCACGGAAGTCTTCAAGGTCAAAACCTTTCTTCTCTTTGAACTTCTTAGCCAGTTTCTCTGCTTTCTCGGTATCAACGTTTTTCTGTAGGTCTTCAATAAGTGACAGAACGTCACCCATACCTAAGATACGAGAAGCCACACGATCAGGGTGGAATGGTTCTAGTGCGTCAGTTTTCTCACCAACACCTAAGAATTTGATTGGCTTACCTGTGATATGACGAACAGACAGCGCTGCACCACCACGCGCATCACCATCTACTTTCGTTAAGATAACACCGGTTAGTGGAAGCGCATCACCAAAGGCTTTTGCCGTATTCGCCGCATCTTGACCTGTCATAGCATCAACAACGAATAGAGTTTCAACTGGGTTGATTGCAGTATGAAGCTCTTGGATCTCGCCCATCATCTCTTCATCAATCGCCAAACGACCTGCGGTATCGACAAGTAGCACGTCGTAGAATTTCTTCTTCGCGTGGTCGATTGCAGCGTTAGCGATATCAATAGGCTTCTGGTCAGCCGAAGATGGGAAGAAGTCAACACCAACATCGCTAGCTAACGTTTCAAGTTGTTTGATCGCCGCAGGACGGTAAACGTCGGCAGACACAACCAATACTTTCTTCTTGTCACGCTCTGTCAGCAACTTAGATAGCTTACCTACCGATGTGGTTTTACCCGCACCTTGTAGACCAGCCATTAAGATAACTGCTGGCGGTTGCGCTGCTAGGTTAAGAGCTTCGTTAGACTCACCCATTACAGCTTCAAGTTCAGCTTGAACGATCTTAATGAATTCTTGGCCAGGTGTTAGAGATTTAGAAACCTCAACACCCACAGCGCCTTCTTTTACGCGCTTAACAAAATCGCGAACAACTGGCAGTGCCACGTCCGCTTCAAGAAGCGCCATACGGACTTCTCGTAGCGTATCTTTAATATTGTCTTCGGTCAGACGACCTTTACCGCTGATATTCTTCAGCGTTTTGGATAGACGATCCGTTAAATTATCAAACATAGTTTTCTCTTCGCTCAATCCTGCGACTATTAAGTTGAGTATACATTAGCGTGGATTAGAGTCATACCCGTTGTAGAGCGTTAATCATCCACGCTTGTGATGTGAGACGGTGTTCACTTGGAATTGAGTGAGGTTCACCATAGCCCCAAAGAGCGATGCAAGGTATAATTCACCAATTAGTAATCATTTTAATGGATACCATGGACAGTCTTATTGCGAGCGCAGCAGCCTTTCTTTATACAATGGCGATTTCCACGATCATTCCAGGTCTCGTGCACCAAACAGGAATCCGTGTAAAAACGGTGTTTATCAGCGCATTACTTGCTCTAGCTTTCCATGCTTGGTTGCTTGGCGATTTAATCTTTAATGCCAGTGGTCAAAACCTTAGTATCTTAAACGTTGCTTCACTGATCAGTTTAATCATTTCTCTAGTGATGAGCGGTGCTATGCTCAAAACCAGACTGTGGTTCATTCTTCCTGTGGTTTATAGCTTCGCAGCACTGAACTTGATGGCGGCAACTTTTCTTCCAAGTACCTTTATCAAACATTTAGAGAATGATCCAAAACTGCTGATGCACATCTCTTTGGCGCTGTTCTCTTACGCAACGCTCACTATTGGTGCTCTATACGCACTGCAACTTGCGTGGCTAGATCATAAACTTAAAAAGAAGAAAGCACTGGTTATCAACCCTAACCTACCTCCATTAATGATGGTTGAAAGGCAGCTTTTCAAGATCATCCTAATAGGTAATGGCCTATTAACGGGTACCTTGTTGACTGGCTTCGTCTTCGTACAAGACATGTTTGCTCAAGGTAAAGCACACAAAGCCGTGTTGTCTTTTATTGCTTGGGTTATCTACTCCATTCTTCTATGGGGTCATTACCAAAAAGGTTGGCGTGGTCAGAAGGTAACTTGGTTCGCCCTTGCAGGTGCTAGCATGCTCACATTAGCCTACTTCGGTAGCCGCTTCGTTCAGGAAATCATCTTGAGATAACACCCAAATTAAAGGCAAGGTCACGCATACCTGCCTTTAAAATATTGAGTCAGATAGATTCAATTGACATCTCGACCATGTTCAGTCATAAATTAATAAAGATACACAAATAGGAAAAGAATAGTTTTGGACGACATATCAACGGGTATCTTATTTGCGCTACTCGCGTGTCTCATTGTAATTTCTGGTTATTTCTCTGGTTCCGAAACGGGCATGATGTCCTTGAACCGCTACCGTTTAAAGCACTTGGCCAATACGGGTCATAAAGGTGCAAAGCGCGTAGAAAAACTTCTGAACCGCCCCGACAGGTTGATAGGCCTTATTCTCATCGGCAACAATCTTGTCAACATTCTCGCTTCTGCAATCGCAACCATTCTTGGTATGCGTATCTACGGGGACATGGGCGTGGCTGTCGCAACTGGTACCCTAACTCTCGTGATCCTCGTATTCGCTGAGGTCACACCAAAAACCATCGCTTCTCTGTTTCCTGAACGTGTCTCCTACGCTAGCAGCATCTTGCTAATGTTTCTGATGAAGGTACTGTCACCACTGGTGATATTAGTGAACTTCATTACCAATGGCTTCATTCGTATTCTGGGTGTCAAAGCCAGTCACGACGCGACCGATCATTTGAGCTCTGAAGAGCTAAGAACCGTTGTAAATGAAGCGGGCAATCTAATACCTCAACGTCACCAAGATATGTTGGTGTCTATTCTAGATTTAGAGCACGTTACCGTGAACGATATCATGGTGCCTCGTAACGAGATTACCGGTATCGACATTAATGATGATTGGAAATCCATCGTTCGCCAGCTGACCCACTCCCCTCATGGCCGAGTTGTTCTTTATCGTGACCAAATTGATGAAGTAGTTGGCATGCTAAGGCTGCGCGAAGCGTATCGTTTGATGCTTGAAAAAAACGAATTCAACAAAGAGACTCTGCTGCGTGCCGCAGACGAAATCTACTTCATTCCTGAAGCAACCCCACTCAATATTCAGCTGCTAAAATTCCAACGCAACAAACAGCGCATCGGTCTAATCGTTGATGAGTACGGTGATATCAATGGCTTGGTGACATTAGAAGATATTCTAGAAGAAATTGTCGGTGAGTTTACCACTTCAATTGCGCCAAGTTTGTCTGATGAAATCACACCGCAGAGCGACGGCAGCTTCCTAATTGAAGGTAGTGCGAACATTCGTGATATCAACAAAGGTTTGCAGTGGGCTCTCCCAACCGATGGTCCTAGAACGTTAAATGGTTTGATACTAGAACATCTGGAAGACATTCCAGAGAGCCACCTAAGTGTTCAGGTTGCCAGTCATCCAATGGAGATAGTAGAGCTTGAAGAGAACCGCATTAAGCTAGTACGTGTGTTTCCACAGATCGTAAATGGATAACAGGTCCAGATAGTACTCAACCCTGACCCACTACATAAGATATCAAAAGGCCCGGTTCAATGAACCGGGCCTTTGATACCTTACTCATCGAGAATAAACTCTAATGATTAATCGACTTTAAGTTCTTTAAGCATCGACTCTGGCAGTGCTAGCTCGTCGTTCTTGTTTACTGAGATACCAGCAGCGATGATGGCATTCGCGATCTCTTTCGCCTCGTCTAAAGAGTGCATTGCTGCTGTACCACACTGGTATTCGTTCAGCTCAGGGATCTTATTCTGGCTCTCAACTTTCAGCACGTCTTGCATTGCCGCTAACCAAGCATCAGCCACTTGCTGCTCTGAAGGTGTACCGATCAGGCTCATGTAGAAACCTGTACGACAGCCCATAGGTGAAATATCGATGATCTCTACGTCTGAAGCGTTCAGTTGAGCACGCATGAAACCAGCGTATAGATGCTCTAGAGTGTGGATACCTTTCTCAGATAGGATATCTTTGTTTGGTGCAGTAAAACGCAGGTCAAATACCGTGATGGTATCTCCCTTTGGAGTTTGCATTGTTTTCGCAACACGAACTGCCGGTGCGTTCATACGAGTGTGATCTACAGTAAAACTATCTAATAAAGGCATTGCTATTCTCCGTGACGGTTGGCTTTAGAAAAACCAACTCCGATTGTCTTCTAGTTCTTTGCGGCACTGTTTCAGTTGCCAGCCATAATCTTTTGCTTGCTGTTCGACTTTACGAGCCACCTTAATTAAAGATGGTTTGCTGTTATACGATTTGCGCTTATAACCACCACGACCTTCATGGTAAGCCAAGTACTGGTTATATGGGTCCCACAGCGAGATACCGAGTTGACGACGCGTTTCGCTGGTGTACCAGCCTATAAACATCAGCGCATCATCAAAGTTGGTTCTTGAGCCGCCATGGTTGGTCGCTTTTTGGAAATCTTCCCAAGCAGGGTCCTGAGCTTGAGCATAGCCATAAGCGCTGCTTACACGCCCCCAAGGAATGAAACCAAGAATGTAATCTTTTGGTGGGCGCGCATCATGACGGAAGCTACTCTCTTGTTTTACAAAAGCCATCGCCACGTTGATGGGAGTGCCCCACTCTTCTTGCATATCTAAGGCATCTTCGTACCACGATGGATGCTCTCTGAAGATGCTACATAGGTTGTCTTGCTGTTTCGGTGGTGGTGTTGCACAACCAACCAAAAGGCTAGAGACAACACCGACAGTGACTACAGGTAACCATTTACTACTCGCACGAATAGGCTTACCTAATAAGGCTTGCTTCCTTTCCACCAACGTCTCGCTATGCTTTTAAATACGAAAAATATTCCGCTAAGAAGCTGTCAAAATCTTGAGTACTCGCTTCTTCACTTTGCTGCTGAGCAATCACAGAGCGTTGAACCTCTGCTTCCATCAACTCAGCTGAATACACTTTGTATTGGTGTGCTTTGTGTTGTTGTGCGTACGTTTTACCTAGCGCGCAGCCAACTTTACCTAAGCCACCTAACTTTTTAGTCTCTTCTAACAATTGGCCAGAAATGGTTAGCTCTGGGTTATCAATCCAAGCTTCAAGCGTATCGCAGGTTTCTTGGTAAGCTCGACCGCCTTGTTCAGCATCCATCATCTCAGCAATTGAGCGTAGATCTTTGAACACGCGCTTCGCCCAATCTTGCAGAGATAAGCGCTCACCGTAACAACCAATTTGCAGCTCTAGACCGACTTGACGACCTTCTAGGATCACCTTGTTCCAGTTGTCGCGCCAACATTCAAGCTCACAGTTATCCATCTCAGCAGAGTCAGTTAGAACACTCCAGGTTAGGAATAGATCTAAGAAGCGAACTTGTTGCTCCGTGATACCGATTGAGCTGAATGGGTTTACGTCTAGAGAGCGAACCTCGATGTACTCAACACCGCTACGAGCCAGCGCTTCAGATGGTTTCTCGCCACTCTTCGCCACACGCTTAGGACGGATAGGTGCGTAAAGCTCATTCTCAATTTGCAATACGTTGCTATTAAGCTGACGGTATTCGCCCTCAACCTTAACGCCAATTTCAGCAAACTCTTCTGATGGAGTGCGAATCGCTTGATTCAAGCCCTCAAGGTACTGCTCTAGGCTATTAAAGCCAATCTTCAATACGCTTTGCGCGCTGTTAGTGTAACCAAGATCACTCAGACGAAGAGCCGTTGCTTTTGGTAGATACAGTGTCCCACCAACCTTTTCAAAAGGTAAATTCGTTTCTCTTCCTTTGATGAAAGATGAACACAATGCTGGTGAAGCACCGAAGAAGTATGGGATTAACCAACCAAAACGGTAGTAGTTACGAATCAAACCAAAGTAAGCATCTGATTTTGCGTCACTACGCTCTTGTTCTGTTTGTTCACCAAACAAGCTATCCCAGAAGCTTTCAGGGAAAGAAAAGTTAAAGTGAACGCCAGAGATAATCTGCATCAAGCTACCGTAACGGCGTTTTAGGCCCTCACGATATAACGTTTTCATTTTACCGTTGTTAGACGTGCCGTATTGCGCAAGCTGAATGTGGTCTTCGCTACCAACATAACAAGGCATAGAGAGCGGCCACAGTTTTTCACCGTCTAACTTGGTTTGTGTGAAATGATGAATATCAGACAACTGATTCAAAAGAGTAGGAACGTCGTTTGAAACAGGTGTAATAAATTCCAGTAGCGACTCAGAGAAATCGGTCGTTACCCACTCGTTCATTAACGCAGATCCTAAAGCCTTAGGGTGCGGCCCAGTAGCAAGGTGCCCATCTTCCGTGTAGCGCAATGTTTCCCTTTCAACACCACGACCAAATTGAGAGAAGGTCTTAGGGTTGGTTGCAACTTGCTTTAGTCGCGCAGCAAAATCAGTCAAAATTCAGTTCACTTATCTTATATCGTTCTGATTAGAACTATCATAAATTAGGTTGGAGGAGAAAAGTAGAGTCTCTTCCCTCCCCTTTAATGTGTACTCTAACGAATGATTTCAAGCTCTTCTATTGGAATATCTAACTTTTCTAATTGCGGGCGAAGCGAAGCCGCATCACCAACCACAATTATTTGATAATCATTCGGGTCGAACCATTTCCTCGATAGTTCATTCAATGTCTCTTTTGAGACCGTCTCAACTATCTGATTACGCTGTTGTAGGTAATCATCATCAAGGCTCAATGCAACAATATTACTTAACAACCCAGCTTTCTGACTTGGCGTTTCGTATTTGAGTGCATCTTGTTGACCGACGGCAAGGCGCATAAATTTCACCTCTTCGTCAGTTAATCCACTTTGGCTAAACTCATTCAGTTCATTAATAAACTCTTGAATCGATGGCACAGTCGTGTTGGCTCTTACCTGTGCGTTAAATACTACTACCCCCGTTTCACGAGTACTGGCAAAGTAACCACTCGCACCATAAGTGTATGCTTTGTCTTCGCGTAGGTTCTGGTTGATGCGACTATTAAAGTTACCCGCTAGGTTAAAGTTAGCCAATTGACTCTTATACAACTCACCCGTAGCATCAAAAGGCAGACCTTTACGAACTAAGCGAACGATACTTTGTGGCGCACCCGGCTTATCAACTAAATACAAACGCTGCTCAGTTAGGTCTTTGACAATTTGTGGGCGTGTCAGCGGTGCCGCCTCGCCTTGCCACTCCTCAAAGAATTGTAGCTGCTTTCCAATCTCTTTCTTCGAGATGTCCCCTACAATAACAATATTAGCTCCCTCCGGAGTATAGTGTTGACTGTAAAACTGTTTTACATCGCCCAGAGTTAACGATTCTAGAGACTCTTTAGTTCCATCACTCGCACGAGCAAAAATACTATCGCTAAAAAGCACTTCACGGGTTGCTTGAGATGCCATCCAGCTTGGTTGTTGATGCTGATACACCACCCCTTCTAGCATCTGTTTCTTAACACGTTCAAAGTCTTGCTCATCGAACTTAGGCTCAAGCAAAACTTCTTGCACGATCGCTAAGGTTTGAGGCAGGTTTTTCTCTAGCGTAGAAATTGAAATATCTGTGGTGTAACTACCAGCACTGATACTCACGCTGCTACCCAACTTATCTAGGGTCGCCTGTAACTCTTCAACCGTTCGTTTAGTAGAGCCCTCTTCCATCATAGCGGCTGTTAGGTTTGCTAGGCCCTCTTGTCCTTTACGAACATAACGCTCACCTGCAGGTAGTTGGATTTGCATTTGTACCGTCGGCGTTTCGCTGGTTTCAGTACCAATCAAATCAGTACCGTTTGCAAAGTGCATGCGATACAGCTCTGGCATTGTCGCTTCGACACCAAAGGTCACCTCAGGCATCACACTTCGATCGAAGGTATCCGTTGCTCTTCTGAAGTTCAGTTGGTCTTCCGTTACTTTATTGTATTCAGGCAAAGTACGTGGTGGCGTGGTAAATGTTGCTTCTCGAACGGCTAAATCAAGCTGTTTTTTCGGAACCACACTCAAAGTCACCTTATGCTTACCTTCGATGAAATCTTGGTAGGCCTTGCTCACGCTTTCAGGCGTGACGGCACGGATTTGATCTAGCTGGGACTCAATGCGATCTGGCTGACCATAGAAAGTTTGGTTAGATGCCAATTGCGACACTTTACCTTTAACACTTTGCAGTGCAAAAACCGCATCCGCTTCAGCCATTCCGGTAATCTGATCTAGGCGCTCTTGTTGAACTCCCTCTTTCGAGAACTTATCTAAGGTATCCATTAACTCTTTATTGAGCGCCGTTAAGTCACCTTTTTTACCTGAGTTACCCATCGCATATACATACATGGTACATGCCAACTCAGCACAATCGTGGAATGAGCCTGCACTCACTGCTTTTTGTGTCTTCACTAAGTTTTGGTAAAGGTAACTGTTAGTACCAGAACCTAAAACGTTAGACAGCGCATTCAGTGACGCTTGGGTCTCTTCGCCGCGATAAGTCGTTGGCCAACCAACCAATACCATTGGCTGACGAATATTATCTTCTAGGGTGATGTACTTATCTTCCGTTAGTACCGCAGGTTGTTTCTCAGCAGGCTCAACCTCTGGACCTTTCGGGATCGGACCAAAGTATTTATTAACCCACTCAAGCGTATCGTCAACATCGATATCACCACCGATTGTCAGAACCGCATTATTTGGGGCGTACCAACGCAGGAAGAATGCCTTGAGGTCATTCACATCGACGCGGTCAAGATCTTCGACATAGCCAATTGGTTGCCATGAATATGGGTGTCCTTCAGGGTAAAGCGCTTCACCCATACGTTCCCACATCAGACCGTAAGGGCGGTTTTCATAGCTTTGAGCACGTTCGTTTTTAACCGTGCCTCTTTGTACTTCGAATTTCTTCTGAGAAACCGCATCCAACAAGAAACCCATTCGGTCTGACTCTAACCACAACATTTTCTCAAGCTGGTTTGAGGGAACCGTCTCAAAGTAATTAGTACGGTCACGGTTAGTGGTGCCGTTTAACGAACCACCGGCCTCGGTAATGATCTTGAAGTGCTGCTGGTCACCAACGTTCTCTGAGCCTTGGAACATCATATGCTCGAAGAAATGCGCAAAGCCTGACTTGCCTATCTCTTCACGTGCAGAACCGACATGGTAAGTCACATCCACATGCACCAATGGATCAGAATCATCGGGAGAAAGAATAACGGTTAAGCCATTATCCAATTGATACTTAGAGTAAGGAATCACCACTTTATCTTTAGAAAGCTTAACCTCTTCTAAAAGAGTGACACCTTCTGGTAATGAGGAAAAGAGGGATGTTGAGCTAGGTACATTGTAAGAACAGCCGGCAATGGCGATAAGAGAAAATGTACCAAGTAAAACCTTTTTCATTGGTTCTCCTTAGAAAAAACCGAAATAGATAGTAGCAAGTAAGCTATAGCGAGCAGCTTTGCCAATCGCAATCAAGATAACGCTAGGGATGAATTTCATTCTCAGCCAACCAGCAGCTAGACACAAAGGGTCGCCGATAACGGGCAACCAACTAAATAGTAAAATCCAGTAACCATAACGGCTTAGCCAAGCCATAGCCTTATGACCATGCTTTTCTGATTGAGTTCGATTAGGCAACCACAAACCAATCCAATAGTTGGTGAGGCCACCTAAGGTGTTACCAAGTGTCGCTACCAGAATGATCGACGATGTTGAGAATTGATCTAAGCTCAATGCCGCGACAAGGCTCGCTTCAGAGCCTCCGGGCAACAAGGTGGCACTCAAGAAGCCACTGATAAATAAGACCCATAGCGCTGAATCAGAGAACCACAGCGCTATGTTTTCGAAAAGAGAATTAAAGAACTCTAGCACTGCATATTAACCTTCTTGTATTTTAAGCAGTACTTTGCCTCTGGTGTGTCCAGTTTCTACCTGCAGATGAGCCGACTGCGCCTCTTCTAGCGGGTAAATACCTTGAATTTCTGTTTTTAGCAATCCAACACTCACCATATAAAGCATAGTATCCATTTGCTCTGGGTTAGGTTCCACCAACATACCTGATGCTGTGAAACCTAAAAGTTTTGCCTTCTCGCAGATTAACTCTGCCGATAGGGTCGGAACGGTAACCACTCTTGCGCCATCCTTCAGGCACTTCATCGCATCAAGCGCCGTATCGCCCCCCACTAAATCAATCAGCACGTCAATATCCGATACACGTCCAGACGCTGGAGCAAATTTATAGTTGATAGCATGGGCACCTAGCGTTGCTAGGTAATCAAGGTTTGCTTCACTACAAGTAGTATAAACCTCAGCTTTTGCTGCAACGGCGATTTGAACAGCAATGTGTCCAACACCACCTGCCCCCGCTAAGATGAGTACGCGATCACCCTCTTTCACTTCCGCTTTATTCAGCGCTTGTGCCGCCGTTTGACTCGCCAAAGGGAGAGCAGCTGCCGCTTCTAACGTTACAGAATTAGGAATGATGCTCAGCGCAGTTTCAGGTACACACACATATTGGCTGTAGCCACCGCCTTGCAATGGGAAGCCGATAAAGCCCGCCACATTATCACCAACAGTAAAACGCTCAGCCTGTTCACCTAACGTAACCACTTGTCCCGCGATATCGTAGCCTGGTACCCAAGGTAGGTTATCTTTGTTTTGTGCAGCCGCCCAACCTAGCCCTGCACGAGTTTTAACATCTATCGGATTGACGCCGGAAAAAGAGACCTTAACCACTACTTCGCCAGCTTTAGGCTCTGGTATTGCACGGGTTTGAAGTACAAGGTTTTCCACCCCACCAAACTCGGTAATCGCTATCTGTCTATTTTCCATTTAAACACGTCCCAATTAGTTAAAACCTAACGAATAAAAAAGGATGCACAAGCATCCCTTCGACTATAAACCATTTTATAGGGCTAAGTTAACGCTCATTCGTCAATTGACGACCAACTAACGTAACGATACATGACCTAGCTATCCATTAACCGACTAGCGCTAATAGAATACCCGCCGCAACCGCACTACCTAGTACACCTGCTACGTTCGGCCCCATTGCGTGCATCAGCAAGAAGTTTTGAGGATTTGCCTCAAGACCAACCTTGTTCACAACACGAGCTGCCATTGGAACCGCTGATACACCAGCTGCACCAATCAATGGGTTGATATCCTCTTTCGAGAAACGGTTTAATAGCTTCGCCATCAACACACCACCTGCAGTACCGATACTGAACGCCACCGCACCTAAGCCTAGAATACCTAGCGTTTCTAAGTTTAAGAAGGTATCTGCTTGAAGCTTAGAACCTACGCCCAAACCAAGGAAGATAGTCACAACGTTGATCAGTTCGTTTTGTGCCGTCTTCGATAGACGATCAACCACGCCCGCTTCACGCATTAAGTTACCTAAACAGAACATACCAACCAGTGGTGTCGCTGAAGGTAGGAACAAGATCGTCATCAGTAACACTGCAAGTGGGAAAAGGATCTTCTCACCTTTGCTTACGTGACGAAGCTGAGCCATCTTAATTTTACGCTCTTCAGGAGACGTTAACGCCTTCATGATTGGCGGCTGAATAATAGGAACTAAAGCCATGTAGCTGTATGCCGCTACGGCAATCGCACCTAACAGATCAGGAGAGAGCTTACTCGCTAAGAAGATAGCCGTTGGGCCATCTGCACCACCGATGATTGCGATTGAAGAAGCATCTGCCATCGTAAATTCCATGCCTGGAATGTAGTTCAGCAAGATCGCACCAAACAGTGTCGCGAAAATACCGAACTGAGCAGCAGCACCTAACCACAAGGTTTTAGGGTTAGCGATCAACGCACCAAAGTCCGTCATCGCGCCCACGCCCATAAAGATCAGCAGTGGGAAAATCCCCGTTTCGATACCAATGTAGTAGACGTAGTACAACAAACCGCCCGGATCAGTAAATCCAGCATTTGGAATATTGGCCAATACAGCACCAAAACCAATAGGTAGCAGCAGTAAAGGTTCAAATCCTTTGCGGATTGCCAAAAACAACAGCAAGCAACCGACTAGCATCATGCAGATCTGGCCGAACTCAAAGTTAGCAATCCCTGTTTCAGACCATAAGGTCATCAATCCTTCCATGGTACTCCCTTACGCTAGGCTTAGTAGTGGAGCGCCTACAGTAACTGCATCGCCTTCTTTAACATTTAGCTCTTGGACGATACCACCACGAGCAGCACGAACTTCCGTTTCCATCTTCATCGCTTCAAGAATAAGGAGGACGTCGCCTTCAGCCACTTCAGCACCAGCCTGAACGTTCACTTTAAAGATGTTACCCGCCAGTGGAGCAGGAACCGATTCAGCGTCAGAAGCCGCTAAGGGTGCAGCTTGTACCGCTTGAGCTGGTTTTGCTGATGGTGCTACCGACTTCAGTTCACCTTGTGGGCCAACTTCTACATCATAAACTTGACCATCCACCTTCACGCTGTAGCTCTCTATGCCACCAGATACAAGAGCTGGTACAGTTGCTGCCACAGGATCCGCTGTTTCTGCCGTTGGCGCTGGTTCAAATGCTTCAGGGTTACGACGGTTCTTAAGGAACTTAAGACCCACTTGTGGGAACAGTGCATAAGTCAGTACATCATCTACCGTATCTTCCGCTAGAGAGATACCTTCTGCTTTTGCTTTTTCCAGCAAATCAGTCGTTAGCTCATCCATTTCAGATTTCAGCAGATCTGCTGGGCGACAAGTAATCGCCTCCGCACCATCTAATACTTTAGCTTGCAGTTCTGCATCCACTTCAGCTGGAGCTTGACCGTATTCGCCTTTCAATAGACCCGATGTTTCTTTAGTGATGCTCTTATAACGCTCACCGGTCAGTACGTTAATAACCGCTTGAGTGCCAACGATTTGAGAAGTTGGCGTTACCAAAGGAATGTAGCCAAGCTCTTTACGTACACGTGGGATCTCTTCAAGTACCTCATCCATACGATCTGCAGCGCCTTGCTCTTTTAACTGGCCTTCCATATTAGTCAACATGCCGCCAGGAACTTGAGCAATCAAGATACGAGAGTCAACACCTTTTAGTTGGCCTTCCCATTTCGCGTACTTTTTACGAACATCACGGAAGTAAGAAGCGATTGGCTCAATCTGATCCAGCTTAAGGTTAGTATCACGATCTGTACCTTCTAGCATCGACACAACCGTTTCTGTTGGTGTGTGACCGTAGGTACAACTCATTGAAGAGATAGCGGTATCTAGAATATCGATCCCCGCTTCAACAGCTTTAACTGCTGTTGCTGTAGAAAGGCCCGTTGTCGCGTGGCTATGCAGTGCGAGAGGAACATCACACGACGCTTTAATACGCGTAATTAGCTCTTCAGCTTCGTAAGGCTTTAATAAACCAGACATATCTTTGATACATAGTGAATGACAACCTAGGTCTTCTAGACGCTTAGCCAAATCAACCCAAGTATCTGAGTTGTGAACAGGGCTGGTTGTGTAAGACAAAGTACCTTGAGCGTGACCACCAACATCAATTGTTGCTTTCACCGCTTTCTCAAAGTTACGTACATCATTCATCGCATCAAAAATACGGAATACGTCCATGCCGTTCTTATGGGCACGTTCAACAAATTTTTCGACCACGTCATCCGCGTAGTGGCGGTAACCCAACAGGTTTTGACCACGCAGTAGCATCTGCATTGGTGTGTTTGGCATCGCTTTCTTTAGTTCACGTAGACGCTCCCATGGATCCTCTCCAAGAAAACGAATACACGAATCAAAAGTCGCGCCGCCCCAAGTCTCAAGTGACCAGTAACCGACCTTATCCAGTTCTGCCGCTATTGGCAGCATATCTTCGATACGCATACGAGTAGCAAATAGTGACTGATGGGCGTCACGAAGTACCACGTCTGTGATAGCTAGTGGTTTAGACATGCTCATAAACTCCTTTTTAATCCTTTAAATGCTACTTAGCAGTCGACGCACGGTATTGATGAACCGCGGCCGAAATTGCTGCCACTACCTGTGGACTAACAGCTGAAGGGGTTGATTGTGATTTTTGAATTTTTTTAGGTGCTGCGTTCGGCTCTGGTACTTCTTCTGGTACCAGTTTTGACATCAACCGAACGAGGTAAACTAGAATAGTTAGGAAAATAAAGACAACGGACATCCCCGTTATCATCAGAGTCGCCGCATCTCCTAGCAGGCTTCCAATATTAGTCATGTTGCTTCCTTTCTTCGTCATCCTGACATATGTACAGGATTTCAGCGAATAGTGATCCCGACCCTTGGATTATCTCGATTGGTAAAACTTTGTCAATTTTGTTTAAGGTTCTGTTACGGATAACGCACACATTAGGTTAATTATTCGCCTGTCAGATCACATAAATCTGTCAAATATGTAATGTTCAGAGAATTAAACGGTGACTTAAATGGAGCTTTTTTAAGAAATGATATGAGAAAGGTGGAATAACAAGGAAGTATTCAATAACTACTTAAAATACAACAAGTTAAACCTTAAGTAACCTTAACATTTGATTGACACTTATAAAGCAGACATAAAAAAAGCCTCGTAAAAACGAGGCTTTTTTTAATAATGTGGCGCGCTCTGGAGGATTCGAACCTCCGACCGCCTGGTTCGTAGCCAGGTACTCTATCCAGCTGAGCTAAGAGCGCACGGGTTTTAGTATCAACTTAGTCAATACGAGGATCAACAGACCCTTAAATAGTGGCGCGTCCTGGAGGATTCGAACCTCCGACCGCCTGGTTCGTAGCCAGGTACTCTATCCAGCTGAGCTAAGGACGCACGGTGTTCATTCATTAAGAATGAAGTTGTGAAATATATCACATTCTTCTTGCTACGAAGAAAAAAAAAGGCCGTCGGCCTGTAATGAATGGCGGTGAGGGAGGGATTCGAACCCTCGATGCAGCTACAAACCACATACTCCCTTAGCAGGGGAGCGCCTTCGGCCTCTCGGCCACCTCACCGTCTTGCGGAGGCACATATTACGTTTTACCGAAAATATGTCAAACACTTTATTAAAAAAAATTGGACAAAAACACTCAACCGTTTGCTATTTAATCAAAGCGCTTGCAATTTGAACTTATAATATCAAAAGCGCGCTTTTTCCCTTAAAAATTAAGGTGAAAGATTGGCAATAATAAACCGCTAAAAACAATTATCTAATTTCTTCAGCAGCAAGTGCTACCGCTGAATGAACAATACTACGGGATGCGTATTTGCGCTATAGGGGAAGCCAATAAATCTTGAAGTCTGGCAGATAAATATCGCTACGAGCTTCATCATGCAAGAACTCAGATAATACTCCACTTACTGGAGTATTATCTCAATGGAATCAAAACAAACGCACCGTCCGATAAATCAATACCCCAACATCAAAAAAGGCTAGCAGTAATGCTAGCCTCTTCTCTACGCAAAGTATTAGTAGTTGCCAGATGCAACGTTACCATTACCTTTTTCAGCTTGAATGCGCATGTAGATCTCTTCACGGTGAACAGATACTTCTTTCGGTGCGTTAACACCAATGCGTACTTGGTTACCTTTAACGCCTAGTACAGTAACTGTTACTTCATCACCAATCATCAGTGTTTCGCCAACGCGGCGAGTCAAAATTAGCATTCTTTGCTCCTTGAGTAATCTCTAAATTTATCTAGCTACGAGAGCATTATCCAACAAAAGTTATATTTTCGTAAACTATCGATTGAGTTTATTTAGCCAAAATGCACTTCTTTTTTAGGATAACCCTGTGTTTCACGCGCTACGATGTATGCATTATGTAATATGTTAGCAGCCATATCGACTTGCGTTGGTGATACCACCAAGGTTAAAGACTGCTGCTGCAATAGGTGATGCTGAACATCAATTTCGCCTTCAGACAACAATCCATGTGAACTGACCACCGTTTCTTGTGTTCGGCTTCCTACCACAGTTAACAAACTAACCCGTTCACTATTACGGATTTTCTCATCAAAAACTAGTTTTAATTTGGCACTTATGTCTTGTTTGATAATGAGTGCTGCCCGATCTGTTTCCTCGATCACACAAAAGACTTCAATTCCTAACAGTTGGCAATACGATAAGAAAGAATCTAGGTCCTCATTCAAACACTCAATACGCACCATATCTCTTTGTATAGCCAGGCCTGAAATATCATTCAAACACTGGTCGCCCGCAATAAGTGTGCCCTCGCCTTGTTCAAAGCTTGAAAGCACACGCAATGGCACATTGTGTTGCCAAGCATACTGAACGCAAGGAAGGTGTAACACCTTAGCACCACGTCGAGCCATCTCTTCCATCGATGGAAAATCTAAGGTATCGAGTTTCTTTGAGTGTTTAACAACTCGAGGGTCACACGAATAAACGCCATCAACATCAGTATAGATCTGGCACTCTTTGGCTTGCAGAGCTCCTGCTAAGGCAACCGCTGTAGTATCAGAGCCACCACGACCTAGTGTCGTGATATCACCTTTAGCATTGATGCCTTGAAAGCCTGCCACAATCACTATTTGGTCTTCGTCCAAAAGAGCTTGAATAGGAGCAGTATCAATACGCTCAATCGTCGCATTGTTATGATTGGAATCGGTGTGAATTCTCGCTTGGTAGCCTGTCATCGATGTCGCTTCATAACCTAACTTGTGCAGCGTCATCGCCAACAGTGCCATGGAAACTTGCTCTCCGGCCGTTAGTAACACATCCAATTCTCTAGCATTTGGTACACTATCGATTTGGGTGGCTAAGTTAACTAACCGATTTGTTTCACCTGACATAGCAGAAACCACAACCACGATTTGATTGCCTTCATTTTTCGCTTCAATGATTTTCTCTGCCACATGTTGGATTCGTTCAATTGAACCCACTGACGTTCCGCCAAACTTCTGCACGATAAGAGGCATTTTCACCCGTCCTCACCTTCCCAAGACCAATGTCTATATATGACAAAAAAACACACGCTCCGCGTCATGGCGAAGCAATAAAAAATTAACCAAGAAGTCTAACGTTGACATTAGATTTCTTGGTTAATCTCAATCAAACCTGGTTTAGACACTCTTCCAATAGGCAAAATAAAAGATGCCCAATCAACTGATTGGGCATCTTTGTATCATTACTTAAGCTTAAAGACGCTCTTCTAGCCAAGTACGTACAGATTTAAGCGCTTCAGGTAGTGCTTCAACGTCAGTACCGCCCGCTTGAGCCATATCTGGGCGACCGCCACCTTTACCGCCAACTTGCTCTGCAACCATCTTAACCAGGTCGCCCGCTTTTACTTTGCCGATAAGGTCTTTAGTTACACCAGCAATCAAGCCAACTTTACCGCCTGCTACGTTAGCGATTAGGATGATACCGCTACCTACTTGGTTTTTAGCGTTATCAACCATAGTACGTAGGTTCTTGTTGTCCGCACCTTCAATAGCAGCAACCAGTACCTTAGTACCAGAGATCTCTTCTACTTTGCCCATGATGTTCGCACTTTCAGCTGCAGCCATCTTTTCTTTAAGTAGTTGGATTTCTTTCTCTAGAGACTTCGCTTTTTTAGCTGACTCAGTCAGTTTCTCTTCGTAAGCGTTAGCTTGAGCTTCTACTGCATCTAGTGCAGCCTCACCCGTTACCGCTTCGATACGACGAATACCCGCTGCGATACCACCTTCAGAAGTGATCTTGAACAGACCAATGTCACCAGTGTTGCTTGCGTGGATACCACCACAAAGCTCAATAGAGAAATCGCCCATGGACAGAACGCGAACTTCATCATCGTACTTCTCACCAAACAGTGCCATCGCACCTTTTTCTTTCGCTGACTCGATGTCCATGATATTAGTTTCAATTGCATGGTTCTTACGAACCTGCGCGTTAACCAAACGTTCTACTTCTTTAAGTTGTTCAGGCGTTACCGCTTCAAGGTTAGAGAAGTCAAAACGTAGGTTGTCAGGCTTAACCAAAGAACCTTTTTGAGCCACGTGCTCACCAAGTACTTCGCGCAGTGCAGCGTGAAGTAAGTGAGTTGCAGAGTGGTTAAGTGAGATAGCAGCACGACGCTCAGCGTCTACTGTAGCTTCTACTTTATCGCCTTTCGCGAATACACCTTCAACTAGCTCACCGTGGTGTGCAAATGCGTTACCTAGCTTTTGAGTGTCTTCAACTTTGAAAAGACCTGACGCAGTTTTTAGCGTACCGGCATCACCACATTGACCGCCTGATTCCGCGTAGAATGGGGTTTCTTCAAGGATGATGATTGCTTTATCGCCCGCAGACAGAGAAGCAACCTCTTCGCCTTCAACGAACAGTGCAGAGATCTCACCAGCACCTTCTGTACCTGTGTAGCCACAGAACTCAGTGTTAGTTTCCACTTTGATCGTCGCGTTGTAGTCAGTACCGAATTGGCCCGCTTCACGTGCACGCTGACGCTGAACTTCCATCGCCTTCTCGAAGCCTTCTTCATCAATAGTGAAGTCACGCTCACGAGCTACGTCGTTAGTTAAGTCAGCAGGGAAGCCGTAGGTATCGTAAAGTTTGAATACTGTTTCACCGTCTAGCTCTTTGTCTTCAAGTGCGTCTAGTGCTTCGTTCAAGATAACCATGCCACGCTCTAGTGTGCGACCAAAGTTCTCTTCTTCGATACGAAGTACTTTTTCAACAAGCTCTTGTTGCTTCTTCAGCTCGCCTGCTGCAGAACCCATTACTTCAGCTAGTACACCCACAAGTTTGTGGAAGAATACGCCTTGTGCACCTAGCTTGTTACCGTGACGAACTGCACGACGAATAATACGACGTAGAACGTAACCACGACCTTCGTTTGAAGGCATAACGCCATCAGCGATCAGGAATGAACAAGAACGGATGTGGTCAGCGATAACGCGTAGCGACTGGTTTGATAGGTCTTCGTAACCGATCGTTTCAGCCGTTGCTTTGATTAGCTTTTGGAATACATCGATTTCGTAGTTTGAGTGAACGCCTTGCATGATTGCAGAGATACGCTCAATACCCATACCGGTATCAACAGCAGGCTTAGGTAGCGGTTCCATTGTGCCGTCTGCGTGACGGTTGAACTGCATGAATACGTTGTTCCAGATCTCGATGAAACGGTCACCATCTTCTTCAGGAGTACCTGGACGGCCGCCCCAAATATGCTCACCGTGATCGTAGAAAATCTCAGTACATGGACCACAAGGACCTGTGTCACCCATTGTCCAGAAGTTGTCAGACTCGAACTGTTTACCGCCTTCTTTGTCGCCGATGCGAACGATACGGTCAGCAGGTACACCTACTTTCTTGTTCCAGATATCGAATGCTTCGTCATCTGTCTTGTATACCGTTACCAATAGACGATCTTTTGGCAGTTGTAGAGTTTCTGTTAGGAATTCCCAAGCAAACGCAATCGCGTCTTCTTTGAAGTAATCACCAAAGCTGAAATTACCAAGCATTTCAAAGAATGTGTGGTGACGAGCCGTGAAACCTACGTTTTCAAGGTCATTGTGTTTACCGCCAGCACGTACACAACGTTGAGCCGTAGTCGCTCGAGTGTAGGCACGCTTTTCGGCGCCTAAGAAACAATCTTTGAATTGGTTCATACCTGCGTTAGTGAATAGCAGGGTTGGATCGTTATGTGGAACTAACGATGAACTGTCTACGATTTGGTGTCCTTTGCTCTCAAAGAACTTAAGGAACGCGTTGCGAACCTCATCAGTGCTCATGTACATGCAGCTCTTCCTGAAAATAGTCGAGTTAGAATTTTGCCGTATTGTAGATCATGGTTAAGGCTTCGACTAGTTTTCTTGTAGAAAAGACGCCCTTGGGTAGGATTTTAGTTGGAATTAGCGAAAATGAAGAATATTCCACTAGGTTGTAACTAGTCGATATAAAGAAACACGGTAGGGTGAATATTTATGGGAGAAGCGTAAGTAAACTCTGATAAGCAAGCATTTCGCTAGGAGTGGATGATTTGGGAAGACTAGCGCTTAGTACAGATATGATTGAACTCTTCGCTGTTATTAGCTGAGAATAGGTAAAGAAAATCACCGTCCAATTCAATATCGTATTGAATCGTAAAACCCTTATACAGTGCCTGATTACAATTGATCATGTCATTCGGATGTTTATGTCTGAAGTTCACTTCATTAAACACCATCTCTAAATGGTTGTCTTGTAATGTGTATTTCCCGACAAATACAACCTATGCCGTTTCGACCGCCCCGTGCTGATTCAGAGTTTGAATCCTATCGCTGACAAAAAAATCTTCGTCAGAACTAAACGAGTACAACATAAATTCATTCAACTCAGAGTACCGCGCATACGATGGCGTAACAAAGCCCAAATGTTTGAGGTTACACGCCCACTGGCTCACTCTTAAAGAGATAGGCTAAATGTGTAATACAATTGCCAGAATCAATGCACCTAACGCTTGTGATCCATACAGTTTCGCCTAATTAACGGTGAAGCCTTGGTGCCCAAAATTCACCAAGGCCTCTCGCTATGATTAAGCTTTTAGAGCTTCAACAATAGCGTTGTAGTTTGGCTCTTCAGTCACTTCCGAAACCAGTTCGCTGTGCAACACTACGTTGTTAGCATCTAGTAGAATAACGGCACGAGCTGACAAGCCTGATAGTGCATGCTCTTCAAACTGAGTACCGAATGCTTTTAATAGCTCTGGATTTTTGAACACCGATAGCTGCTTCACACCTTCCACATCTTCGCTCTCTTGGTAACGAGCAAGCGCAAATGGTAAATCGGTTGAAACCGTGTATACATCCACTGACTCTGATTTTAGCTCAGCTAGCTCAGAGATCACCTTAGTACTGCTTGAACATACTGGTGTATCAACGCTTGGGAACAAGTAGATCAGTTTAAAATCAGCTTGTTTTTCTGAAATCGTTATTGGTGCTAACGATACCGATGTCATTGCTGGTGTAGTAAGTACTTCACCTTTTTGTGGGAAGTCACCTGCTAGTGCGATTTTATCGCCCATAAAAGTCACTGTGTTCATGTTTATTCCTTTCAATGTAATTCTTAAAATGGCTGTTCTAGCTGACTGGGTTGCTATTATCTAAAGACATTCAAATCGAACATCTCTTATCTATATGTCATTCGTAATTTGCGCCTGCGAAGTTAGTAAAAACGTTTATTAACCCTCAGGCGCAAATTCAACGCTTAGGCAGCTTCGATTACTTTTCGTATTTGATTGAGGATAGGAACCGCATCGTCGAAACCAACAGAAAGAGAGAAATCAATTTCTTGATCAATATGCTCCTGAGCAACCTTTAGTAAGAGATTGAACAACATCCAGTTGAAAGGACTCTATGGAAGTGACGTCCTTATACTCTTGCAACAGCTGACTCACCGATTGAGAGTTTTTCTGTTTAATTTCTGGCATCCTAATTACCTTTAAAACAACGATTAGAAGTCAAGCTATCACCCAAGCTCGAGGCGGCATTACGTTAACAACCAGCCCTCGTTCCCACCACAAACCATTGCCAAACAAAAACATAACGACATAGCTAAATGTAATCTTTATATAACCAATGAGATTTTAAAGTTACAGACAGCCCTCCTATGCTTCAAGTACCGCCCGCCAAAATGAACTTCATTTAAATTACTAAACCCATGAATCAAATACGTAATATCACCGATTCCGTCACTATTGATATTGAGATAAGGACACTGACTCACCATCCAGCGGATATCGCGGTCAGCATGCGCCCTCTGCCGTTCAAAGTTCTGTTGTACTTGTTAAAGCACCAAGATAAATGCGTTTCGCGAGAAGAGTGGTTTGAAGAGTGTTGGCAAGGTGTGTTATTTAACGATAAGTCCCTAACCAACACCATTAGTTATATTCGTTAAGTATTCAAAAAATTTAGATACTAATGAGTTAGCGCTCAAAACAATCAGTAAGCAAGGTGACTTATTGGTGATTTCACCAAAGCACCAAGCTCTGAAGGTTGAAGAAATTAAGCCTTTAGTTGAGGCGGAAGTGCAACTTGAATTGGCGAATGCTGGCACTGGCATTGATGGACCATAAAAAAGCCCCGCATACAATGCGAGGCTTCAAGTTCTTAGCTAAGAGTAACGATTTAGATTAAAACTCTTCGTTCTCTTCTTCATTTTCGACTTCTTTCTCATCAAGAACAGCAGGAGTCAGTAGTAGTTCACGAAGTTTAGTATCTAGCTCTAGAGCGATCTCTGGGTTTTCACGTAGGAACTTACAAGAGTTCGATTTACCTTGACCGATCTTATCGCCTTTGTAGCTGTACCAAGCGCCTGCTTTATCAACTAGCTTGTTCTTAACACCTAGATCAATCAGCTCACCTTCGCGGTTAAAGCCCTGGCCGTATAGGATTTGAGTTTCAGCTTGTTTAAACGGTGCTGCAATCTTGTTCTTAACAACCTTAATGCGCGTTTCGTTACCAACGACCTCATCACCTTCTTTGATAGAACCAGTACGACGAATATCAAGACGAACCGATGCGTAGAACTTAAGTGCGTTACCACCCGTTGTTGTTTCTGGGTTACCAAACATTACACCAATCTTCATACGGATTTGGTTAATGAAGATACACATACAGTTAGACTGCTTAAGGTTACCAGTCAGCTTACGCATTGCCTGAGAAAGCATACGAGCTTGCAGACCCATGTGGCTGTCGCCCATTTCGCCTTCGATTTCAGCTTTTGGTGTTAGTGCTGCTACTGAATCGACAACCAATACGTCGATAGCACCAGAACGCGCTAGAGCATCACAAATTTCTAGAGCTTGTTCACCAGTATCCGGTTGAGAAACAAGAAGTGCATCGATATCAACACCAAGCTTTTGAGCGTAAATAGGGTCTAGTGCGTGCTCAGCATCAACGAAAGCACAGGTTTTACCTACTTTTTGTGCTGCAGCAATAAGCTCAAGTGTTAGCGTTGTTTTACCTGAAGATTCTGGACCGTAGATTTCAACGATACGACCCATTGGTAGACCACCAGCACCTAGTGCGATATCTAGAGATAGAGAACCAGTAGAAATTGTTTCTACATCCATTGTACGGTTGTCACCAAGACGCATGATAGAACCTTTACCAAATTGTTTTTCAATCTGACCAAGGGCTGCGGCTAACGCTTTTTGTTTATTCTCGTCCATTACTATCTCCAGGTAATCGGTTGTCGTGAAACAAGCGATTTAGAATCTATTTCTAACCCACATAGGGGTGACTAATTGGCCTTTATTATACTGTTGATTCATACAGTGTCCACACCTGTATGAAAATAATTTGTACAAATGTTACTTGTCTTCCATTGATAGGTAATCATAAATAACTTGCAGAGCATGGTGGGTGGCTTGTTGGCGTACTTGTGATCTGTCACCGGCAAATACATGCGTTTCCACTTTATTCCAACCGTTTAGCGTCTTCCAAGCAAAGCATACCGTACCAACGGGCTTCTCTTTAGTACCGCCGCCAGGACCTGCAATACCACTAATTGAAACCGCAATGGTTCCGTTCGAATGCTCTAGCGCACCTTCAGCCATTTCTATAACGACAGGTTCACTGACCGCACCAAATTCCACTAAGGTTGCTAGCTGCACGCCAATCATCTCTTGCTTTGCTTCATTGCTATATGTGACAAAAGCTCGGTCAAACCAAGCAGAGCTGCCAGCGATATCCGTTACCGCACTAGCTACACCGCCACCAGTACAAGATTCGGCGGTCACCAACACCTGATTGTGCTCTGCAAGCAACAGTCCGAGTTTTTCACTAAGATCTTGAGTCATCTGCATTGTCAGCTTCCCTTTATTTACCATTAGAACATTTGGATGCGCATCTTTTCGCTTCAGCCGCTTTTCGCACGAAACGCTTTCACGTATCCTAAGCCGCAATAGAAATAAACGAAAGAAGTTAACTGTGAAAGCCGATCAAAAACATACTCCCATGATGCAGCAGTACCTAAAACTGAAGGCAGAAAACCCAGAAATTCTGCTGTTCTACCGCATGGGCGATTTCTACGAGCTTTTCTACGATGACGCAAAAAAAGCGTCTCAACTCCTCGATATTTCACTGACTAAACGCGGCTCTTCAAATGGCGAGCCAATCCCAATGGCCGGCGTCCCATACCATGCCGTTGAGGGGTACCTAGCAAAGTTAGTGCAACTCGGTGAATCCGTAGCAATTTGTGAACAGATTGGTGATCCAGCACTTTCAAAAGGTCCTGTCGAACGAGCGGTAGTACGTATCGTGACACCGGGTACCGTAACCGATGAAGCACTGCTTTCTGAACGTGTCGACAACTTAATCGCCGCTATTTACCATCACAACGGCAAGTTTGGTTACGCGACGTTAGACATTACCTCTGGCCGATTCCAACTGTGTGAACCAGAAACCGAAGAAGCAATGGCAGCAGAACTGCAGAGAACCTCTCCGCGAGAGTTGTTGTTTCCTGAAGATTTCGAACCCGTTGAATTAATGGCAAGCCGCACAGGCAATCGTCGTCGTCCAGTATGGGAATTTGAATTAGATACCGCTAAGCAGCAGTTGAACCAACAGTTTGGCACTCGTGACCTTGTTGGTTTTGGCGTTGAAGGCGCGAAACTTGGCTTGTGTGCAGCCGGCTGCCTTATTCAATATGTAAAAGATACCCAACGTACTGCGCTACCGCATATTCGTTCACTGACAATGGACAAGCAAGATCACTCGGTGATCCTTGATGCTGCGACTCGCCGTAACCTGGAGATCACGCAAAGCCTTGGCGGTGGCACCGACAACACTCTTGCTGAAGTGTTGGATCACACAGCAACCGCTATGGGTAGCCGTATGCTCAAGCGTTGGTTACATCAACCAATGCGCAATATCTCGGCTCTTAACCAACGCCTAGACGCGATTGGTGAAATGAAAGATTTGGCGCTATTCACTGAGCTGCAGCCAACACTAAAACAGATTGGTGATATTGAGCGTATCTTAGCTCGATTAGCACTTCGTTCTGCTCGCCCACGCGACATGGCGCGACTTCGTCAAGCGATGGACTACCTACCAGAACTTGCAGAAACGCTAACCCAACTTAAGCATCCATACCTAACTCAACTTGCTCAATATGCTTCTCCTTTGGATGAAGTATCAGAGCTACTAGAGCGCGCCATCAAAGAGAACCCACCTGTGGTTATCCGCGACGGTGGTGTAATCGCTGAAGGCTACAATGCCGAATTAGACGAATGGCGTAACCTAGCTGCTGGTGCAACTGAATTCCTTGATCAATTAGAGCAAGAAGAGCGTGAGCGCCATGGTATCGACACACTTAAGGTTGGCTACAACAACGTACACGGTTTCTTTATTCAGGTAAGCCGCGGGCAAAGCCACCTTGTGCCGCCACACTATGTACGTCGTCAAACACTAAAGAACGCTGAGCGCTACATTATTCCTGAGCTAAAAGAGCACGAAGACAAAGTTCTAAACTCTAAGTCGAAAGCTCTGGCTATCGAGAAGCAATTATGGGAAGAGCTGTTTGATTTACTACTGCCACATTTAGAGCGACTACAAAACATCGCCTCTTCTGTGTCTCAGCTTGATGTCTTACAGAACTTAGCCGAGCGTGCAGACACACTCGATTATTGTCGTCCGACCATGACTGAATCTGCTGGCGTCCAAATCCAAGCAGGCCGTCACCCTGTGGTTGAGCAAGTGATGGATGAACCATTCATTGCTAACCCAATTGACCTTAACGACAAGCGGAAAATGCTGATCATTACAGGTCCAAACATGGGTGGTAAATCAACTTACATGCGCCAGACAGCACTTATCGCGCTAATGGCACATATCGGTTGTTATGTTCCAGCAGAAAGTGCAACTATTGGCTCTATCGACCGCATCTTTACTCGAATTGGCGCATCGGACGATCTAGCGTCTGGTCGCTCAACCTTCATGGTTGAGATGACAGAGACTGCTAACATCCTGCATAACGCAACACCAAACAGCTTGGTGCTGATGGATGAAATCGGTCGTGGTACCAGTACTTACGATGGTCTATCTCTAGCTTGGGCAAGTGCAGAATGGCTAGCGAATCAAATCAATGCAATGACACTGTTTGCGACGCACTACTTTGAGCTAACCGAACTACCAAACCAGATTCCAACACTGGCCAACGTTCACTTAGACGCAGTAGAGCACGGTGACAGCATCGCCTTCATGCATGCAGTTCAAGAAGGTGCTGCAAGTAAGTCTTACGGCCTAGCGGTTGCAGGATTGGCTGGTGTACCAAAAGCCGTGATCAAGAACGCTCGTGCGAAACTGACACAACTTGAAGCGTTGAGCATTGAGTCTCCTACATCGAAGCCGAGCGGCGTTGATATTGCGAACCAACTGAGCCTTATCCCGGAACCAAGCGAAGTAGAGCAAGCATTAGCGAACGTGAATCCTGATGATCTGACGCCACGCCAAGCACTGGAAGAGTTGTACCGCTTGAAGAAACTACTCTAATCAAAGGCAAGTATCTTTAACCTCGATAAAAAACGCTGACATTGAGTCAGCGTTTTTTTTGATGCGATATCAATGGATATCGTTTAGTCGTTTTCAACGTTGAACAGGTTTTCCATGTTCAAACCTTGCTTGATAAGGATCTCACGTAGACGACGAAGACCTTCAACTTGGATTTGACGAACGCGTTCACGAGTTAGGCTGATTTCACGACCAACTTCTTCTAGCGTTGACGGTTCATAGCCTAGTAGGCCAAATCGACGTGCAAGCACCTCTTTCTGCTTAGGATTCAGCTCATCAAGCCAGAAGATCAGTGAGTTTTTGATATCGCTATCTTGAGTCGAAACCTCAGGATCTGAGTTGTTCACATCTGGAATAATGTCCAGTAGTGCTTTCTCACCATCACCACCAATTGGCGTATCGACCGAACTCACCCTTTCGTTTAGACGAAGCATCTTACTTACGTCACCAACAGGTTTATCAAGCTTAGAAGCAATCTCTTCCGCTGTTGGTTCATGGTCAAGTTTCTGTGATAGTTCTCTTGCAGTACGCAGGTAGATGTTCAGCTCTTTCACAACATGAATTGGCAAACGTATAGTGCGAGTCTGATTCATCAAAGCACGCTCGATGGTCTGACGAATCCACCATGTTGCGTAGGTAGAAAAACGGAAGCCACGCTCTGGGTCAAATTTCTCTACGGCGCGAATCAAACCTAGGTTACCTTCTTCGATTAGATCAAGAAGTGCTAGACCACGGTTGCTATAACGGCGAGAAATTTTAACTACCAAACGCAGGTTACTTTCGATCATGCGTTTTCGTGCTGCTTCATCACCGCGTAGAGCTCGACGTGCGTAGAGCACCTCTTCTTCTGCGGTTAGTAATGGTGAGAAACCGATTTCGCCTAGATACAGTTGCGTCGCATCTAAACTCTTGGAAGTAACTTCTGTTTCTTCTTTAACTTCGGCTTTCTTAGTGGCAGTTCGCTTCTCTTGTTCAAGTGTTTCCGGTTCCGTGGTTACCTGGTCAAGATCGAACTCTTCTTTGATTACTGCATTGCTTATACTCATAACGCCTCCCCCTGGCGAAATTAGCATGACATTACAACTTCATATGTCGCTAAATGACTATGTCACTCAATACAATACGTGATTAGTGGGTATTGTATTTAAGGTAAATATCGTTTTGGATTGACGGATTTACCTTGGTAACGAATCTCAAAGTGCAGCCTAACACTGCTGGCTCCGGAGCTTCCCATTGTTGCAATCTTCTGCCCTGGTTTCACACTTTGCCCTTCAGATACTAATAGTCGGTCGTTGTGCGCGTATGCACTTAAGTAATTATCATTGTGCTTCACAATCACTAGATTGCCGTAGCCTCGTAATGCATTCCCCGAATAAACAACCGTTCCCCCTGCAGTAGATACTATTGGCTGACCTCGCTGTCCTGCTATGTCTATGCCTTTATTTCCTTGTTCGCCTACAGAGAAATTCTTAATTACTCTCCCCTTTGTTGGCCATAACCACTTGGATACTTTATCACTTGTTGGTTTGGTGGATGCTGTAACATTCTGTTTACCTTTAGACCCAACATACTCCTTTGATTTAGATTGTTCAACCTTCTTTGGTGGATCTTTTTTCGCCACTTTGGCTGTAGTTTGAGCTGGCGCAGGTTTAGAGTTTTTGCTCTGTTGCGGGGTAGCTTTAGGTTTACTTGCCGTCGATGATGCTATGGACGCGGCAACAGGAGCTGCAACTGCTGCGGCTACAACCGTTGATTTACCATAGGCTGGCGCGTTATAGCTAGGACGCCACAACTTAAGCTTCTGCCCTGGGTGGATGGTATAAGGAGCCGCAAGTTTGTTATAGCTAATCAGGTCTTGTACATCTTTATTGGTGACATACGCGATGAAATAAAGAGTATCGCCTTTTTTCACTTCGTAGTAACTGCCACGATAGCTACCGCGATCAATCGATGAGTAGTTTTTACTTAGGCTTGAAACTGGCGCAGGGGAATTCGCTGCACACCCAACAAGTGTAAAGCTAAGCAGTAAGGAGCTTCCTTTTAACAACTTCGAACGCATCGACTCTCTATCCACCTACACCAAAGTCTTATATTAAGCTAGCTCACCAGGAACCAGAGGTACAAATCGCACCATCTCGATGACTCTTGATAAAAACTCATCACCATGACGCACGATCTTCAATAACTGTTGTTCGTCATCACCAACCGGAATCAATAGACGACCGCCATCTTTCAGCTGTTGCAAAAGTGCTTGAGGAATAGACTCTGCAGCAGCGGTTACGATGATCGCATCAAAAGGCCCTTTAGAAGACCAACCTTGCCAGCCATCACCATGTTTGGTTGAAATATTATAAAAATCGAGCTGCTTTAGCCGACGCTTAGCGTCCCATTGTAGCGACTTTATCCTTTCAACCGAATAAACATGATCAACAAGTTGAGCTAAAACAGCAGTTTGGTAGCCAGAACCAGTTCCGATTTCCAAAACTCGGCTATCTTGTTGTAGCTCAAGTAACTCTGTCATTTTAGCAACAATATACGGCTGTGAGATGGTCTGCCCTTGCCCGATAGGCAGTGCATTATTGTCATAAGCCTGATGATACATAGCCTGAGACAAAAAACTCTCTCTTGGCAGTTGGTAAATCGCATCCAGTACTTTTTGGTCTCGGATGCCATTTTCAATAAGAAAAGTAATTAAGCGTTCTGCTTGTGGGTTACTCACTTACTTCTCCCCTAACCATGTTGTCATAGCGCCTAAAGATTCATGTGCTGTCAGATCGACCTGCAATGGCGTTACCGATACAAAGCCATGCTCAATCGCATAGAAATCGGTACCTTCGCCTGCATCTTGCTCTTTACCTGGAGGACCAAGCCAATAAATATCATGACCACGAGGGTCTTTTTGCTTGATCATATCTTCAGCATGATGACGTGCGCCAAGGCGAGTAACCTGAGTCCCTGATAGATCTTCTAAAGGAAGATCCGGCACATTGACGTTTAACAGGCGGTTGGTTGGAATTGGTTTTGCTAAATGTTGTTCGACAATACGACGAGCAATCACTGCCGCTGTCTTAAAATGTTTTTTACCAACCAGAGAAAATGCCACCGATTGAACACCTATAAAGTGTCCTTCCATTGCTGCTGCGACTGTACCTGAGTACAACACGTCATCACCCAGATTTGCACCATGGTTAATGCCCGTTAATACTAAGTCAGGCATATCGTCCTTTAACAGTTCATTTAATGCGAAATGCACACAATCGGTCGGTGTTCCCTGTACCGAATAGGTATTTTCAGCAATCTCTTGAACACGTAAAGGCTGTTCTAAAGTTAATGAATTTGAAGCGCCTGAACGATTACGGTCAGGGGCTACAATGATAACTTCAGCAAGATCACGTAGTTCATCTGCTAGCTCATGAACACCTTGAGCATGCACACCATCATCGTTGCTGAGTAAAATCTTCATTCTGTATCCTTTCTTCATATTCCAGTGCTAAGTGACTTAAATAACGATACTAAATCACTTAGTGCCAAGCAGAGTCATTACTGCTCGTAGCTTCTCTCTACGTGTACTTCTTCGACTAATTCACGAACGATAGCTGTTGCAAAGCAGCCAGCATCAAGAGAGAACTTCAGAGTGACATTATCTTCACTCACTTCCCACGTTAGATCAGTAGGTTTCAGAGACGCTTCACGGCGGTCATGGCGCATACGATTACCACAAATCAGAGCCATCAGATCCGGTTCAGCATCAAGGTGTTTCTGCTCTAAAGCTTGAGACTCATCAGTCGTTGGCAAAGCGTTATCACCGGCCAAAGCAACCGTCACCAATGCAGTACCATTCGCAATATCTTGGCTTACAGCTTCAAGGTTGTCAGCCGTCACCGTTAGTTGAGCGCCATCTTTAACGACGATATCGCCAACCAATACCGATGCAAACACATCTTGTTCAATACGGTCAGAAAGGATTAGGTTGTAAATCCATGAACGAGCAGCCGAGAGGTACAAGCTACGTTTGTTCTGATTACGAGTACGAACATTATCACGGCCCCAACGACGAGCTTCAGACAAGTTATTACCTTCGTTACCAAAACGCTGAGCACCAAAGTAGTTTGGTACCCCCACTTGAGCGACTTTTTCTAAACGTTTTACGACATCATCGCAGTCTGTTACTTCAGACAAGGTCAACTCAAATTGGTTGCCAATTAAATCACCCGGACGCAACTTTTTGTTGTGTCGCGCTGTCGCAAGAATTTCGATGCTTGGGTACTGTGCTAAGAACGCTGAAAAATCAGGCTCACCTTTAGGTAGGTGTACACTCAACCACTGCTCGGTCACTGCGTGACGGTCTTTCAAGCCAGCCCAACTTACGTCTTTCGACTTAACGCCACAGGCTTTAGCCAACTCATTGGCTACGAAACTCGTGTTTTCACCTGTTTTACGAATGCGCACCATTAAGTGTTCGCCTTCACCCGTAAACTCAAAACCCAACTCTTCGATAACGACAAAGTGTTCAGCTTTCGCTTTTAGTTTTGCTTTCGCAGTTGGTTTACCGTTTAGATAAGCCAATGAAGATAAAATATCTGACATGCTGTTCTTTTCGTGTTGGTGCTTATGCACTTTTGGTAATTAGGACCACCGCTTCACATGCGATGCCCTCTTTGCGACCCGTAAAGCCTAAACGCTCTGTTGTCGTTGCTTTTACGTTCACATTGCTGATGCTGGTTTCTAAATCTTGTGCAATGGCTTGGCACATAGAGTTTATATGAGGCGCCATTTTAGGCGCTTGCGCCATGATAGTAATATCGGCATTGCCAATCACATAGCCTTGCTCTTTTACTCGGCGGTACACGTCTTTCAATAGCTCACGGCTATCCGCGCCTTTCCACTCATCGTCAGTATCAGGGAAATGACGACCGATATCACCTGCGGCGATCGCACCTAATAGCGCGTCACACAAGGCATGAAGGGCAACATCACCGTCTGAGTGTGCGATAAGACCTTGTTCATAGGGAATGCTCACACCACCGATAATTACCGGGCCTTCACCACCAAACTTATGTACATCAAAGCCATGGCCAATACGAATCATCATTATTCCTTATTCTGACTTAAATAGAACTCAGCGAGCGCTAAATCTTCAGGCTGAGTAATCTTAAAATTATCTGAACGCCCGGTGACTAAAGCGGGCGAGAAGCCTTTCCATTCAAAAGCAGAGGCTTCATCGGTAATCGAAACGCCTTGTTGCAGCGCTTCGCTCAATACATTCCACAGAGGTTCAGCTCTGAACATTTGTGGTGTGAGGGCGTGCCACAAATCGGCTCGCTCGACAGTATGATCAATTTGCCCTTGGGCGCCTCGCTTCATCGTATCTCGCACTGGGGCCGCTAAGATTGCCCCAACATCATGGCTCATCGCCGTCGAGATTAACTTGTCGATATCACTTGGCTGAACACAAGGTCTTGCTGCGTCATGCACCATCACCCAATCACCGAGCTGTTGCTTCTCGATATAATCTAAAGCAGAAAGAACGGAATCCGCTCTTTCACTTCCACCTGCAACTCGAGTCACTTGCGGATTCTGAGTCAGGGGTAGCTCTGGGTAGAATGGATCATCATCACTGATTGCGACGACAATTTGAGAGACTTGTTGGTGAGCGAGTAGCTTCTCAACGGTATGCTCTAAAATCGTTTTACCATTGATCTTAAGATATTGCTTCGGACGGTCAGCCTTCATTCGGCTTCCCACACCCGCGGCTGGGACAACGGCAATCACGCTTTGAGGTTGAGTCAACATTAATGGGATTCCTCACCAATGATGCGATAAAACGTTTCGCCTTCTTTAACCATGCCAAGCTCATGACGTGCGCGTTCTTCTATCGCGTCTAAGCCTTGGCGTAGGTCGTCGATTTCCGCAAACATCTCAGCGTTTCGAACTTTTAATTTTTCGTTAACTTGCTGCTGAACTTGGATTTCATTGTTCACACCGTAGTAATCAGAGATACCATTTTTACCGAGCCACAGTGTGTGTTGTAGCCAGCCAAACACTATGAGCAGTACTAAAGCAAAAATTCGCATAACACCTTTCGTCGGTTAAAAAAGAAGGAACTAGAATAAGGCACATATATACCATAATGAGCTTATTGGTGCGAGATATGTGGTGTCAGGGAATCAATAAGTCGAGGAATTATTGTCTTTAGAAACCAGTGATGAGATACCCGACTCCCTCCTCCGTTGGTCTCGGGAATGACGAACTTGATATGTAACAGGAGGAACTCTAGAGCCTGGAGCTTTTTCCCGCCACTTTCTACAAACAAAAAAATGCCCCGCATTAGCGAGGCATACAAAGCTTAGATTAACAATTCCTTTGGTTTAAAAACCAGAGAGATTATTGACCTTTAACTTCTTTAAGACCGTTGTAAGGAGCTTTAGAACCTAGAGCTTCTTCGATACGGATTAGTTGGTTGTACTTAGCAACACGGTCAGAACGGCTCATAGAACCAGTCTTGATTTGACCTGCAGCAGTACCTACCGCTAGGTCAGCGATAGTTGCGTCTTCAGTTTCGCCAGAACGGTGAGAGATTACAGCTGTGTAACCTGCGTCTTTAGCCATCTTGATTGCAGCTAGAGTCTCAGTTAGAGAACCGATTTGGTTGAACTTGATAAGGATAGAGTTGGCTACGCCTTTCTCGATACCTTCAGCAAGAATCTTAGTGTTAGTAACGAATAGATCGTCACCTACTAGTTGAAGCTTGTCACCTAGCAGTTCAGTTTGGTGCTTGAAGCCAGCCCAATCAGACTCGTCTAGACCATCTTCGATAGATACGATTGGGAATTGGTTAGCTAGCTCAGCTAGGTAGTGGTTGAACTCTTCAGAAGAGAAAGTCTTACCTTCGCCTTTCATGTTGTAGATGCCAGCTTCTTTGTCGAAGAACTCAGATGCAGCACAATCCATAGCTAGAGTAACGTCTTTACCTAGTTCGTAACCAGCAGCTGCAACAGCTTCTGCGATAACCTCTAGAGCTTCAGCGTTAGACTTAAGGTTAGGAGCGAAACCACCTTCATCACCAACTGCAGTGCTGTAGCCTTTTGACTTAAGAACTTTAGCTAGGTTGTGGAATACTTCAGCACCGATACGTAGACCTTCTTTAAGAGTCTTAGCACCAACTGGTTGGATCATGAACTCTTGGATGTCAACGTTGTTATCAGCGTGCTCACCACCGTTGATGATGTTCATCATTGGTAGAGGCATAGAGAACTGACCAGCAGTACCGTTTAGCTCAGCAATGTGCTCGTATAGAGGCATGCCTTTAGCTGCAGCAGCAGCTTTAGCGTTCGCTAGAGAAACAGCTAGGATAGCGTTCGCGCCGAACTGAGATTTGTTCTCAGTACCGTCAAGGTCGATCATGATTTGATCAACGTCAGCTTGAGCTTTAGCGTCTTTACCAACTAGAGCTTCAGCGATTGGGCCGTTTACAGCTTCAATTGCTTTAAGAACCCCTTTACCTAGGAAACGGGATTTGTCGCCGTCACGTAGCTCAAGAGCTTCGCGAGAACCAGTAGATGCGCCAGATGGAGCAGCAGCCATACCTACGAAACCGCCTTCTAGGTGTACTTCAGCTTCTACAGTTGGGTTACCACGTGAATCGATGATTTCACGACCTAGAACTTTAACGATCTTAGACATTGAATGTTTCCTTCTCGTTGAATATATAAATGTCAAATTTAAAGGTAGCAGCACAACTTACGCTGCTACCTGTATTCCTTTTACTTCTCTAACTCGCCGCGCTGGAACTCACCAGCTGCTTTAACGAAGCCTGCAAACAATGGGTGACCATCGCGAGGTGTTGAAGTGAACTCTGGGTGGAATTGAGCTGCAACGAACCATGGGTGGTTCGGGTTCTCAATAACCTCAACCAGTTTCTTATCCGCAGATAGACCCGATACTTTTAGGCCCGCTTTTTCAATTTGCGGACGAAGATTGTTGTTCACTTCGTAACGGTGACGGTGACGTTCATGGATCGTCGCGCTACCGTATAGTTCGTAAGCTTTCGTACCTTTCGCTAGATGACAAAGCTGTGAACCTAGACGCATTGTGCCGCCTAGATCCGATGTCTCTGTACGCTCTTCAACTTTACCTTCGCCGTCTACCCACTCAGTAATTAGGCCAACAACTGGGTATTTAGTTTCAGAACAGAACTCAGAAGAGTGTGCGCCTTCCATTTTCGCAACATTTCGAGCGTACTCGATAAGTGCTACTTGCATGCCTAGACAGATACCTAGGTACGGTACTTTGTTTTCACGTGCGTATTGAGCAGCAAGAATCTTGCCTTCAACACCACGGTCACCGAAGCCACCTGGTACTAGAATTGCGTCTAAGCCTTCTAGAATTTCTACGCCACGAGACTCAACATCTTGTGAATCTACGTATTTAATATTAACGCTTAGGCGGTTTTTCAAGCCTGCGTGTTTTAGCGCTTCATTTACTGATTTGTATGCGTCAGGTAGTTCAATGTACTTACCAACCATACCAATCGTCACTTCACCCGTTGGGTTAGCTTCTTCGTAAATTACTTGTTCCCACTCAGACAGATCTGCTTCTGGAGCTGTAATGCCGAAACGCTTACATACAAGATCATCAGTGCCTTGAGCTTTAATAAGCTGAGGGATCTTGTAGATAGAGTCAACATCGCGCATAGAAATAACTGCATTTTCTTGCACATTACAGAACAGAGCAATTTTCTTACGCTCATTCGAAGGAATGTTGCGGTCAGAACGACAAACTAGGATGTCAGGCTGAATACCAATAGACAGTAGCTCTTTTACAGAGTGCTGAGTCGGCTTAGTTTTCACTTCGCCCGCAGCTGCTAGGTAAGGTACTAGCGTTAGGTGCATGAACATTGCACGCTCACGGCCTAGTTCTACTGCTAGCTGACGAATCGCTTCCATGAATGGTAGAGATTCGATATCACCAACCGTACCACCAACTTCAACGATCGCGATATCGTGGCCTTCAGCGCCAGAAATAACACGCTCTTTGATAGAATTAGTGATGTGTGGGATAACCTGAATAGTTGCACCTAGGTAATCACCGCGACGCTCTTTTGCTAGTACGTCTGAGTAAACACGACCTGCAGTGAAATTGTTACGCTTAGTCATTTTGGTGCGAATGAATCGCTCGTAGTGACCAAGGTCAAGGTCTGTTTCAGCGCCATCTTCCGTAACGAACACTTCACCATGCTGAGTCGGGCTCATAGTGCCTGGATCAACGTTGATGTAAGGGTCAAGCTTCATCATAGTCACTTTGAGACCACGAGCTTCTAAAATAGCCGCAAGAGATGCTGCAGCAATACCTTTACCTAGAGAGGATACAACCCCGCCAGTAACAAAAATGTAATTTGTCGTCATGTTTAACCTGAAATTGGTTGAATGAGGGAAATGGACTACTTCTGGACGGGATGAAAATATACCAGAAGCCCCTTATCGCCACAACGTGAAATCTATCACACTGCTATTTTTTATTTTTTGCTTCAAATCAATTCATGATAAAAGCTTTGGTTATCTTTTCTCCGCTACTTTTACCTCATCCCACATGGAATCAAGCTGTTGTAGTGAAAAATCGGTCAAACTTTTATCTTGTTGACGCACTTTTTCTTCCACCCCTTTAAAGCGACGTGAAAACTTCAAGTTGGCCTTACTGAGCGCCGATTCTGGGTTTTTGCCTAAATGCCGCACAAAATTCACCGTTGCGAACAGTAAATCACCCAACTCTTCTTCAACTAAATCTTCGTTTGGTGTCACTTGAAGCGCCTCTTCCAGTACCTCATCCACTTCCTCTATTACCTTGTTGGCAACTGGGCCAATTGAGTCCCAATCGAAGCCATATTTCGCTACCTGCTTTTGAATCTTTGTAGCACGTGAAAGCGCAGATAGAGAGTTTGGTATTGAGTCTAGAATACTTTCTTGAGTTTTGCCTGCTTGTGCCTTTTCTTTCGCTTTTTCCGCTTCCCAGTTCGCATTGATTTCTTCGTCGCTAGCAAACTCAGCATCCGAGAACACATGAGGGTGACGGCGTGTTAGCTTCTCATTGATGCCATCAACCACATCAGAAAACTCAAACAGCCCCTGCTCTTTCGCCAACTGGCTGTAAAAAATCACCTGAAACAGTAAATCGCCAAGCTCTTCTTGCAGATTCGACCAGTCTTTGTTGTGGATCGCATCCACGACCTCATAGGTTTCTTCAATAGTATACGGAACAATTGTTTCAAAATTTTGTTTTAAATCCCAAGGACAGCCACCTTCAGGATCGCGCAGCTTAGTCATGATCTGTTCAAGTTGTTCAATCGGGTGATTCATCATTGTCTTCCTATTACTGTCTTTGATTTTTAAATTTATAACGTCTTCTAAAACTAAAAAAGGTGAGCAGCCAAAACCACTCACCTTTATCTTTATTCGTCATCCCCAAGAGTGAAGAATGAATGAGTTAGTGATCTCAAACCGCTTGGCAAGATTCCCTATCACGTTCGTCCCTCACTGTAAGGAATGACGAGAATGATACTAAGTATCATCCCAGTCTCTTGACGCTCATTACATCTTTAATTTGTTCGACTCGGCTCGTCACTCGACTCAAAATCTCAATATTAGTCACTTCCAAGTCGAAGTCCATTACCGATAGCTGACGTTTGTAGTCGATACGGTTCTTCATTGTCGTCACGCTGATCTTCTCGTTCGAGAACAGTGAGGTGATGTCTTTTAGCAAGCCATTACGCTCTAGTGCTTCAACACGCAGCGTTAGGATGTAAGAACCGACAAAGCCATTACCCCAAACTGTATCGATGATACGCTCTGGTGCGTGCAGGCTTAGTTCACTCAACTGTTCACAGTCAGCACGGTGAACCGAGATACCACGACCTTGAGTGATGTAACCTTTAATCACATCACCAGGAATCGGCTGACAACAGCGAGCAAGGTGCGTCATTAGATTATCAACGCCTTCTACTACCACTGCGTCTTTCTTAGGACGGCTCTGCTGTGCTGGTTTACTTTCCGACTCAAGCAGCTTCTCTAGCGCTTTCTTGTCTTCTTCTTCCGCCGTTGGCTTATTGACTAAAGCATTGATGTGATTAACCACTTGGTTAATACGTAAGTCGCCACTACCAATGCCTGCATAGAGCTCATCTGGCGTATTCACATTAAAGCGTCTTAGTGCGTATTGATCAGCATCTTTTAGGGTTGCGCCTACTTTCGCTAGCTCAACTTCCAGGATGTCACGACCCGCTTCTAGGTTTTTCTCACGGCTCTGCGCGCGGAACCAAGCGTTAATCTTTGCTCGAGCACGACCAGAGTGAACAAAACCTGTAGTTGGGTTTAGCCAGTCACGAGATGGGTTCGGCTCTTTCTGCGTGATGATCTCAACTTGGTCGCCCATCGATAGTTTATGAGTGAACGGTACGATACGGCCAGCTACTTTGGCACCGATACAGCGGTGTCCGACCATCGAGTGGATGTGGTAAGCGAAATCCAACGGGGTTGCGCCCATCGGTAAGTCGACCACATCACCACGTGGAGTAAATGCGTATACACGGTCATCGAAGACTTGGCTACGCACTTCATCCAGCATCTCGCCAGAGTCCGACATCTCTTCTTGCCAGTCGATAAGTTTACGCAGCCAAGTGATTTTCTCATCGTAGCCACTACGACCACCAGAAGAGCCTTCTTTATACTTCCAGTGCGCCGCAACGCCGAGCTCTGAGTCTTCGTGCATCTGCTTAGTACGGATCTGAATCTCAATAGTCTTGCCTTCAGGACCAAGGACTACGGTATGAATCGACTGGTAACCATTTGGCTTAGGGTTAGCCACGTAGTCATCAAATTCGCTCGGTAGGTGTTTGTATTTGGTGTGTACTACCCCAAGACCAGCGTAGCAGTCTTGTAGCTGGTCAGCGATGATACGTACCGCTCGCACGTCAAAAAGCTCATCAAAGGCCAAGCCTTTCTTCTGCATTTTGCGCCAGATACTGTAGATGTGTTTTGGTCGACCACTCACTTCAGCATTGATATTTGAACGCTGCATTTCTGCAGTTAAGTCATCAACGAAGTCTGTGATGTATTGTTCGCGAACGATACGGCGCTCAGACAACTGTTTGGCAATTTGCTTATAAGTGTCTGGCTGTTGGTAGCGGAAGGCGTAATCTTCGATTTCCCACTTAAGTTGACCGATACCTAAACGGTTGGCCAGTGGTGCGTAGATGTTAGAACACTCTTTTGCTGCCGATCGGCGCACTGCATCAGGGGCCTTTTTCACCTCGATGAGGTTACAGATTCGCTCTGCAAGTTTGATAACTACGCAGCGGAAGTCGTCCACCATGGCCAATAGCATGCGTCGAACGTTATCGACTTGACCCGAGGCAGCACTGCCTTCAAGGGTTACGTTTAGCTGGCCCAAGGCCGCCATTTCTTCAACGCCATCAATCAGCTTAACAATTTCTTTGCCGTAGCTTTCTTCGAAGGCTTCGCGCTCAAACACGCCACTTGATACCACTGGGAAGAGTTGTGCAGCGACTAATGTTGCACGATCCATCGACAGCGTGACCAAGATTTCAATCATCTCACGTCCACGCCATAGCAAGAGTGATGCTTGCTCGTGTTCTTTTAATAGCTCTTCACAGTGACGATAAACTTTGTTCAGTTTATTCGAGGTTTTTACATCTTGCTTTAATGACGCAATCCAACTTTCTAGCTCAAACTGTTCGCTTGGGTTTAAATGTGCGCTTCGTACCGCAACCATCGTGCCTTCCTAGTTATTCTGTTTTATACCCAATTCAATATGACTAACTGGTTCCAAGTTAGTTCGACCATATTGATATCAGCGCAAGTATCCCTGCGCCTTTGTCATTCATTTTTCAGCCTTATTTACGGGCCTTTAAGCCTTGATAAAGAGAGCCATCGATTCGAGATGGCTGGTGTGTGGGAACATATCCAACATACCAAGTTTGGCTAATTGGTAGCCTTGCCTTTCTAAGCTCTCTGAATCTCTAGCTAGAGTAGCAGGATTACACGAAACATAAACCACACGCTTCGCTCCTAATGCTGAAATTTGATCAACAACACCACTCGCTCCAGCACGAGCTGGGTCCAGTAAGATTTTATCAAATTTCTCTTTCGCCCAAGCTTGTACAAATAGGTCTTCTTCAAGGTTCGCTTGGTAAAATTCGGTGTTACTCAACTGATTCAATTTGGCATTCGATGTGGCTTGCTGAACCATCTCATCGACACCTTCAACCCCAACCACAAACGCCGACTGTTGAGCGATAGGTAGACTGAAGTTACCTAAGCCACAAAACAGGTCCAGTACTCGCTCATCCGCTTTAGGTTCTAACCATTCAATAGCTTGAGCCACCATCTGCTGGTTGACCTTCTGGTTCACTTGAATGAAGTGGTTTGGCTCAAAAGGTAAGGTAACGCCCGTTTCGCTGTAGCTAGGCGCATCACCAATCAGGCGGACCAACTTGTCAGTCTCTGGCATTGAGTACAGTATCGCACCTTCTTCTTTCGCCAACGCAATCAATGCTTGCTCATCTTTTTCAATCAAAGGCTTTAGGTGGCGTAGCACCATTACCGGGCCAGTATCACCCAATACCAATTCAACGTGTCCTAAAGACGTAAGGTTGCTGAAAGTATTGAGTAAATTTTTCACCTTTGGCAGCAATACATTTAGGCGAGGATCAAGCACGGCACAATCTGTAATGTTTTCTATCTGCTTGCTCTGCTTCTTACGAAAACCGAACTGAAGCTTGTGCGTTTTCTTATCAACAAACAAGCTGATACGCGCACGACGACGATAACCCGTTTCATCACCAACAATCGGTTGAGCCATCTCTGTCTCATCCGTCTTATATTGGTTCATCAAGTGCGTAAGAGATTGTGTCTTGTGCTCTACCTGAGACTGATAACCAAGGTGCTGAAGATGACAACCGCCACACTGATTAAAGTGTTTACAAAAAGGCTTTAGACGTTGCTCGCTTGGCTTCAGCAATTTGATGAGTTTCGCGCGTGCAAACTTACTTTTACTCTCAGTAAGCTGAATAACCACCTGTTCACCGGGCAATGCGCCATCAATGAAAACCGGTTTGTTTTTCTGATAAGCGATGCCAGCGCCATTGTGATCCATTCGTTCAACCAAAACCGATTGATGCTTGGTCTCGAGTTGAGTTTTCTTTTTGGGTTGGAAAAAACGTGCCATTGCTTGTGCCTAATGTATCTTTTAATAAGTAATTGGTATCCAGGACTCACTATTCTGTCTTGGAATCATTGTCGAACGTCACGGCTTTGATTAAGCTTACCGTTCACTTAACCGCCATTGTGTGCGTTATTTTCCCATATCCAGACCTCGATGTAATTAAAGAACATGACCAGATATGGCTTAAGAGCCCGTGTAATTACCTTAACTCTAGCTCCAACCCTGATTATTGGGCTGCTATTGAGTGCATTTTTCTCATTTAACCGCTATCAAGACCTTGAAGGTCAGGTGGTCAACACAGGTACTAGCATCATTGAGCCACTGGCAATTGCGAGTGAATCTGGCATGCAACTCGAAAGTCGAGAGTCTGTTCGTCAGCTAATCAGCTATGCACATCGAAAGAACTCTAAGCTGGTACGTAGTATCGCGGTGTTCGATGATCGTCATGAATTGTTTGTAACCTCAAACTTTCACCCTGATTTCGAAAGCCTAACTTATCCAAAAGATAAACCGATTCCGCATTTGAGCTCTTCTGACCTACTCGATAACACACTGATTCTTCGAACCCCAATCATTGCAGAAGGCCAGTACATCAACTCGGCTAACGGCCAGTCTCAAGCCAACCAAGCGATTGGTTATATTGCGATTGAGTTGGACCTTTCTTCACTTCGTTTGCAGCAATACCAAGAAGTCTTCTCTGCCTTCTTAGTGTTGATACTTGGACTGGGGCTTTCTGGTGTTTTCGCTTTCCGCTTGATGCACGATGTAACTCAACCGATCACGCACATGAAGAATATGGTGGACCGAATTCGTCGTGGTCACTTAGACGTCCGTATCGAAGGCAAAATGCACGGTGAGTTGGACTCGCTGAAAAACGGTATCAACGCGATGGCGGTATCGCTGTCGGAATATCACGTCGAGATGCAGCACAGTATCGACCAAGCGACTTCGGATCTGCGTGAAACTCTTGAACAGCTAGAGATTCAAAACGTTGAGTTAGACATCGCGAAAAAACGTGCACAAGAAGCGGCACGTGTTAAGTCTGAGTTCTTGGCAAACATGTCTCACGAACTAAGAACACCGCTCAACGGTGTGATTGGCTTTACTCGCCAGATGCTTAAAACACATTTATCGAACAGTCAAACGGATTACCTACAGACCATTGAACGCTCTGCGAACAACCTGCTCAGCATCATCAACGATATCTTGGACTTCTCGAAACTTGAAGCCGGCAAACTGGCGCTAGAAAACATACCATTTGAATTCCAAGCAAGCTTAGAAGAGGTGGTGAACCTTCAAGCGACCAACGCTCATGAGAAAGGTCTAGAGCTTACGCTTAAGATTGATCCGAAAGTACCAGCAGGCGTTGTTGGCGATCCACTGCGTATCCAACAAATCCTGACTAACCTAGTGGGTAACTCAATCAAGTTTACCGAACGTGGTAACATCGATATTAGCGTCGAATTACGTTCACAAAGCGAAGACAACATCGAACTACAGTTCATGGTTCGTGATACGGGTATTGGTATCTCTGAGCGTCAGCAGGCACAACTATTCCAAGCCTTCAGTCAAGCAGATGCAAGTATCTCTCGTCGCTACGGTGGTACAGGCCTAGGTCTGGTTATCACTCAGAAACTTGTGAGCCAAATGGGCGGTGAGATCAGCCTAACCAGCCGCCTACACCAAGGTTCCACTTTCTGGTTTACGCTAAGGCTATCAACCACTGATATACCGATGACAGAGCTAATTGAGACTCAATGTCTGCAAGACAAGCAACTACTGCTTATCGAGCCAAACATGCAAGCGGCTTCGATTACTCAACAAATCCTGAACCAAGAAGGCTTAGTCGTTACCTATCGTTCGGTGATGCCTGACGAGTCGACTTCGTACGACTACGTACTGCTAAACCTCGCAGCCAACCAAGACTATCAGTTTGATACAGTCAGCGGTTGGGCAATTGGCGCGAAGAAGATTGCTCAGAACGTGATCATTGGTACACCGAGTACTGAGCTCGCACTTGGTGAACAATTGATGAAAGAACTCGATGTTCAATGCATCACCAAACCTCTTTCTCGTAAGAAGCTTCTGCAAACTCTGGTGTCCAACCAAGCGCCAACCTTGATTGCACCAGCAATTGAAACCCATTCCGAAGAGAAGCTGCCACTGACTGTAATGGCTGTAGATGATAACCCAGCTAACCTGAAACTTATCACCGCGCTACTCAAAGAACGCGTGGAAACCGTCATTAGCTGTACCAGTGGTCAGCAGGCTATCGACAAAGCTACTGAGACTCAGTTTGATATCATCTTCATGGATATACAGATGCCACAGATGGATGGTGTCACCGCTTGTCAGAACATCAAGAAGCTCGCCAACAACGCCAACACACCTGTGATTGCTGTTACCGCACACGCCATGACAGGCGAGCGCGATAGGCTGCTAGAAGCTGGCATGGATGACTACCTGACCAAACCAATTGAAGAGCATGTGTTACAGCAAGTATTGATTCATTGGAGCCCAACCTCTGAGGTTGAGCACATCGAAAAGATAAATCCAGATCACCCCGCAATCTCAGCCGAGGTCGACAACAGCCAGGGGTCTGAGAGTAACGTGAGCGTGCACAAGAACATCATCATTGATTGGCAAGCTGCGATGAAGCAGGCCGCTAACAAAGAAGACCTCGCACGCGATATGCTGCAAATGCTGGTCGACTTTATCCCTGAGGTGTATGGCGCTGCCGAGAAAGCGATCGAAGACACGGACTACCCTGTGGATCAGCTGATACACATCATCCACAAGATGCATGGCAGCAGCTCATACAGTGGCGTACCAAGGCTTAAATCAGTCTGTGCCACGATAGAGAAAGAGCTGCGATCAGGTACTTCAATTGAAGATATCGAGCCAGAACTCTTTGAGCTTCAAGACGAACTCGATAAGGTACAAGCGACCGCTATTCACTACTTAAAACCAACCAGTGATTAAGTCGACTTAGCCTCCAATTCAAGGCAATAAAAAAGCAGAGCTGAAAAGCTCTGCTTTTTGTTGGTTCTATTTGCTTAGCAGCAGGCGAACATCAGGGTTAGCTAGCCCATTACGACTCAAAGAGTACTGTCGCTACCGCATAATGACGCTCATCTGAAATAGTCAGGTGAATCGAAGTTGTGCCTCTCGCTTGTGCGATTTCTCGAGCTTTATTGTGCAAGCTCAGCACTGGCTTGCCATGCTCGTCGTTCGAGATTTCGAAGTCATGAAAAGTAACACCCAGTGCGATGCCTGTGCCCAGCGCTTTTGATGCAGCTTCTTTAGCTGCAAAGCGCTTAGCTAGATAGCGACCTTTTTGCTTGAGCTGTTGAAACACTTCAAACTCAGAGTCCGTCAGAATACGTTGAGCAAATGCCTCACCACTGCGTGATAATGCTTTTTCAACACGTTCAATTTCCGCGATATCTGTCCCAAGCCCTACAACAGCCATGATTACCCTTTAACTACTTATTGATGATGCCACTTAACAAGCTAGATATTGTTACGAGCATTTTCCATTACAGCTTTCATGTCAGCTACGGCTTTGTTCAAACCATCAAAGACAGCACGTCCCATAATTGAGTGACCGATGTTTAGCTCGTAGATTTCTGGCAGTGCCGCAATTGGCGCCACATTGTGGTACGTCAGACCGTGACCAGCATTCACCGTAATACCTAAATCGTCTGCGTAGCTTGCGCCAGCCGCGATCTTTTTCAGCTCGTCTTGTTGGTCTTCTTCTGTTTTCGCGTCAGCGTAGTGACCCGTGTGAAGTTCAATGAACGGTGCGCCACACGCTTTTGCTGCATCAATCTGTTCGCGGTCAGCATCAATAAACAACGACACTTTAATGCCTGCTGCAGACAGCTTTTGCGTAGCCGCTTTTACTTTCTCAAGCTGACCAACCACGTCCAAGCCACCTTCAGTAGTTAACTCTTCACGCTTTTCAGGAACAAGACAAACAAACTCAGGCTTTGTATCAAGTGCAATCTGAACCATCTCATCCGTCACTGCCATTTCTAAGTTCATGCGAGTTTGGATAGTTTCTGCCAGAATACGTACATCGCGATCTACGATGTGACGGCGGTCTTCACGCAGGTGAATAGTGATTCCGTCAGCGCCAGCGCGCTCAGCAATTTCAGCTGCGTGTACTGGATCTGGGTATTTAGTACCACGTGCATTACGTAGTGTTGCAATATGGTCGATATTAACGCCTAAAAGGATTGAGCTCATTTTCCAATACTCCGTGCTCTAGAAAGACCTGCTCTTGGCAAAAACAGTTCTCTACTTTTTAATGGTTTGCCGCCAAGATACGGCTTTAAGGCTATGCGTGTAAAGCGTTTTGCCGCTTTTAACTGCTCTTTAGTGATAAACCTACGTTCGCTGATCGCAATAAGTTCATCGCCCATAAAAGTCAGGTTGTCTCGTCGCACTGAAGCAATGAAACCTTTCTGCTCCCGATAGCGATAAGTCATTGTTGGATCAATCGGTTTGCCGGTACCTGCGCAGTGTAAAAAGTCGACGCCATAACCCATAGCGGATAGCAGTGCCAACTCAAAGCGACGTAGCGCTGGCTCTGGATTTTCATTATGCGCCAGCTCTGTTAAAGCATGAAGATAGTCGTGAAAAAGAGCAGGCATTGGCACTTCAGCCATCAGGACTCGTCCAATCAGCTCATTCACATACATTGCGGAGTAGAGGTTAATACCTGTGAGAGGCAAACCTAAACTGATAGGCTCAGCTTGGCGCAGTGTTTTCATTGAGCTGTTCCCCGACCACTTGAGCAATAGAGGCGTAAAAGGCTGCAACGCTCCTTTTAAGTTGGAACGTTTACTACGAGCACCTTTCGACATCAACGTTACACGGCCAAACTCTTCACTGAAAATATCCAGTATCAAGCTCGACTCGCTATATGGCCTACGGTGCAATACAAAGCATCGCTGTAACCCTTCGCTCAATGATTCATCCTTCTTGCAGATACAAAAAGAGAGAGTTCGCACTCTCTCTTCAACTCACTATTTTGATTTCACATCCCGGTAAGGAAGGTGAAGTTCAATATAGATTATAGATCATCGATGTAGCCTAGTGAACGAAGTGCACGCTCATCATCAGCCCAACCAGATTTAACCTTAACCCAAGTCTCTAGGTAAACCTTACGACCGAATAGCTCTTCCATATCGATACGTGCTTCGCGACCAATCGTTTTGATCTTCTCGCCTGCTTTACCTATCACCATTTTCTTCTGACCGGTACGTTCAACAAGAATCAGTGCGTTGATGTGGAAACCATCGTTATCTGGGTTGTAGTCGAAACGTTCGATCTCAACCGTTACCGAGTAAGGTAGTTCATCACCCGTAAAGCGCATCAGCTTTTCACGGATAATTTCAGACGCCATAAAACGCTGCGAGCGATCTGTCACGTACTCTTCTGGGAAGTGGTGTGTCGCTTTAGGTAAGTGTTCACGTACGTGCTTACGCAGTACATCAATGTTCTTACCTTGCTTCGCCGAGATTGGCACAACATCAATGAAGTCCATCTTCTTCGAAACTTCCATCATGTGCTGCATCACGTTAGTACGGTCTTGAACGTTATCTACTTTGTTGATGCAAAGTACAACTGGGAAGTCAGTCTTCTTCAGCTTGTTCAGAACCATCTCATCGTCTTCAGTCCAGTGAGTACCGTCAACAAGGAAGAATACTAGGTTCACATCACTCAGTGAGCTGTTTGCTGCACGATTCATCAAACGGTTGATTGCACGCTTTTCTTCAATGTGAAGTCCAGGAGTATCAACGAAGATCGCTTGGTAATCACCTTCAGTTTCCACGCCCATAATACGGTGACGTGTCGTCTGTGGCTTACGTGATGTAATAGAAATCTTCTGTCCCAGAATATGGTTCAGAAGCGTCGACTTACCTACGTTTGGGCGACCTACAATAGCGATGAAGCCACAGTGTTGGTTTTCCGGTAGGCTAGGTTGTTTGCTATCAGATGAAAAGAATGCATCGATATCGAATTCTTGGTTGTTATCAGACATTGCTTAGTTGCTCTAATGCTGTTTCAGCAGCCGCTTGTTCTGCCTTGCGGCGGCTAGTGCCTTTACCGATAACAGGTTTATCCACACCTGCCACTTCACACTCAACCGTAAACTCTTGGTTGTGTGCTTCACCTTTAATATTAGTCACTGTGTAGACAGGTAGAGGATTTCTTCGACCTTGTAAGAACTCTTGAAGACGAGTTTTCGGGTCTTTTTGAGATACTCCTGGCTGAATAGCTTCTAGGCGAGATTGGTACCAGCTTAAAATAATGCCGCGAACCGTCTCGGTATCACTATCTAAATAGATAGCACCGATTATCGCTTCAACAGCATCCGCTAGAATAGAATCACGACGGAAACCGCCACTCTTCAACTCACCTGGACCTAATTTTAAGTAATCTCCTAGTTCGAATTCACGACCTAGTTCTGCCAATGTATGACCACGTACTAATGTTGCGCGCATGCGGCTCATATCACCTTCGTTTACCTTAGGAAAACGATGATATAGATCATCAGCGATAACAAAACTTAAAATTGAATCGCCCAGAAACTCAAGACGTTCGTTATGTTTACCAGCGGCGCTGCGGTGAGTCAGCGCCAGGTGGATAAGATCGGCATCATTAAACTGATAGCCAATCTTTCTCTCTAGTTTATCAATTGGAGAATTCATGCTCTCTCGATGTGTTAATTGATCGATTAATGAATCCCACCGATGCGATTAAAACGCACACCAGTAGGAATCCATGTTGGAAGTACACTGTCTGAACCACGTTCGAATTCGAAACTGATCCAAATAGCAACAGCCTTACCAACAAGGTTTGCTTCAGGGACAAAGCCCCAGTAACGGCTATCAGCACTGTTGTCACGGTTATCACCCATAACAAAGTATTGGCCTTCTGGAACGACCCATTCGTTAACACCGTTGCGAGGTTGATATGCATGCACACGATCACGACGCAGTGGGTTAACTAAGATTTGGTGCTCTACGTCTCCAAGCTGTTCATTCAGCTGAATCAGAGGCACACCGTCTTGAATAAATTGGCTCTCTTCTACGTGACTTAGTTTCACTGGTTTACAGCTACTTGTACCTTTCGCCTGGATACAGATTTCTTTACGACTACTGTAACGAATAGTATCACCTGGCAAACCGACAACACGCTTGATGTAGTCAATGCTTGGCTGAGGCGGGTACTTAAATACGATTGAATCACCACGTTCTGGCTTGCCTGTTTCTACCAATTGAGTGCGCCATACTGGGTCTTTAAGACCGTACGCGTACTTCTCTACCAAGATGAAATCACCAACCAAAAGCGTAGGCATCATCGAGCCAGATGGGATTTGAAACGGTTCATAAATAAATGAACGCAAGATCAAAACAAATGCAATTACCGGGAAAATGGACACACTGTTCTCAACCCACCAAGGCTGAGCCGTAACTTTTGCGCAGGTTTCAGCGTCTAGGCCATTCGTTTGTGCTTCCACATCAGCAAGCTTCTGCTGGCGTCTCTTCGCCCACACAAACTTTTCCAATGCCCATACAATGCCGGTCACTAGAGTTACGATCACTAAGATAAGCGAAAATGTATTAGCCATTGATATCCCTTAAATTTCATTTCTTTAAAAATAACGAAAGTGAAAGAGTATAACTCTTTCACTCTGCTTAATATTTCTAATTTTTATCAATCAAACTGACTGGATGCTTAAAAAATTACGCAGGAAAAATCACTTAGTTCGAGGCGCAAAGTGCAGTGACTAGTGGGCCTAATTACAAAACTTTGCAACAAAGAAATAAGCGATTTTAACCAGTAATATTTAGCAGTTAGTTAGTACGATTGATACTAGTCTTTGCCAACGTGAAGAATTGCTAAGAATGCTTCTTGAGGCAGTTCTACGTTACCGATCTGCTTCATACGCTTCTTACCTTCTTTCTGTTTCTTCAGAAGCTTCTTCTTACGACTCACGTCACCACCGTAACATTTCGCGATTACGTTCTTACGCAGTTGTTTAACTGTAGAACGAGCGATGATGTGGTTACCGATAGCCGCTTGAATCGCGATATCAAACATTTGACGAGGAATGAACTCTTTCATCTTCTCTACAAGCTGACGACCACGAGTTTGCGATTGATCTTTGTGTGTAATCATCGCAAGTGCATCAACCGTGTCACCGTTTAGAAGTACGTCTACACGAACCATGTTTGATGCTTCAAAACGTTGGAAGTTGTAATCCAGTGATGCGTAACCACGAGACGTTGATTTCAGACGGTCGAAGAAGTCCAGTACTACTTCAGCCATTGGAATATCGTATACAACCGCGACTTGGTTACCGTGATAAATCATATCAACCTGAACACCACGCTTCTCAACACACAGTGTGATTACGTTACCTAGGTAGTCAGAAGGTACTAAGATATTACAGCGTGCAATCGGCTCACGAATCTCGTTGATATCATTGATAGCAGGCAACTTAGCTGGGCTATCAACATACAGTTGAGTGCCGTCTGTTTTTTCAACTTCGTATACTACGGTTGGCGCAGTTGTGATTAGGTCTAGGTCGTATTCACGCTCTAGACGTTCTTGGATGATCTCCATGTGAAGCATACCCAAGAAACCACAACGGAAACCGAAACCAAGTGCTGCAGAGTTCTCTGGTTCGTAGAAAAGAGAAGCATCGTTCAGACTTAGTTTACCTAGTGCATCACGGAAGTTTTCGTAATCATCAGATGATACAGGGAACAGACCCGCGTATACCTGTGGTTTTACTTTCTTAAAGCCAGGTAGGGCTTTTTCACAGCCGTTTTTAGCCAGTGTTAGCGTATCACCAACTGGTGCACCTAGGATGTCTTTGATACCACAAACAACCCAACCTACTTCACCAGTGTTTAGCTCTGTAGTATCGATTTGCTTAGGCGTGAAGATACCTAGACGGTCTACACCCCAAACTTGGCCGGTGCTCATTACTTTGATCTTGTCGTTCTTCTTCAGAGAACCGTTCTTGATACGAACAAGAGAAACAACACCAAGGTAGTTATCGAACCAAGAGTCGATGATTAACGCTTGTAGTGGCGCTTCAGGATCGCCTTCTGGAGCAGGAATTGCTGAAACAATGTTTTCTAGAACATCGTCTACACCGATACCTGTTTTTGCAGAACAGCGCGTTGCTTCCATCGCGTCGATACCTACGATCTCTTCGATCTCTTCAGATACGCGCTCTGGATCAGCTGCTGGAAGGTCAATCTTGTTTAGGATTGGCACAACTTCCAGATCCATTTCGATCGCTGTGTAACAGTTTGCTAGAGTCTGAGCTTCGACACCTTGACCAGCATCGACAACCAATAGTGCGCCTTCACAAGCCGCAAGAGAACGTGATACTTCGTATGCGAAGTCAACGTGTCCTGGAGTATCGATGAAGTTAAGTTGGTAAGTTTCACCATCTTTTGCGGTGTAGTTTAGTGTCACACTCTGAGATTTGATGGTGATGCCACGTTCACGCTCAAGATCCATCGAATCAAGGACTTGTGCAGCCATTTCACGATCGCTTAATCCTCCACAAACTTGGATTAGACGGTCAGATAGGGTCGACTTACCATGGTCGATGTGGGCGATAATCGAAAAGTTACGAATGTGCTTCATAATTTGCTGTGACAAACTCTTTAAATTAGGACGGTAAGAAAGCCGCAAAACTATTTAAAAATAGCTAACGGTGGCGGCATTTCAATCAAGTTGGCAGATTCTACCCAATTTAACAGCAAGACGCATCATAAATTAGACGAGCGGCTCACCGAGGATTCGAATCAATACGACTTCTTGCTTGGATTTGTCTTCCATCGGTTTAGCGAGTCGCTTCGCTAAAGCAATGCCACCAGCTGTAAATAGGGCTGCGCTCAGTATAACAATCCCCTCGCCCCCTTGAAGTAAGGGTTGTAACAAGAGTTGTCCAATACCAGCACCAATCATCAACATGAAAAGTGGGATGAGGTAAACAATAGCCGCAGACTGAAGCAGGCTTTTTTCAGGAAAGCCGATTTCTACAATCTGACCTGCTTTCACAAGGCTTTTGGTTTTTAATTGCCAAAACAAGGATTTGTTGCCAACCGCTTTGGTGACAATACCAGTGCCGCAGCTTTTTTGTGAAGAGCAGCTGCTGCAACTGGTTTGTTGTTCGCAGCTCAATTGAACAAAGTATTGCTTACCTTTTTGTTCAACTGAGCTAACGGTAGCCAGCGCGGTCATCATTGCGCTGACACCTGATTATTGAAAGTAACAGATTGAGCGATACGCTTGGCTGTGGCCGGCGGTATATCACCTACGACAGACACTTCTCTGTCGCCAATCACTAAGCTGTGCAAGGTTCTGCGCCCTTGACGTACCAACTGACCTTTCAATGAGTGTTCATCTTTATCGGCGATATATACCGAAAAGCTAAATAGTCCATCGCTGAAAAGCTGGCTCTCGACCATTTTATCGGTCGCAGCCATCTGGTAACGGCTCAGTTCTTTTGACTTAAACCCTTCTGGCACCCATGAAGCTTGCCAGTCGGTCTCACTCACCAAACCTTCAGGTAATGATAAAACCTTCGGCAGTTGCGCTTGGTTTAAGCCGCCCATAGCCTCAGCAATTTTATCGTTCACGACATAAGAAACAGTTCGGTACTGTTCCAGTATTTCACCATCACGGTCTAATAGGTCGGCACGTAAAGGAAGACTGGTTTTTTCGTCTACCCAAACCACGTAAGAATAGCGAAGGCCATCTTTTGGCACTACTCGTAACACTTGAGTAGTGCTGCCCGCTTCACGAGAGCGCCCAACTTTTACAAAGTCGTAGTACTGATTCAGGGATTCGATATCTCGATTAATCATCGGAATAACAGGCGCAACCATGCTGCCTGACTGGATCGTGAAAGGCTCTGTGCCCGGCTCGATATAGCTCACTTCGTTACCGCGACGAATCACTTCACGAACAGGGCCACTCAGGTAAACAAGGTGTGCGAGTTGTTGGTCGTCGTTAACCGCATGGCGATAAACAAGAGGTTCTATACTGCTCTTCTTGATCAGTATGTAAGAGAGTTCGTAATTTAGATGCTGACTGGCCTCGTTCATTTGATGCAACAAGGCCTTTGCAGTTGTTACCTCTGCAAAGGCTGTTGGAGACACCAAACTGAACAGTGTCAGTGCACTGACCAGGATTTTCTTCATTCAATGTCCGATTCTAGATGTGCATCTTCCATAGGCGACGCATCACTGTTTAATCTTAGTTGTAGCTCATAATCTTCTAGCATTGCATGAACGCGTTTACGCTGCTCTTGCAAGTTTGCTTCAGATGCAGGTCTCTCTACCGACTCGCGGGTTAAGCTTACTGGCTCAGCGGATCCCGCAAATGGAATAGTCTGTAGTACAGGTAGCTGTTCTGGTGCCGCAGGGTCACTGCCACCATATTGTTGAACACCTAATACAACCGCTAAAGAAACACACGCTGCTACAGCAACTTGTCCAAACTGTTGTAACCACGCAGGAAGCTGTCGCTTCGCTTGCTGAGGTTTTGGTTGCTCTTCAATTGGAGCAACAGTAGGTTCAACATTAACTTGGTGCAGGTTTGGCATTGCACTGTGTGCAGGCTCATCTTCAAGCGCTGCAGCCACACTATCCGCAATGTTCCAATTTTTAGTTTCTGGCGCATCCCCACGCATAACGTCACCAATTAAGTGGTAACTCTGCCAGGTATTCATGCTTTCTTGATCAGATTCTAGATCTACAATGAGAGCTTTATCGATCGTTTCACCATCCATGAGTGCCGAAAGCTTTTCTTTATCAGCCATTATTTTCACCATAATTATTACAAGTTCTAGCGTTGCAAAAGAGGTTTAATTTTCTTTTCCACCGCTTCACGAGCTCGGAAGATACGCGAACGTACGGTTCCTACAGGGCAATCCATTACTTCTGCAATCTCTTCGTAGCTCAAACCTTCAAGCTCACGCAGCGTCATTGCAGTTTTTAAATCTTCTGGCAGCGCTTCAATCGCTCCAAAAACGACTTGTTTCAATTCTTTTGACAGCGTTAAGTTCTCAGGGTTCGATATTTCTTTTAACGCGCTGCCTGTTTCGTAATATTCAGCATCTTCTGCATCTACATCCGTTGCGGGCGGTCTACGTCCCTGGGCAACGATATGATTCTTTGCAGTGTTCACGGCAATTCGGTACAACCATGTATAGAAGGCACTCTCGCCACGAAAATTAGGTATCGCGCGGTAAGCTTTGATAAAAGCTTCTTGTGCTACATCAGGTACATCACCGGAATTATTCACGTATCGAGAGATAAGGTTACAAACTTTGTTTTGATACTTAACCACTAGTAAGTTAAATGCTTGCTTATCTCCACTCTGAACTCGCTCAATCAACACTTGATCGGTTAGCTGCTCGTTCATTCGAGCGGGTACTCCTATTGTTATAACCCTCACCTTCGCAGATATGGGTATTAATTATGCGAAATGTAGTATTGACACCACCGTCTACAAGAGCACTATTGTGACTAAGCCAAATACCGAAAGTTCCAACTTTCTTAAAATTATTTGCCATTATTGTTTCACAATGTGATGTAATAAAAATAGCTATCCCTATCAAATTGGGGAAACTAGAGCAAAAGCAATGGTATTAAGCAATTAAATATTTCTAGATAGCTGTCTATATCTTGATTTTGCATGACGTTTTAGGACGACTTGGAGGAGATTATAACAGTCTTACCGCAACTCCTAAAACAAGACAAAGTCAATAGAGAGTAGACAACTCGACTATAGCCCGGGATTTAATAAGTTTTATGAACGCAAACCGTGAACATCAATGTGATGTATTAGTGGTAGGAAGTGGTGCGGCAGGCTTGTCATTAGCCTTACGCGTAGCAGAACATGCAAAAGTAATTGTATTAAGCAAAGGACCACGCAGCGAAGGATCGACGTATTACGCACAAGGCGGTATCGCTGCGGTGTTCGATGAGTCGGACAGTATTGAGTCTCACGTTGAAGATACTCAAATTGCCGGGGCTGGGTTATGTGAAGAAGATACAGTTCAATTCATTGCTGAGAATGCTAAAGAGTGTGTGCAATGGCTGATTGATGGCGGCGTTCCATTTGATAAAGATGAGAATAGCACTGATGGTCAACCCAAGTACCACCTAACTCGTGAAGGTGGACACAGCCACCGCAGAATCCTGCACGCTGCCGATGCAACTGGCATGGCGATGCAAACCTCACTACAAGATAACGTCAAGAATCACCCGAATATCGAGATCTTCGAGCGTCACAATGCGCTGGACTTGATCACTGAAGATAAAGTTGGTGGTTCGAAAGACAAGGTTATCGGTGCCTACATCTGGAACCGCAACCAAGAACACGTAGAAACCGTACGTGCTAAATTTGTTGTGCTTGCTACTGGCGGCGCATCAAAAGTGTACCAATACACTTCTAACCCAGATGTCTCTTCTGGTGATGGCATTGCTATCGCTTGGCGAGCAGGTTGTCGTGTAGCAAACCTAGAGTTCAACCAATTCCACCCGACTTGCTTATTTCACCCAGAAGCACGCAACTTCCTACTAACGGAAGCACTTCGTGGCGAAGGTGCTTATCTGCGTCGCCCGGATGGTACACGCTTCATGAAAGACTTCGATGAGCGTGGTGAATTAGCACCTCGTGATGTGGTTGCTCGCGCAATCGACTTCGAAATGAAGCGATTAGGTGCAGACTGCATGTACGTCGACATCAGCCACAAGCCTGAAGAGTTCATCACTGCACACTTCCCAATGATCCACACTCGTTTGATGGACTTGGGTATCGATATGACCAAAGAGCCGATCCCGATTGTACCAGCTGCGCACTACACCTGTGGTGGTGTGATGGTCAATAAAGATGGCCAAACGGATCTACAAAACCTCTACGCGATTGGTGAAGTGAGCTATACCGGTCTTCACGGTGCGAACCGTATGGCATCAAACTCACTACTAGAATGTGTGGTTTACGCGTGGTCGGCAGCAAAACACATCGTTGAGAACATTGAACAATCTCAATTGTGTGCGGAGCTTCCAGCATGGGATGAAAGCCAAGTAACAAACAGTGATGAAGAAGTTATTATCCAGCACAACTGGCATGAACTTCGTCTATTCATGTGGGACTACATGGGTATCGTACGCACAGACAAGCGTCTTGAGCGTGCAATGCGTCGTATTCAGATGTTGCAGCAAGAAACTCACGAGTATTACAGCAACTTTAAGGTGTCGAACAACCTTTTAGAGCTGCGTAACCTACTTCAAGTCGCAGAGCTAATGGTTCGCTGTGCAATGCAACGCAAAGAGAGCCGCGGCCTCCACTACACATTGGATTACCCAGAGCTGGCTGAAGACAGTGGCCCAACGATTCTGACACCAGAGAAACGTCAATCGTAACTTGGCGCATTCGTCACTCACGAAAAGTAATCAAACGAAAGGGAGCCTAGTGCTCCCTTTTCTTTTAACTCACGACTTGTCGATTACTTTAGCTTAGCGAACGCATTCGTTGTAAATTCGCCAAAAAGTGCCGATATTCTTGCTCTTGGCAACTGTCTCGCCATAGCAGTACCGAGTGACCACATTCAAATTGTAATTTTACGAAGAATTGTGCCCAAACCTGATCGACCGACTTTAAACTGTATGTATTGCCATTCAAACGCACTTCACCATCATCCTTATAATCAAGACACCCTTGAGCGCTGGTGATAAGCATGTGATTAGTACTAAACAGATAGAAGGTTAAATACAGACAATAAAGGCTGACTGCCAGCGGAATAGAAGAGACAACGATAAAAAACAAAAGGCACCCGAAAACAGTGCCTTTTGTTAATAATGCGAAATACGAAGGGTTAAGCTGGAGCTTAACGAACCTTGCTGAGGTTGTGTGCGACAATTTTATCAACCATTGATGCGTGACCCAGGTTTTCACTACGGCCGTGGCCCATCACCCACGTAAACAGATCTGGATCATCACACTCTAGTAAAGAAACAAACTCGTGCTGTTCCTGCTCTTGCAATGAATCAAAACACTCTTCGAAAAATGGCATGATGACTACATCAAGTTCTAACATGCCGCGACGGCAACCCCATTTAATTCGTGCTTTCTGCTCTGCAGTGTACATTGGCTATCCTCACCTATAATTTTTCTTTCTTGGAGTGTAACAAGTCATACGCTCTGCAACTACTATATGGGTCACAGTCCCTATCTCCGCTCACAAAAAAACCTAAGCTGACAAAGAAACAGAACAGGATTAACATAGAGCCAAATAAAATTCTTAGGAAAGATAAAATGGATTGGAAAAACACCTTTCAGCCGCATGCCCATACGCAAAACGATTCGCTTCCAGAACTGATGATGACACATGTTTCCGACTGGAGTGCAATTACCATGGTAGGCGATGACAAAAAATCGTATTTACAAGGCCAAGTAACGTGCAACGTTGTAACTCTTCCTAATGATGAATCCACATTAGGCGCCCACTGCGATGCAAAAGGAAAGGTATGGAGTATCTTCCGCCTATTCCACCACAACGGTGGTTACGCACTTATGCAGCCTAAGTCTGCGATTGAAGTTGAGCTCGTAGAAATCAAAAAATACGCAGTATTCTCTAAAGTCGATATTGTGCAAACCAGCGATGTGGTTATCGGTGTCATGGGCGCTGCTGCGGATCAGTACATCGACTCTATCGCAGAGAGCCAAGGTAAAGTTCGTGCGATTTCAGGCGGTACAGCCGTTCAAGTTGCAGACAACCGCTGGGCCCTGCTTGTTACAGAACAAGCTGCAGAAGCGTTGGTGACTGAAAGCTCTGCGGAGAAAGTTTCAGAGGCGCTATGGCAGTATCATGAAATTATCGATGCTCAGCCTAACCTGAGTAAAGCAGAGCAAAATGAGCACATCCCTCAGGCACTAAACCTACAAGCGATAGGTGGAATCAGCTTTACCAAGGGTTGTTACACAGGTCAAGAAACAGTGGCTCGCGCTAAATACCGTGGCATGAACAAACGTGAAATGCGCATTGTTTCAGGCCCAACAGCGGAAGTGCTAACACTAGAAAGCCCTATTGAGCTAGAGCGCAGCGTTGGTGAAAACTGGCGTGGAGCGGGCCAACTGATCAACGTATATCAATTTGCTGACAACCAAGCGATTGGCCTAATGGTACTACCGAACAACTTAGATAACGATGTTCAGCTGCGTTTGACAGCACAACCTGATCAAATCTGGAATATCCTGCCACTTCCTTACAGCCTTGACGACGAGTAATTACGTGGAAACAGTGATTACACAATGGCTCGATCAGCAGCAGGTAAACTATCGCCTGCTGCTGCAAAGCAAGCCAACTACCAGCATCGAAGAAACCGCGCAAGAACGAGGCATCGCCCCATCTCAAATGGTGAAATGTATTCTGCTCAAAGACATGGGCAATCAATACGCGCTAGCCTGCACGGCGGGTGATCGCTCAGTCGATCCGAAGAAAGTGCGTTCAATTCTAAATTGCCGCCGCATGACCTGTGTCTCGTTAAGCGATGTAGAGTCTATTACTGGCTTTAAGGCCGGTTGTGTTGGCCCGCTTGCATTAAAGAGGCACATGCCGATCATCTTTGATCCTTCGATCCAGAACAATTCAACGGTGACCATCAGCTCTGGAGATCGAATGGCAGGTATCGCTCTGGATCCCAATGATCTCATGACGCTATGTGCGCCGATCATCGCTGAGATCAGTCGATGCTCGGATCAACACAGTGATTGATCGCAAACTCTTTTTCTAGTTTTCACCGGATACATATTTAGTGTGAAGCTCGTCATAAGATAACTAGATTAAAGTTAAATATTTAATCAAAATTAAAGCATAAGTAGTCAAGGGTAAAAATCTGCGTTATTGTGAATTTACTGACTAGCCCTCAGGCAAATCAGTACAAGTGAATCCACTGAGTAACATCAGTATCCACTTTTGTGTAATGCATCTGTGACTATTCGCCCGTTTTAGACGGGCTTTTTTTTGTCTTAATTTTACAATTTGATTACACAAACAAAAAAATTCCGCCTATTCTTATATTTGTCACATTTAAGCTGCTTAATACCGAACAGGAAAGTTCACGGTAGTTCTTTACTCAGTATTATTTTGGGGAGGAGCTCACGTAAAAATAGATATTTACTGTAGAAAGTGCTTAGAACAGCACAAATATCTAATTAACGTCAACTCTACTGCATATTACTCCATGCTTATCACAATTATTATCTCGGAGTTTTTCTATAATATGCAGGCTAGGTAAATATAAGGATAATTTAAAATGAGACTGTTTAAGCGCTATACACCGAGTATGATTGCTAAACATGTAAGTCGACTTTTCAAAGGACGAATCTACATTTACGGCGTAGGGAAATTTGAGTTCGATAACGGCAAGTTAGTGCTGCCAGACCGAGCAGAGAAACGCCACTTTGAAACAGTAAAAGAAATAAATAGTGAAATTATGAAGCTACGCTGTGCTTACGCATAATCAAATTATCTAGAGAATTCAAAACAAAAAGGGTTGGCTAACGCCAGCCCTTTTTTCGTACCAATGATTCGAACGAAACACTGGTACGAAACATTAAAAACAAAGTCACTATCGCTGAATCACAGGGGGCTTCGCTAAATCAGGAAGGTTACCCGCAAGACCTAAAGCTCGTTTCATGATTTCATCTTTCGCACCAGGTACATGGCCTGCGAGTTTCATACCGATGCCACGAATCAGCTTCTTCGCAGGGTTATCGCCTTCAAACAGATCTTTAAAGCCCTGCATCGATGCAATCATCTTCGCGGCTTCTGCTTTTCTCCAGCGCTCATAACCACGTAAGTTACGTTTGGTGCCGATGTCATCGCCCGCAGCCCAAAGCTTTAACAGCTCTTGTGCTAGGCTGGCACCATCTAACAAGCCAAGGTTAACGCCCTGCCCAGCAAGAGGGTGAATGGTATGCGCGGCATCCCCTACCAAAACCACACGCTCTACTGCGAAGTCTCTCGCATATCGCATGCGCAGCGGGAATGCAAAACGCTCGCCAACCACTTCACACAAGCCTAGTTTAGAGTCGAACTCAGCCGTTAGCTGTTTATTAAACTCCGTACTCGACATAGATACGAGCTTCTCAGCACGATTTGGCTCAGTAGACCAGACGATAGAACTCATATTGCTCGGCTGCATTGGTAAGAATGCCAATGGCCCCTGTGGCGTAAATATTTGACGAGCCACACTATGGTGCGGTTCTGCCGTTTTAACGTTCGCAACAATTGCACTATGTCCGTAGTCCCAATGTGTTAGAGGGATATCTTGCTGCTTGCGAACCCAAGAATTAGCACCATCTGCGCCAACGACAAGCTTAGCCGTTAGCGCTTGACCATTGTCTAAAGTCAGCCATGCTTCACTTTCACCAATTGCCATTGTTTTGCATGTTGCTGGCATGTATAGACTGACGTTTTCTTGCTTTTTAACCTGCTCAAGCAACGCCAATTGAATCACACGGTTCTCAACTATATGGCCTAAATTAGGCTGCGCTAAACGCGTTGAGTCAAATTCAATACGAGCGAAGCTATCTTGTTCCCACACTTCCATCGCTTGATAAGGGGCAGCACGTCTTTGCTCAATTCCCTGCCACGCACCTAGATTACGCAAAATCACTTCACTGGAACGGCTCAATGCAGAAACACGCTCGTCAGGCAGTTCATTAAGCCCTTCGCTTGGTACCTTGCTTTCAATTACAGCTACTCTCATGTCACTGTCTTTCAAAGCCGCGGCAAGGACTAAGCCAACCATGCCTCCACCAACAATTGCGATATCAACACTTTGCATCATTATTTATCTACCTTATCTTTCTACTAGGCCAAGCGTATGACGCAAAAGTGGACCTTTAAGTGGTGGAAGGTTATCCATAACAGCTAACCCAAGGTTGCGCCCGATACGAGCAGTTAAAAAGTCATTTGAGAATAGATGTACAAGGCTCGATGTCAGTGTAATCGTCGCCCTTCTGTCCTGTTCTCTACGTTTTTTAAAGTTAACAAGACCAGTGTATCGACCAACATCATACAACTGAGTACACAACTCTTCGGCTAAAGAAGCCACATCACGAATACCAAGGTTAAAGCCTTGACCCGCGATCGGATGAAGTGTTTGAGCGGCGTTACCGACAATCGCAAATCGATGAGAAATATTTTGTTGACGATGACGAAGAATCAGAGGGTAGCTCGCACGCTTACCCACCTTCTCTAAACGACCTAGTCGCCACCCAAAATCATTCTGCAGCTGTTCAAGGAACTGGTTGTCGTTTAAAGCCATCACTTTATCAGCTTGCTCTGGCGGCAAGCACCACACTAACGATAGGCGGTTGTCCGTCATCGGCAATAAAGCAACTGGTCCATGATGGGTAAAACGCTCAAAGGCACGACCTTGATGCGGCTCGCTCGCCACAATGTTGGCAATGACAGCCACTTGCTTAAAGTCATGCTCGCTCAACGAAATATTCAGTTGTTGGCAGCAGGTAGAGATCGCTCCGTCAGCAGCAACCAATAACTTAGTCGAAATGGTTTGCCCGCTATTAAGGTTAATGGTCGTCAGTAAATCACTACGCTCAATTTTCGCTACTGAGTCAGGGCACAACATCGTGATGCTCGATTCAGACTCCAGCTTTTGCTGATAGATTCGACCGACATCCGCCAACTCGACCACATAACCCAGCGCATCAACCGCAAGATCTTCGCTGTAGATATCAGTCATTCCTGTATGCCCACGATCCGAGACATGAATATCTTTAATCGGGGTTGCTACGGGAGCGATCAATTGCCATAACTGCAATGAATCAAGGATCTGCACTGTGCCATAAGACAAAGCAATAGAACGAGAATCAAACCCAGGATGAGCTTGATGATCAACCAGATAAGGTTCCACTACCGCAATCGATAGCGAACTTTGGCTTAGGTGATTCAAGGCAAGCGCCAAAGTCGCCCCTGCCATCGCGCCACCAGCAATTACAACGTCATACTGAGCCATCATAACCTCAAACTGGCAAACGATTAGTGAATAGTTGGAGCTACATCTTCAGATGGGCGTGCACCAAATTCAGCATGAATGGTTAATGCACAAGCTTTTACGTGCTCAATAACATGCTCTAGAAGTTGCGCTTGCTCTTCCAGATCATCATCTTCATCAATGCCTAACTTTGCCATCTCTTCAAGATCAGCCAGAGCTTCTTTAGTGCCTTCCGACGCCTTATTTAACTGAGCGCCAACGAGCCCTAAACCAGAGATAAAGTGGTTGATCCAATCAGACACACCGTCAGCTAAATCAAATAGGCTCGCACTTGCGTCTTCATCAGGCAGTAGCATAGACAATTCCATACCTGAACCAGTGATCTCACTAGTGGTTACTTTCAATGTCGCTTCCGCTAACGTTAATGCGCGATCCGGCCAACCCATACCTTCGTTGGTGTAATCGAAGATAAGTGGTTGCCAGCTCTTATCTGCTAGGCTTAAGCCTCCGCTTAACATACCCGTTAATAAGCCATGCATCTCAGCAGGGGTTACGGCTAGGCTTGCCGATTGAAGTTCAGTCGCAACCGTTAGGTAGTCAGGTAAAGTTGTTTCGCTCATCAGATAGCTCGCTCAGTTATTCTTTATATCGATAGTATAATCGTACCACTTCACCCCAATTCTGGTAAGCATCGATCCCAAGCAATTGAAGGATGACTGACTACCAATTGTTCAATTTGCTGAATTACTGTGTGCTCAAGCTCTCATTTACAAACAGTCACTCTGAAAAGCTTGAATCTTAATAGCGGTTTACCTATAGTTTCTCCCTCAGAGGAGATTGCTTCCTCATCGGTACTTGCACTTTTTGTTTCGAGAAAATAACAAAGAGCAACAGCCTTAAAATAGCGCGTTAAAGAGTTCATCCATCATGAGTAATCAAGCGGTAGACGTTGAAATATTAGGAAAGCTGACTCGAGTAAATTGTCCAGCAGGGCAAGAGGAGTCATTGATTGCAGCGGCGGCCGATCTTGATAATCGATTGAAAGAGATGGCTGAACGTACTAAGGTAACCAATGAAGTGAAGCTGCTAACTATCGCAGCTCTGAACATTTGCTATGAATTACAAACTAAGAAGTTTGAAGCAAATGACGAACAAAACGCACTGACCGAGCGAATGGAACAGCTCACAACATCGCTTTCAGATGTTCTCAGTAAGGTTAAACACGGACGGCAATAGCGTACACAAAATTTACCCTGGAGTGTTTGTCAGAGGATTCACGTCCCCGAGCCGATAAGCAATCCCTAAGGATTAGTACTTGAGTGCTATTGAGCATGCTCGGCCCGACCGAGAAGCCTACGGTAATCATTGCTGATCCGCCTTGAACTCGCTGGTTCAAGGGCCATCTATTCTCAACGGCACTTTGGGGTATCCCTTCTTATGAAGACGCTAACACGCAGCGAATTTCGCAAACAGATCCGCATCAAACGCAACTCCCTATCTAGTGAACAACAAACTCAATCCGGCATAGACCTAGTTAAGCAGTGCGCTCAACTTGATGATATTCAATCAGCCCAACATATCGCACTTTATATCTCTATCGACGGTGAACTTGATACCCAACCTTTAATCGAGTGGTTGTGGGCACAAGGTAAGCAGACCTATTTACCTGTATTGCACCCTTTCTCTGACGGGCACCTACTGTTTTTGCACTACTCTCCGACGACCCCAACGGTATTAAATAAATACGGTATCGTTGAACCACAGCTTAATCAAACTTTGGTAAAGCCTTGTCATCAACTCGACCTGATTCTTACCCCGCTGGTTGGTTTTGACTCTCATGGTCATCGGTTAGGCATGGGCGGTGGCTATTACGATCGTACTCTGGCGAAATGGTTCGAGACAGGACAAGGAGCGACCCCAATTGGTCTGGCTCACGATTGCCAACAAGTCGATACTCTACCAATTGAAGAGTGGGATGTTCCTTTACCTAAAATCGTGACTCCAAGTAAAACTTGGCAATGGGAAAACAACCGTTAAAGCGCTATAATCGCGCCGCAAACGTTAACCTCGATACTCAAACGTTAACTTAATACGCGAAAGACTAATTCAAAGCGCAAGATCTTATTCAGGAGAATGGCATGACTCAAGATGAAATGAAAAAAGCAGCTGGTTGGGCAGCACTTGAATATGTTGAAGAAGGCAGCATTGTAGGTGTTGGTACTGGCTCTACAGTAAATCACTTCATCGACGCACTGGGCACAATGAAAGACAAAATCAAAGGTGCAGTTTCAAGCTCTGTTGCTTCAACGCAACGCCTAGAAGAGCTAGAGATCAAAGTGTATGAGTGTAATGATGTTGCTAAGTTAGACATCTATGTTGATGGCGCAGACGAGATCAACCCAACTCGCGATATGATCAAGGGCGGCGGTGCAGCTCTAACTCGTGAAAAAATCGTAGCGGCTATCTCTGATAAATTTGTATGTATTGTTGATGGCACGAAAGCTGTTGATGTACTGGGTAAATTCCCTCTCCCGGTAGAAGTTATCCCAATGGCACGTTCATACGTTGCGCGTGAGCTCGTTAAGCTTGGTGGTGACCCGGTTTACCGTGAAGGTTGTACAACGGATAACGGTAACGTGATCCTAGACGTTTACGGCATGTCGATTGAAAATCCGAAACAACTAGAAGATATCATCAATGGTATCGCTGGTGTGGTAACGGTTGGCCTATTCGCACACCGTGGCGCAGATGTGGTTATCACAGGTACACCTGAAGGTGCAAAAATCGAAGAATAAATAATAGAAGATTGAGTTTTTCTGTTACTTCATTACATACGGTGCCCAAGGGCGCCGTTTTTTTGCTTTGTGCCTGTAAAATTATGTCTTATTCCGTAATTTTCTTACCCAAAACATTTTTTTTTTGTTACTTTATTGTTCAGAAGACGCACAGGGAAAACGTTTGTCTCCTAACAAAGTGGTGAATTTGCTCCCCTTTCAGCCATTTTGTAGCACGTGCGCCGCATTTGCCCAACCTTTCCATTTTAAGGACGAGAACAATGGCCAAAGTTTCACTGGAAAAAGAAAAAATAAAAATTCTACTTCTAGAAGGTCTTCACCCTTCTTCAGTAGAAGTACTTCAAGCCGCTGGTTACACAAATATTGAGTATCATAAAGGCTCATTACCTGAAGATGAACTACTTGAAGCAGTTAAAGATGCTCACTTCATCGGAATTCGTTCTCGCACAAACCTTTCCCAAGAAGTGATAGATACTGCTGAAAAATTAGTTGCTATCGGCTGTTTCTGTATCGGCACTAACCAAGTAAACCTCAAAGCGGCTGCAAGACGTGGTGTACCTGTCTTCAACGCACCATTCTCAAACACGCGAAGCGTTGCTGAGCTGGTTCTTGGTCAGGTTCTATTGCTGCTACGTGGCATCCCAGAAAAGAACGCTCTTGCTCACCGTGGCATCTGGAAAAAGAGTGCTGACAACTCTTACGAAGCTCGTGGTAAACGTTTAGGTATTATCGGTTACGGTCACATTGGTACTCAGCTGGGTATTATTGCGGAAAACCTAGGTATGCGTGTTTACTTTTACGATATTGAAAACAAGCTTTCACTGGGTAACGCAACGCAAGTTCACACCATGACTGAACTATTGAACAAGTGTGACGTGATCTCACTGCATGTTCCAGAGACAAACGAAACCAAGAACATGATGGGTAAAGAAGAGTTCGATCGTATGAAGCCGGGCGCAATCTTTATCAACGCTGCGCGTGGTACTGTGGTAGATATCCCTGCACTGTGCGGTGCGCTTGATTCAGGTCACTTAGGTGGTGCGGCGATTGACGTATTCCCAACTGAACCAAAAACCAATGCTGACCCATTTGAGTCACCATTGATGCAGTTCGATAACGTGATTCTAACTCCGCACGTAGGTGGTTCTACTCAAGAAGCTCAAGAGAACATCGGTGTAGAAGTGGCAGGTAAACTGGCGAAATACTCTGATAACGGTTCAACGCTATCGAGTGTTAACTTCCCAGAGGTATCACTACCATTACATACAGGCACATCTCGCCTATTGCACATTCACAAGAATCGTCCAGGCATTCTAACTCAGATCAACACCATATTCGCTGAAGAAGGCATCAACATCGCAGGTCAGTACCTACAGACTGCCGCTGATATGGGTTACGTAGTGATCGATGTTGAGGCAGACCGCTCTGAAGAAGCCTTATCGAAACTGAAAGAGATCGAAGGCACTATCCGTGCTCGTCTACTTCACTGATCACCGAATTTGATATTAGAAAAACAAAAAGGCTCTCATTGCGGGAGCCTTTTTAGTATTTGGCCTATGGTAGGCAATTAGATCATAATGATCTAATTACTCTTCAAGCTGATAGATCACATTCACACGATCACGAATGGTGATCGTTGAGTCTTCGTAAGAGTTCGACTCCGTTCTTGCATCCATCGCCATAGAGCGCATTAGTACCGGCTGAGAAGACTGTGCGTTGTAATCGACACGCCACACGTCGCCAAGCTCACGCTCAAAACCAGTCGCTAGTGATTTAGCTTTTGCTCTTGCGTCTTTGATTGCTTCTAGACGCGCCTGCTCTTGATATTTCGCTTGGTCACGCACTTGCAATTGGATGTTATCGATCTGGTTAATCCCTTGAGCAATGGCAATGTCCATATACTCATTAAGATTCGATAACTCCTTTACTTCAACCGTCACATTACGTGAAGCTCGGTAACCGACTAACTCCGGCTTGCCGTCTTTCGGGTAATGATATTGAGGTGCTAGGTACAGGTTAGAGCTATGAACGCTCGCCTCATCAACCCCAGCTTTATGCAGCTTATTAAGGAAGCTCGTCACCACTTTATCAACGGTACTCTTTGCTTGCTCTGCGGTCATCGTTGACTCTACAACTCTGACAGAAAATGTCGCCATATCTGGCGTCGCGATTACTTCGCCATAACCTGTGGTAGAAATATGCGGAAAAGATGGCGAGTTCGCCAATGCCGAGAAACTTACGGCACTTAGGGCTGCTGTAAGAGTAAGAGAGGTTGCTAACATCTTTGGTACAAACTTCATGGGGGGAGACCTATGCTTAACAAATGTCTTTTCATCATAGAGTAATTTGTCGCTTTTCCAATCCAGCCACCACACTTCTAACAGAACTTTGACGCTGAAAAAACCACCAGCTTATTGTGGCAAATGCTCATGAGCAAAACTCAAAATCGCTTGTGAGATCTCTTTAAGTACCCCACTTTCAAGCTGCCAATGGTGCCAGTAAATCCGATAGGACAATAAAAAACCGGGCGTAATATCAATCAACGAACCCGATTCTAGCTCCTCGATGATCTGTAACCTTGGAATCAAACAGTAAGCCACACCCGACAATGCCAAACGCACAAACGCTTCAGAGCTACCAACTGTATGGTTGATCACACTGTCTCTAGGCACATTAAAATGATCATGCAGAAACTTCTTATGAAGGTCATCATATTGATCATAAGACACTGCTGGAGCTTTTCTCAATGTGGTGTAGTTGACCCCTTCCGAGAAGTAGCGCTGGTGGAAATCTGGACTTGCCACACACACATAATCCATACGACCAAGGTAGTCGGCACTGCAACCAGGAATCGCTTGAGACTCCAAACTAATTGCACCTGCAACTTCACCACTTTTAATCTTCTCTATGGTTCTCGATTCGCCATGAATAGCGAGGTTCAATTCCACCTGGCGAGACTTCATCACATCCGACAAAGCTGGCAGTAACCAAGTCGCTAAACTATCCGCGTTGGTAGCAATGGATATTGATAGAGGTTGATTACCATCTTCATTCATCAGATCAGGAACCAGTTCATGCTCCAACAAACGAACTCGACGATATAAGCCTAGTAACTTTTTACCAGCCGGGGTTGGCCTAGGTGGGTTTTCCCTTACCAAGGCAGGTTGAGCGAGCCACTTTTCAAGCTGTTTAATACGCTGCGACACTGCTGATTGGGAGATATATAACTGCTCTGCAGCTCTTTCAAAACTGCGTTGTTTAACCACGGCATCCAGCGCTTCTATCCATTTATAATCCAAACCACGCATCACTTTGCTTCCTTTTAAATCAAATCTCACACTACATTAGCAAATCTAATAATGTATTAAAATCATTAATTATACTTATAAAAAGAAGCGGAGTATGTTCCCCTTATCACCAGTATGTGTCGTTAATTAAATGGGAGGTTAAAATGAGTTTTTGGGTTTTATTACAAGGTTTTGGTCTAGGGGCAAGCATGATTATCCCTATTGGCGCACAAAATACGTACGTCCTAAATCAAGGGATAAAGCGCAATCACCATTTAACCACAGCAACGATTTGTAGCTTGCTCGACGCCCTATTTATCTCGTTAGGCATCTTTGGTGGTGGCGCTATCTTGTCGCAAAATGAAGTCCTGCTAACTTCAGTGACACTGGGTGGAATCGCTTTCCTGACTATCTATGGTTTGTTGTCACTGCGTAGTGCTATTAAAGCGCCATCAGACAAGGAATCAAAAGGTGAAATATTGGCTCGCGGCAAACGTACTGTCATCCTAGGAGCATTGGCAGTTACAGTATTAAACCCACACCTCTATTTGGATACTGTTGTGATTCTTGGCTCCATCGGTGGGCAATTTGAAGGCAATGATAGAATCGCGTTTGCTATCGGGACCATCGTGGCATCATTTGTTTGGTTCTATTCGCTCTCACTTGGCGCGGCAAAACTTGGCCCAACTCTATCTAAGCCAAGTGTTAAGAAAGGCATTGATATCGCTGTTGCGACCATGATGTTTACTATCGCAGCGGTACTCGCCAATGGACTTATTGAGCAGTATTTGTAGAAATAATCTGAAAATATAGCTCCAAGGAAAAGGCGGATAACCTAAGTTACCCGCCTTTTTATTCAACTTGTTGAACCTTTATTAGCCCTCAACTTTGTTCATGTGAACATCCATTTGTGGGAATGGGATTTCGATACCTTCTTTATCCAAGCCTTCTTTGATTGCTTGCATTAAGTCGAAGTAAACATTCCAGTAATCAGCAGTGCTAACCCATGGGCGAACCACGAAGTTAACTGAAGAGTCAGCGAGCGTGTGAACACCAACTTGAACACCAGGTTCTTTCAATACACGCTTGTCAGATTCACAGATCTTAGTCAAAAGCTCTTTGGTCTTTTGTAGATCTGCACCGTAAGAAACACCGATGATTAAGTCGATACGACGTGTCGCATGACGAGAGTAGTTGGTGATTGGACTGTCGATAACACTGCCGTTTGGTACGACAACCATTTTGTTATCAGGCGTTGTTAGAACCGTTTGGAAGACTTGAATCGAATCAACTGAACCTGCAACACCGCCAATTTCTACGTAATCACCAGATTTAAATGGACGGAATGCAACGATAAGTACACCTGCTGCAAAGTTCGATAGTGAGCCTTGTAGTGCAAGACCAACAGCTAAACCAGCGGCACCAATTACCGCAACAACAGATGCAGTTTGAACACCAAGGCGACCAAGAGCTGCAATCAGAACGATAACAAACAACAAGTAGCGAACTAAACCATGGATGAACTCAACAACCGCTCGGTCCATCTTCTTCTTCTGAAGAACCTTAGCCACACTATTCGCTACTGCTTTAACGATTAGGTTACCAATGAATAGAATAACCAGTGCAGAAATAATGTTTACACCGTATTGAATAAACAAATCTGAGTTATCCGTTAACCACTGTTCTGCGTTTGAAAGACCATCCACAAGCGGGGTCTCAATCTCTGTAGAACTCTCAGCCATAATGTGCATCCTCTATGTAATATGCTATGAGCTAAACTGCCTTGAACCAAGTTTTCAGCCGAATAGGCCTTGCTAACTTTATCTAAATAAATCAGAAGTTTAAGGTGAAGCTTGCTAAGTCCTTTTTACAAAACAGAGTGTCTACCCCTGTTTGTCGGCACGATATTTTATCTTTGATAAGATTGCAAAGTCATATTTATGTAAGCCTTTGAATAAAGCAAACTTACGCATAAGCACAAATACCGTGAACTCAATCCTAGGAAATTTATTTACCACACGCTAGGTTTTTCACATAAATAATACAACTTTTTATGTCTGATAAAAAAACCCGCTCAATGAGCGGGTTTTTAAAACTTAGAGAGTACTTAATTCAAAGAATTATAGTACGTCTACAGCGTTAAGGTCAGCGAATGCTTTCTCAAGACGAGTAACCATAGAAGCTTGACCAGCACGTAGCCATACGCGTGGATCGTAGTACTTCTTGTTTGGCGCATCTTCACCGGTTGGGTTACCGATTTGACCTTGTAGGTAGTCACGGTTTTCCGCTTCGTATGCACGGATACCATCCCATGTAGCCCACTGAGTATCAGTATCGATGTTCATTTTAATAACACCGTAGCCGATAGACTCTTGGATTTCTGCTTCAGTAGAACCAGAACCACCGTGGAATACGAAGTTTAGAGCGTTAGGAGCGATACCGAACTTCTCTGCACAGTATGCTTGAGAGTCACGTAGGATAGTTGGAGTTAGAACAACGTTACCTGGCTTGTAAACACCGTGTACGTTACCGAAAGATGCAGCGATAGTGAAACGTGGGCTAACAGCGCTTAGTTTCTCGTATGCATAAGCAACGTCTTCTGGAGAAGTGTAAAGCTCAGATGCGTCCATATCAGAGTTATCAACGCCGTCTTCTTCACCACCAGTACAACCAAGTTCGATCTCGATTGTCATGTTCATTTTAGCCATGCGTTCTAGGTACTTAGCACATGTTTCGATGTTCTCTTCTAAAGACTCTTCAGAAAGGTCTAGCATGTGAGAAGAGAATAGAGGCTTACCAGTTTGAGCGAAGAACTCTTCACCAGCATCTAGTAGACCGTCGATCCATGGAAGTAGTTTCTTAGCAGCGTGGTCAGTGTGTAGAATAACTGGAACACCGTAAGCTTCAGCTACAGCGTGTACGTATTTTGCACCAGCTACAGCACCAAGGATTTGTGCACCTTGACCTTCAAGTTTAACGCCTTTACCTGCGAAGAATGCAGCGCCACCGTTAGAGAACTGAACAACTACTGGAGATTTAACTTTAGCAGCTGCTTCTAGTACTGCGTTTACAGAGTCAGTACCAACAACGTTTACAGCAGGAAGAGCAAAGTTGTTTTCTTTTGCTACTTCAAATACTTTCTGTACGTCATCACCAGAAATCACACCAGGTTTTACAAAATCGAAGATCTTAGACATGGAAATAGTCCTATTTATTCTATCGTTTTAAGATTAAAAAACTTAAGTTTAAAAGCTTGCAATCGTTTGCTCAAAACTGATGCCATTCTAGCAAAAAAGTGTGACATGCAGCAAACGCTAAAGGCGGGTATAGTCACCCGCCTTGATATTCATTACGCTTTAGCGCGCTCTTCTAGCATAGCAACTGCCGGAAGTACTTTACCTTCAACGAACTCAAGGAAAGCGCCGCCGCCAGTAGAGATGTAAGAAACGTCAGCTTTGATACCGAACTTGTCGATAGCTGCTAGCGTGTCACCACCACCTGCTACAGAGAAACCTGCAGACTCAGCGATTGCTTTAGAAATACCAGCAGTGCCTGCTTCGAAGTTCTTGAATTCGAATACGCCTACAGGGCCGTTCCAAAGGATAGTTTTCGCGTTGCCGATGATTTCAGCTAGAGCAGCTGTTGAATCTGGACCTAGGTCGAAGATCATGTCGTCGTCTGCAACTTCAGAAACGTGCTTGATTTCAGCTTCTGCGTTCTCATCGAATGCTTTCGCACATGCGACGTCGGTTGCTACTGGAATAGCACACTCTTTCATTAGTTTTTGAGCAGTTTCAACTAGGTCTGTTTCGTATAGAGACTTACCTACGTTGTGACCTTCAGCTGCGATAAATGTGTTTGCGATACCACCACCAACAACTAGTTGGTCTGCAACTTTAGATAGAGACTCTAGAACTGTTAGTTTGGTAGAAACTTTAGAACCACCAACGATAGCAACTAGTGGACGCTCTGGGTTATCCATTGCTTTACCTAGTGCTTCTAGCTCAGCAGCAAGAAGAGGACCAGCACATGCTACAGGGGCATGAGTACCAACACCGTGAGTAGATGCTTGTGCACGGTGAGCCGTACCGAATGCATCCATTACGAAGATGTCACATAGAGATGCGTATGCTTTAGATAGCTCTTCCTCGTTCTTCTTCTCGCCTTTGTTAAAGCGAACGTTTTCTAGAACTACAAGCTCACCAGCGTTCAGCTCAAGGCCGTTTAGGTAATCTTTTGCTAGTTTAACGTCACACTCTAGAGCGTCGTTTAGATAGTTAACTACAGGTTGTAGAGAGAACTCTTCGTTGTATTCACCTTCAGTAGGACGACCAAGGTGAGAAGTAACCATTACTTTTGCACCAGCTTCTAGACAAAGTTTGATAGTTGGTAGAGATGCTAGGATACGTGCATCTGAAGTTACTTTACCGTCTTTTACTGGTACGTTTAGGTCAGCACGGATAAATACGCGTTTACCTGCAAGTTCCAGGTCAGTCATCTTGATCACAGACATGATTTGTCCTCTCAAATTTAAATAAAAATAAAGTTTGGAAACTCAGCAACCCTGCTAAGCCTATAAATTATTTAACTGGTAGTTCTTTAACTACTAATAATATGTGGACTCTTGTTATTTATTTCAAGCTAAAAAATAAATAATCCTCATATTTGCTTCTAGGTCTTACTTCTTGCCTTCAGAAGCTTGCATTGCAAGAACCGTATCCAGCATTCGGTTCGCAAAGCCCCATTCGTTATCACACCACACTAGCATTTTTACCAAGTGGCCGTTGCTCACTCTGGTTTGAGTACCATCCACAATCGCGCTATGGGGATCATGATTAAAGTCGATGGATACGAGCGGCGCTTCAGTATAGTCAACGATGTTGTGTAATGTACACTGAGAAGCGTTAACAATGGTTTGATTTACGTCATTAACTTTCACATTCGTATTAATTGTGACACTTAAATCCATCGCAGTGACGTTTACCGTCGGTACACGCACAGATATTGCTTCGAACTTGTTATAAAATTTCGGGAAGATTCTTTCAATACCTTTATGCAATTTGGTATCGACAGGAATAATGGATTGGCTTGCAGCACGAGTACGCCGTAGGTCGCTGTGGTAAGCATCAATAACTTGCTGATCATTCATCGAAGAGTGAATGGTCGTGATGGTGCCTGACTCGATGCCAAAGGCCGCATCAAGAACCTTAATGATAGGGACGATACAGTTGGTAGTGCATGAACCGTTAGATACGATTCTGTGGTCGGCTTCGATAGTATCGTGATTCACGCCGTAGATAATGGTGTTGTCTAGGTCATTAGCTCCAGGATGTGAGAACAGTACCTTTTTCGCGCCAGCAGCAATGTGCGCTAGGCCGTCCGCTCGGCAGCCGTAAACACCGGTACAATCGAGGACGATGTCCACTTCTAGGTCACGCCAAGGCAGCAATTCGATATCAGCAAGGTGTAAAATACGAATCGTATCGAACTCACCTTTATCTTCGACACCGATGCCATGATGGATATAAATGTGCTCTTGGTCGTTGGAGATCTTCTTACCGAAGCGACCGTGACTGGTATCGTACTGTAATAGGTGAGCCATAGCGTCAGGCTGAGCCAGCTCATTGACAGCTACTACTTTGATTTGTTGGCTTTTGCCACTTTCATAAACAGCGCGTAATACATTACGCCCTATTCGTCCAAATCCGTTTATCGCGACTTTTAGCATAGTTCCGTACATCTAACCAAAATTTCGTGCAACAGATAATAACTGAATCCTACCCAAAAGGCATTAGTTGAGTGACCTAACTCAACAAAGCCACACATAAGCATTGAGTATCATTTCTAGTTGATGTAGTTATTAAATTAATGAGTTTTACCTGGTTCTACGGCTGTTTCTAACCCAGTTTTCTCAACCATAGGAAAAGGTTATGTCTGGATACCCAGCGACTCATTTTTGCAAGAAATGCAATAAAGAAACACCACATAGTGAAATTCTTGTTCGCCAGACAAGCAGCTACGATACCGACAAAAGTTTATTCGGAAGAATTAAGCTTTTTGCTAACTCAATTATAAATGGCGGCCACTACTACAACATGGATCGGTACGTGACATGCAAAGTATGTGGTACTAAAGAGTTGGACAACTGGGGTAATGAATTCGAATAGCCTAAAGTTTGTATATGACTAAAAACCGAGCCTGATGGCTCGGCTTTATTATATGTAACTAACGAAGTCTTATTAAGCTAGCAACTCTTTTGCTGTGTTTACTACGTTTTCAGTAGTGAAACCGAACATCTTGAATAGCTCACCTGCTGGTGCAGATTCACCAAACGTTGTCATACCAATGATCTTGCCACCGAAACCAACGTACTTGTACCAGAAGTCAGCGATGCCAGCTTCTACAGCGATACGAGCTGTTACGTCAGATGGAAGTACAGATTCACGGTACTCAGCGTCTTGCTTGTCGAATGCGTCAGTTGCAGGCATAGATACTACGCGCACTTTCTTACCTTCAGCTGTCAGTTCAGCCGCAGCGTTAACCGCTAGCTCAACTTCAGAACCTGTAGCGATAAGGATAAGCTCAGGCTTACCTTCACAATCTTTCAAGATGTAAGCACCCTTCGCGATGTTAGCTACTTGCTCTTCGCTACGCTCTTGCTGTGCAAGGTTTTGACGAGAGAAGATTAGAGACGTTGGACCGTCTTTACGTTCGATAGCCAGTTTCCATGCGACTGCAGACTCCACTTGGTCACATGGACGCCATGTGCTCATGTTTGGAGTTAGACGTAGAGAAGCCATTTGCTCAACTGGTTGGTGAGTTGGGCCATCTTCGCCAAGACCGATAGAGTCATGCGTGTAAACTTGGATGTTCTGAACTTTCATCAGAGCAGCCATACGCATTGCGTTACGAGCGTATTCCATGAACATTAGGAACGTTGCGCCGTATGGTACGAAACCACCGTGCAGAGCGATACCGTTCATAATCGCTGTCATACCGAATTCACGTACACCGTAGTGTATGTAGTTACCTGCTGGATCTTCAGCAGAAACAGACTTAGAACCAGACCACATAGTTAGGTTAGAAGGTGCAAGGTCAGCAGAGCCGCCTAGGAATTCAGGAAGCATAGCACCGAACGCTTCTAGTGCGTTTTGCGATGCTTTACGTGATGCAATGTTTGCTGGGTTAGCTTGAAGATCAGCAATGATTGCGTTTGCTTTCTCTTCCCATTGTGCAGGAAGTTCACCGTTTACGCGGCGTTTGAATTCAGCTGCCAGCTCAGGGTGTGCTGCTTCATAAGCTGCAAGTTTCTCGTTCCACGCTGCTTCCTTAGCTGCGCCTGCTTCTTTCGCATCCCATTCTGCGTAAACTTCCGACGGAATTTCAAAAGGACCGTGCTCCCAACCAAGTTCTTTGCGTGTTGCTGCAATTTCTTCAGCGCCTAGTGGTGCACCGTGACAGTCGTGTGAACCAGATTTGTTTGGAGAACCAAAACCGATGATAGTTTTAGTACAGATTAGAGTAGGGCGAGGGTCCGCTTTAGCTGCTTCGATAGCTGCGTTGATTGCTTCAGCGTTGTGGCCATCTACTGCTGGGATTACGTGCCAGCCGTAAGCTTCAAAACGCTTAGGAGTATCGTCAGAGAACCAACCTTCAACTTCACCATCGATAGAGATGCCGTTGTCATCCCAGAAAGCGATAAGCTTACCAAGCCCCAGCGTACCTGCTAGAGAACATGCTTCGTGAGAGATACCTTCCATCAGACAGCCGTCACCCATGAATGCATAAGTGAAATGGTCAACGATGTCGTGGCCTTCTTTGTTGAATTGTGCCGCTAGAGTTTTCTCAGCAAGCGCCATACCAACAGCGTTAGTGATACCTTGGCCTAGTGGACCAGTTGTGGTTTCGATACCCGGTGCGTAACCGTACTCTGGGTGACCTGGCGTCTTAGAGTGCAGTTGACGGAAGTTCTTAAGGTCTTCGATTGATAGCTCGTAGCCTGCTAGGTGAAGCAGAGAGTAAATCAGCATAGAGCCGTGGCCGTTTGAAAGAACGAAACGGTCGCGGTCAGCCCACTCTGGGTTTGACGGGTTGTGGTTCAGGTGATCACGCCAAAGAACTTCAGCGATGTCAGCCATACCCATAGGTGCGCCTGGGTGGCCAGAGTTTGCTTGTTGTACGCCGTCCATGCTTAGGGCACGAATAGCATTAGCTAGCTGTTTTTTAGATAAAGAAGAACGTTCCATAATAACTACCAGTGTTTAAATATTGGATTGGAAATTGAAAGGGGAACGCAAACGTTCCCCTTTTTTAATTCTATGTGATTACAGCTTAGCTGCGATCATGTCTTCTAGTTTGCCTTGGTCAACTGCGAAGTTGCGGATACCTTCTGCAACTTTCTCAACTGCCATTGCGTCTAGGTTGTGCTCCCATAGGAACTCAGCGTGAGTCATTGGAGCAGGGCGCTCTTTAGAGCCTTTAGAGTCAACTAGTTTCTCTACAACTTCACCTTCAGCAGCTTCTAGTTCAGCCAGAAGAGCAGGAGCGATAGTTAGACGGTCACAACCAGCAAGTTCTAGGATCTCGCCGATGTTACGGAAGCTTGCGCCCATAACAACCGTGTTGTAGCCGTGCTCTTTGTAGTAGTTGTAGATGTCAGTTACTGAGATTACGCCTGGATCTTCAGATGCTTCGAAGTCGCGACCTTCTTTCGCTTTGAACCAGTCCATGATACGACCAACGAATGGAGAGATTATGAATACGCCAGCTTCAGCACATGCACGAGCTTGTGCGAAAGAGAATAGAAGCGTTAGGTTACAGTTGATGCCTTCTTTCTCTAGGATTTCAGCAGCACGAATGCCTTCCCAAGTAGACGCCAGCTTGATTAGGATGCGATCATTCGTGATGCCAGCATCGTTGTACATTTTTACTAGCTGACGAGCTTTAGCTACGCTGCCTTCAGTGTCGTAAGAAAGACGAGCATCAACCTCTGTAGAAATACGACCTGGAATTGTTTTCAGGATTTCTTTACCGATGTTTACTGCAAGCATGTCACAAGTGTCTTGTACTTGTTGTGCTTTATCAGCGCTTTGTGCTTTAGCGTATTCGATTGAAGCATCGATAAGTGGCGCATACTCTTCGATTTGAGCCGCTTTAAGAATCAGAGAAGGGTTAGTTGTTGCATCTTCTGGCTGGTACTTTTTGATAGCATCGATTTCACCAGTGTCTGCTACTACTGTCGTTAGTTTACGAAGTTGCTCTAATTTGTTGCTCATTTTGATCATCCTATCTATCGCATTACATCTCGTGAAAAGAGAGATGTGGGCATTTGCAAGCTAACTAATGAAGTTCTCAGTGGAGTTTCCAGTGAGCCAAACTTACATTAATTTAAATTTTTCTTCGAACGAACATTTGCACAGAACATTTGATCGCTCGATGAGTAAATGATGTAGCCATATTTATCCGATCTGGCACCAAAGTCAACGACAAATAGTGCGGTATGGTGACTTCAGTCAAATATATTTCGCTCTAGTAATCATGGGCGATACAAGCAAACGTTTAATACGCTGAGCAAGGTGAATTAATTGATAAGAAAACCATGGTTAACACTCTGAACAAATGTTCCTTGTTGTTACATATGTTCAAAGTGTAAACTTGTGTATCACTTGCATAGTCATCGAACATTTGTTCTTCAAGCAGGTAAAATAATTGTTAAATATAGGTTGAGTGGTATATGAGTAAGAATAACCAAGATGTTTCCGAAGAAAACACTGATCTCTTGACTGAAGTCGCGGTTGCTTATTATCAGGACGGTGCCACCCAAGAAGAGATCTCGAAAAAGTTCTCTATCTCTCGTGCAAAGGTTGGTCGTATGCTTAAGCAAGCCCGTGATGAAGGTATTGTTGAGATAACGGTGAAATACCACCCTGTATTCAGCGCCAAGATCGAGCAACGCTTAATTGAACGCTTTGGTGTTAAGCGTGCTCTTGTCGCTCTGGATCAACCGAATGAAGAACAGCAACGTCTTCAAGTTGCCGGCTTAGTATCTAACTATCTAACCAGTACATTAAAAAACGGTATGGTTGTAACAGTCGGTCAAGGTCGTAACGTATCGTCTGTTGCACACCACACAGGTGTAATTACACCACGTGATTGTAAGTTCGTGTGTGGTATCGGAGGCATTCACCCAAGAGGTGGTATGTTCAATGCCGACCACATCTGTCGACAGCTAGCGAAAAAGTACGGTGGTTCATCGGAAACTCTATATGCTCCAGCTTATGCAGAGAACAAAGCTCAAAAAACTGCCTTTATGGAAAACAGCACAGTTAAGCAAACACTCGATCTCGCTCGAAAGGCAGATGTGGCATTAGTGGGTATTGGTGACATGAGTGAAAACAGCTACATGGTTGACCTAGGTTGGTTTACCGCCGGCGAGGTGGTTCAATCTCGTTTATTACAAGGTGTGGTAGGTGACTTCGCAGGTTATGACTTTTTCGACGTACACGGTAAAGCAGCAAACACAGTAATGAGTGATCGAGTAATTGGCTTGGGTTTAGAAGAGTTTCGCCCAATAGCTGAAGTGATTGCGATTGCTGCCGAAAACAGTAAACCGCTCGCTTTGTTAGGTGCATTAAGAACCGGCGTGGTTGATGTTATAGCAACCAGCGTAAGTAATGCACTAACCGTGCTGAACTTAGATGAGCAGATGAAGCATGCTGAGTTAAGTGAAAGCCGTTAGAGCAAGTCTGTCGTCAAGACAAAAGAGAGCCAATATTGGCTCCCTTTTTCGTAGTGCGCCGAGCATGGTGCCAACCTAGGAGGTGAAAGTCCTCTACGTGCCTTGTCGAGCAGGAAACGTTAGCCTATGCAAGGGTGTCCATCGTGAGATGGAATCTGAAGGAAGCAAAAGGCAAAACATAGCTTTGACGAACAGAAACCTGATAGTAGGCATAGTCAACTTGGGTAACCTAGCTACAGATAGAATATCCCGAAGTCTCGAACAGAAGTGTGACGATGTAAATCAGGCAGAGCTATGGGAAAGGGTGGTATCTTACCTCGGGAGATCTTATCAATTGTCTCTGAGACTAGGCTAGCAGTGATGCTAGACGAAGATTGATAAGAAGTCAGCAGAGGGCATAGTACCTACGTTGTAGGGAAGGCCTGAACCAAGGTCTAGACGAGCAATTAACAAATTCTCAGTGTGTACGGAGTCTCAGTAAAGAGTAGTAACCCTACAGCTACGTTAGGAATACGGTGAAGTCGGAAATGGATCTGTAGATAACGAAGAGAGGCAAGCCACAGTGGCGTTGGAGTTAAATAGTAAGTCTAATCTAACGAAAGTTGGTATACCTTGGAACCGCCGTATGCGACCCACGCTTGTACGGTGGTGTGAGATGTATGGACTCCCTACCCCGAAAGGGATACGGTCTTAATTACCACATTAGCCCGAGGAGTCCACACATGAACAAGGTTACTATTATTGCAATTGACTTGGCAAAGAACTCATTTCAGGTCT
>JAYYSE010000040.1:0-25969 GCA_036126475.1 Pseudomonadota bacterium | reverse complement strand
ATTCTCGAATTGTTAATTGCGACGACTTCAATCTAAAGATGTTCTTTTTAGTGGAAGCGTAATCAAGATCCAATTTTGAGGGGCTGAGGCTTTACATCAATATTCGTGTGCCTAGACTGGCGACGATTTAAAGCAATAGGGCAAGTGGTATGTGGAGTTGGTTAGCGGTTTCCTTATCTGGTATCGGAGCAGTAACAGGAACGAAACAAGGACATATCGGTCAGGCCTTATCGTATAAGGTATTTACCTTTGTATTATTAGCGATCATTGCTTTAACTCAGTCTGTTGTTGCTGATTATACGTATTGGGTCGTTGCTGGCCTGGCGATCTCGGTGATCGCAGATGTATTTCACACTCTCACTCAAAAACGTCCCCTATACTTTGTTTGCTTTCTGCTAGCTCAACTCTGTTATAGCAAAGCCTTTTGGTTGCAGTTGTCTGGAGAAATGGTCTGGTGGTTGTTTGCCTTACTCTTGGCTGCTTGTGTGGTGGCTTTCTTCTTGCTGCTACCACGTTTAGATAAACTTGTTTTTCCTGTTGTGATTATGGGGATTGTGCTTATTCAGCTAACTTGGGCTTCTGGTGAGGTTTGGTTGCTTGACCCTAAGTTATCGCACGCGGTTGGATTTTCAGGTTGTTGCGTATTGCTGCTCTCGGCACTGGCGTATGCACTTAACTGTTACCGCAGCCCGATCAAAAGTGCTTACCTCTGGGTAACGGGCAGCTACTTTCTCGCCCATGCGCTTATTGTTGCCTCTCTGACCATTTAGGGTAGAGCGTCTCCAAGCCTGAGTTATATCAAGGCAGCTTCATTCAAACTCGGTACTCTGCGTGTAATTCATTAAATATGAGATTGAGTTATGACTACCGAAATTCACGCACACAACGTTTTAAACCTGCTTAGTGAAAAGCCTCTGACTCGAGAAGCGCTGACACAATAACTGGCTCAGATGTATGGCACTGAAGCTCGTGTCCATACATGTAAGCTAAATGGTCTCGATTTGGCTGGTTTGCTGAAGTTTTCGATGGCAAGCTGTGCACCAATCGCGAGCGTGTGTGTAATCACTAATCTTGAGTGATTTGAGAGTGGGTACATTTGTGGTATCCGCTCTTTCTATTCTTGCCTGTTTGTTCTCGTTTACGTGCTGCAATGACATAAGTTAGTCTGCTGATGACTGCGTTCGAAAATCAATGTTGAGGCTGCTATACTCCGTGCCCCTTCGCTTTTCGAGACAAACTGATGGAAATCTTATCTGCAGCAACCATGCTGTTTCTTATCATGGATCCGCTTGGCAACCTGCCAATCGTGCTCTCTATCCTTAAGCATATTGATCCGAAGCGTCGCCGTATTGTTCTGATTCGTGAGCTGATTTTTGCACTGGTTATCTTGCTGCTGTTCTTGTTTGCGGGTCAAAGCATCATGAACTTCCTACACGTACAGCCTGAAACCCTGAGCATCTCTGGCGGTATCATTCTATTTATCATCGCGATTAAGATGATTTTCCCGAGCGCTGGCAGTATTACGGGGCTTGCTGCAGGTGAAGAGCCGTTTATCGTGCCGATGGCGATCCCAATGATTGCTGGTCCATCTGTCATTGCGGCATTGATTCTTCTTGCGACACAACACCCAGACAACATGCTCGAGCTTTCAGCCGCTGTAATGCTGGCGTGGGGTGCTACCTTCTTTATTCTGATGTTTAATGGCTTCTTCTTACGTGTATTGGGTGAGAGAGGGCTGAAAGCGATCGAGCGCCTTATGGGTTTATTGCTTGTTATGCTGTCGACTCAGATGTTCTTAGACGGTGTGAAGGGCTACATGGCTTAGTGTTGCTACCATCATTCAGATACTAAAACGCCGCTCAACTGAGCGGCGTTTTAGTATCTGAATCTTGGTTACAGCTTTCGATTACATCATGTACTTACGACGGATATCGAGTAGTGCGAAGATTCCAAAAATTAGAATGGACCATTTTTCCCAACGCGTCATTTCTATTTTATCGCCGAACGCACCGATAAAGATCAGCATTTGTAAGCCGTGCATAAAGAACAAGAACGCTGTCATGATGTAAAGCGCAATTGCGGCATTACCAGGGAACGGATGGAAAATGTTGACGATTAACACAAACCATACGAAGGCGATAGCGGCTTTGGCCAATGGAAGCAAGATATTCATTCAATCATTCCTATTCTTAAGTGATTTTGTTGAACAGTCGGTAGCTCGACTGGCCAGTTGTCTTATCGCGGTGCAGTTCCCAGTTTTCAGGCATTGCTTCTAGCTTGAGTTCTTTCTCTGTTTCGACGTAAATAATCGCGTCGTCCGCAAGCCAGCCATTGCTCTCAAGTAGCTGTACCGTCTCTGTTAGCAAGCCTTTACGAAATGGTGGATCAAGGAATACCACATCGTAAGGTGTTCCTGGCTTTTTGAGGAAAGAGATAGCATCAGTGTTTACCACATTGATGTTGTCTGCTTTGAGCTCTTTAGCATTATCAGAAAGCTGCTTAGCGGCCTTTTGATTCATTTCGAGCAGGGTCACCATTTTGGCTTGGCGAGAAGCTGCTTCAAAACCTAAACCACCAGAACCTGCAAATACGTCTAAGCAGGTCGAATTTGGGATATCTTGTGCGACCCAGTTAAAGAGTGTCTCTTTTACTCGGTCAATGGTTGGGCGTAAGCCTTCTAAATCATGAACGGGCAGCTTTCTACCTCTCCATGAACCACTAATAATTCGAACAAAGCCACCGGAAGGCTTTTTTTGTGATGTGTTTTGCTGGCGACGTCTTACCATAGATTTTTTGACCGCTAATAAAGTGATACTATACCGAGCCCAATTTAAGTTGGTCCGAGTATTAAATAAATTTGCAATGACAAAGTGTATCAAGCTAAAAGCAAACTTATCACTGCTTTGTCATTTTTCTTTACTATTCGTTTTTACAAGCTTGTATTGTATAACAATAGCAAAGAGTCGACGTGCATTAAGCCAATACAGCTAATTAGTAGATCTAGGAAACTCCTCTGATGACGGAAAAAAAGAAGCGCGGATTATTATCGTGGCTTGGTTTTGGTGAAGAAGAACAAAGCCCAAAAACTCAGAATGAAGCGAACGTAGAAAATGTTGAAGATCAAACTGAAGTTGAATCACAAGTCGAGGCTGAACCAGTCGCGCCTGAAGCGGAAGCCGCTCAGTCAGTAGAATCTCAGCCTGATGAGTCAGAGCAAACTCTGGAAGATGCTCAAGATGAGCAGCAACCTGTCGCAGCAGAAGCAGAAGCAGAAGCAGAAGCAGAAGCAGAACAGGAACAAGAAGTTACTCCTCAAGCTCAGGTTGAAGAGGTACAAGAGAAGCCAACAGAAAGTTTCTTTGCTCGCCTTAAGCGTAGCCTAAGCCGCACTAAAGCAAACATTGGTGCAGGCTTCTTTGGTTTGTTCAAAGGCAAGAAAATCGATGATGATCTGTTCGAAGAGTTAGAAGAACAGCTGCTTATCGCGGATGTGGGTATGAACACCACAGTTAAGATCATTGAAAACCTGACAGAAAAAGCATCTCGCAATGACTTAAAAGACGGTGAAGCGCTTTATGGTCTGCTGAAAGAAGAGATGGCAGAGATCTTAAGTCAAGTGGAGCAACCATTAGTGGTTGATACCACCAAAAAACCTTACGTTATCTTAATGGTTGGTGTGAATGGTGTTGGTAAGACAACGACTATCGGTAAGCTAGCGAAACAATTCCAAAATGAAGGCAAGAAAGTGATGCTAGCGGCGGGTGATACCTTCCGTGCTGCAGCCGTTGAGCAACTTCAGGTTTGGGGTCAGCGTAACGATGTGCCAGTTATCGCTCAACACACGGGCGCAGACAGTGCATCGGTTATCTATGATGCGATTGAAGCTGCTAAAGCTCGTGGCGTGGATGTTGTGATTGCCGATACAGCGGGCCGTTTGCAGAACAAGAGCAACCTGATGGAAGAGCTACGCAAGATTGTTCGTGTCATGAAGAAAATTGATGACTCTGCACCGCATGAAATCATGCTAACACTTGATGCTGGTACAGGTCAGAATGCTATCAGCCAAGCGAAATTGTTCAGCGAAGTTGCACCAGTAACCGGTATTACACTAACTAAGTTAGACGGTACTGCGAAAGGTGGTGTGATTTTCTCAATTGCCGACCAGTTCCAGATTCCAATTCGTTACATTGGTGTTGGTGAAGGTATTGATGATCTGCGTCCATTTGAGTCAAAAGACTTCATTGAAGCTCTATTCAGCCGCGAAGAGTAACGCGAGTAGCAAAGTGGTTTATCCTTAACCTGCTATCGTTTTAAATTTGATATTAGTGATCGTAAGAGGAATTTTCGGTGATCAAATTTCAGCAAGTGAGCAAAGCCTACCGAGGTGGACGCCAAGCACTCCAAAAAGTGGATTTCCATCTCAAACGTGGAGAGATGGCATTTTTAGGCGGGCATTCCGGTGCAGGTAAAAGTACCTTGCTGAAGTTGATTTGCGCGATTGAGCGCCCGACTGATGGGCGTGTCTGGTTCAACGATCACGATATCACTCGTATTCCTGCTAAAGACATCCCATTCTTACGCCGTAATATTGGAATTGTCTTTCAAGACCATCGTCTACTGATGGATCGCTCTATCTTTGATAACGTTGCTCTGCCTATGCGTATCGAATCTATTTCTGAAAATGAAATAAAACGTCGAGTCAGTGCAGCGTTGGATAAAACTGGCTTACTAGACAAAGCGCGTTGTTTGCCAAGCCAGCTCTCTGGTGGTGAACAGCAACGTGTGGGCATTGCCCGTGCTGTGGTCAACCGTCCAACTCTGTTGTTAGCGGATGAGCCGACGGGTAACCTAGACCCAGAGTTATCTAACCGAGTGTTGCGGCTGTTTGAAGAGTTTAACCGTGCTGGTGTGACGATCATCCTAGCGACGCACGATATCGGGTTAGTGAATACTCGCCCTCAATACCGTCATCTTGAATTAAACCAAGGCTTTTTGAGTGAGGTTGAAGACTATGGCCGCTAATAAGCGCATCAAAAAACCTCAATCTAATCGTGCTGCAAACCGCACTTCAAGTGATGGTTTCTTCGTGGTGCATTGGAAGCAAGCCAAATCATCGTTCTCTCAGATGTGGCAACGTCCGTTGGGCAACTTACTGACGCTTGCGGTTATCTCTATGGCTTTAGCAATGCCTGCGTGTTTGTACCTACTAGGTAAAAACGTAGGTGAAGTGGCAAAAGGTGTCACCAGCCCGTCACAAATTAGTGCTTATGTAGAGGATGGTATTCCTGAGCCTCGAGTCATGGTGCTCAAAGATGAAATCGAGAGTTGGGCTCAAGTTGAGCTGGTAGAGTACATTTCACCTCAACAAGGGCTTGCTGACCTCAGTCAGTATTCTGGCTTTGATGATGCCTTAACTATTCTCGACGACTATTCACTGCCAGGTGTGTTAGTGATAACACCAAGCGTACAAAGCGATGCTCAAATCAAAGAGCTGGCTGGCCAAGTTAAAAAACAAGAATTAGTGACCGATGTTCGTTTGGACGAAGATTGGTTAGCAAGATTAGACGCGATTAAAGCGCTAGCCGCTGTCATTGTGATTACCTTAACGGTATTGATGTTAGGCGCTGTGTTTTTGATTATCGGCAACACACTACGATTTAATGTGTTGGCGCATAAAGAAGAGATTCAAACCATGAAGCTGATTGGTGCCACCGACAGCTACATTCTTCGACCATATCTATATTCTGGTATGTGGTTCGGTGTATTAGGTTCGATTAGCGCGTGGGTGATGACGGCATTAATTACCGTCTTACTGAACAGTGCGGTGGATGACCTGGCTCAGCTTTACGACAGCCACTTCCGTTTAATTGGCCTAAGCTGGGATGAATCTTTATTGCTTTTGATCGTTGGAACCCTACTGGGTAGTGTGGCTGCGAAGCTTTCTGCACAGCGCCACCTAAAAGAAATTGAACCAGTTTAGGTGAATAGAGTCATATTTAGACGAAAAATAGGCACTTCTTAACCAGTTTTTGCCTTGTATAGACGAATTGATTATGCATAATTACTTCCCCCTTCTTGAAACCTGTTCATTTTAGGTTCAAGATTGTCGGGTTTTAATAGATGTACTACTCCAGATCAGAGATTGATGAGGAACCGAATGGCAAACCAAGCGTATCAAATGGCTTTAGTCACACAAGATAGTTTAGACAGCTATATCCGCTCAGCGAACAGCTACCCAATGCTGACGTCTGAAGAGGAACGTGGACTTGCAGAGCGATTACATTACAAAGGTGAGATCGACGCTGCGAAAGGCTTGATCCTTTCACACCTACGATTCGTGGTGCACGTTGCAAGAGGTTATTCTGGCTACGGGCTGCCTATGGCTGATCTCGTTCAAGAAGGTAACATCGGTCTAATGAAAGCCGTTAAGCGCTTCAACCCAGAGGTTGGCGTTCGATTGGTTTCTTTCGCAGTTCACTGGATCAAAGCTGAGATTCATGAGTACGTTCTGCGTAACTGGCGTATCGTTAAGATTGCGACAACTAAGGCACAGCGCAAACTGTTCTTTAACCTTCGTAAATCTAAAAAGCGTTTAGGTTGGTTTAACAACGGTGAAGTTGAGACAGTAGCTCGTGAACTGGGCGTAGAGCCTTCTGAAGTTCGTGAGATGGAATCTCGCTTAGCAGCGCAAGACGCAACGTTTGAAGCACCAATGGATGACGATGACGGCGGCTCTGCTTACACAGCTCCGGTTTACTACCTAGAAGACAAAGCGTCAGACGTTGCTGAAACGGTTGAAGCATCTAACTGGGAGTCTCACACCAATAATCGTTTGGGCCTAGCATTAGCAAGTTTAGATGAGCGTAGTCAACACATTGTTCGCTCTCGTTGGTTAGACGACAATAAAGCAACACTACAAGATTTAGCGGATACTTACAGTATCTCTGCAGAACGTGTTCGCCAGTTAGAAAAGAATGCGATGAAGAAATTGAAACAAGCCGTTGGCGATTTTTAACAGCGCTTAGTTTCTAAATAGTAGCTAGCAAAAAACCACATTTTGAAAAGGCCGAGATCGAGAGATCTCGGCCTTTTTGTTTTGGATCGAATTCTCAACTTTTGCGATCGTAATTTGCAAAATGATTTTGTGGATAACTCTGTGACAAGTTTATTCGTCAGCTGTCTAAAAGCAGGGTGTAGTAAGGCTTTGAGCGTGTTTTTTGAGTGGGGATATGTTTTAGTTAACCCACAGTTAGATCAGGATCATTACTACATGTTGTGGATCTATTTTTTCAAAGGCACTTTATTCACGCAATTCACAGATTTATCCACAAATGGTGTAAAAGTGATCGCTGGTGGATAACCTTATTAAGTGGATGTGATTGTTAGCCTTGGGATAGGTTACAATGGCAGCAAAGTAAATCAGTATAAAAAGAGAAAGTAATGGACCAGTTTAAACATATCGACGTGCAAGGTGCTCAGGCTCTTATTGAACAAGGCCAAGCTCGACTTGTTGATATCCGCGACCCGCAATCTTTCGCGGTTGCTCACTCAAAAACCGCTTACCATCTAACAAACGACACTATGGTCTCGTTTATGGATGAGGTGGAGTTTGAACAACCTATCTTGGTAATGTGTTACCACGGCATTAGTAGCCAAGGTGCGGCACAATATTTAGTGAACCAAGGCTTTGAAGAGGTATATAGTGTAGATGGTGGCTTCGAAGCATGGCACCGTGCTGAACTTCCTGTGATTGCTGGCTAATGACCTTTATCGCTTAAACATCTCTCGTAGCATGAATAGGAAATAACAATGATTAGACTGATGGTGTTAGACAATCCACGTCTTGCTCAAGCATTTATTGATTACATGGCCTCTCGCCAGATCCCTATTCAGATGTCACCTGAGGGAGAAGGGCGCGTTGCTCTTTGGCTGCTTGATGGCCAGTTTCAAGTTGAAACTGAAGCGGAGATCAACCGCTTCTTGTCGGAACCCAATCATAAGCGCTACCAAGCGGCCTCTTGGGATATGGCAGAGACCAGAAAGAGTCATTTCCATTATCACACGCCTAGTTTCATGGGAATGATAAAAGCCAAGGCTGGCCCTGTGACACTCAGCATCATGTTGGTGTGTGTGGTGATTTTTGCACTGCAGCAGATCGGTTTTGGCCAAGCGATTTTTAATGCGTTGCACTTCCCTGCGGTGGACGGACAGCAGTGGCAATTGTGGCGTTGGTTGAGCCATGCCGTGCTTCATTTCTCGGTTATGCACATCGCTTTCAATATTTTGTGGTGGTGGCAACTGGGTGGCGATATTGAGAAAAAGTTGGGCGGTTTTAAGTTACTTCAGATCTTTGCAGTCTCTTCTGCGTTGTCGGGAGCAGGGCAGTACTGGGTTGAAGGGGCCAACTTCGGAGGTTTATCTGGCGTTGTATATGCTTTGGTTGGTTACCTATGGGTGGTTGGCACTAAAGCGCCACAGCTTGGTTTGGGTATCCCAAGACAGATCGTCGGCTTTATGCTGGTGTGGTTGGTGCTCGGGTACATGCAGCCGTTTATGGCGATTGCCAATACTGCCCACTTAGCAGGTCTAGTGGCGGGTGTGATTATCGGCTTCGTTGATTCAATGAAAGCGCCGAAATCGGCAGGAAGTTAGTTCCTAGCATCGATAGAAACAAGAAAGCGGCCAAATGAGCCGCTTTTTTAAGGTTCGTTTTATACCCGCTGTTACTGATAGAGGTATTTGGTAAACAGCAAATCTGCAATCAGGGTTTTACCCGTTTCTGGAAGTAAAATCTTGTTGAGATGCTCAACTAGCGTCTTCCTTAAATCTTCACGACCGGACAGTGACTTAATCGTCTCTTCGTTTTGTTTGCCCAATAGCTCGATTACTGCGTCACGAATTAATGGTTGGTGGTGCTCGATGGTTGATAAATCTTTGCTATTTACCACCATGATATCGAGACGAACTTGAATGTAGCCCAGTTTTTTACCTTTAGTGTAAAAATTGGTGGTCAGGTCTGGTTCTAGCGTGAAGTAGGCTAGTTTAGATTCCGATTCCTCCTCTGCGAAACTTGATGTTGAAAAGAGTAGAGTAATCGCAAGAAATATTTGGGCTACATAACGTTTGTGCATATTTGTGACTTTTCTTTAGTTTATTCGCGATATTCGAAACGCATTAGTCTTGTTACAATGAACGGTCTAAATCTAAATACATTTACAATTCGAAGACGCTTTAATTTTGTTCGAAAGTTGAAGCTTTATTGTACGTGTAAAGTCACCTATTGAATACTAGTATGAATCAGCCAATATCGCTGTATCTTAATTCTTTAATGAATGTAGATTGGCAAAGTACAGAAACATTTGATTTTCCTAATGAAACCACCAAAGAGTGGCTGATGGAGCAGGGTTCTCTTTCCCGTAAGTTGGGTAAGTGTTGTCAACATCTGTCTGTGGAGTTGCTTCACAATCAAGTTGTAGAACGCTCAATTTTGCAACAAGATGAAGAGTATCTTTTATCATCGTCTGATTGCTTACTTCGCAAAGTAATTTTGAATGGGGATGATGAACCATGGGTATTAGGCCGAACCTTAATCCCTCGAGTGACATTAGAAGATCAGCACTCAGACCTTTCTCAACAAGGTAATGTTCCGTTAGGGTTGACCGTTTTTAGTGCGAAGAACGTCGAGCGAGACGCGCTGCAAGTCGGTTGGGTTGTCGCTGGCGACGAACGATTGCTCGCACGCCGCTCTCGATTATGGATGAACCATAAACCGATGCTTGTAGCAGAACTGTTTTTACCAACATCACCCATTTACTCTAAGGAGAGTGTGTAAATGCTTGCCACCAAAGCGAAAGCGTACTGGCAATTAACGCGAATGAATCGCCCGATTGGTACCTTGTTACTCCTTTGGCCTACGTTATGGTCGCTGATTATCGCCGCACAAGGTATGCCAGACTTGGATGTCTTGGTTGTATTTGTATTAGGTGTCGTACTAATGCGTTCAGCAGGCTGCGTGATTAATGATTTTGCTGACCGTAAGGTGGATGGTCATGTAAAGCGCACTAAGCAGCGCCCACTGCCGTCTGGTTTGGTGTCGAGTAAAGAAGCCGTTATCCTTTTTTTAGTACTAGCCGTGATTTCATTCTTGCTAGTACTGACCATGAATCCGCTGACTATTAAGCTCTCTTTTATTGGGATGGGTCTAGCGTTTATTTATCCTTTCATGAAGCGCTTTACGCATCTTCCACAGTTATTCCTTGGTTTGGCGTTTAGCTGGGCTATTCCAATGGCATGGGCTGCACAAACGAATGAATTACCAAGTATAGTTTGGTTTATCTTCGTGATTAATGCGCTGTGGACAATCGCTTACGACACCCAATATGCGATGGTTGACCGAGACGATGATCTTAAGGTTGGTATCAAGTCGACAGCGATTTTGTTTGGCCGTTTCGATAAGCTGATTGTTGGCTCACTGCAGTTAGTGACTTTAGCGATGTTGATTGCGTTAGGTATGCATTACCATCTAGGTGACACTTTCTACTGGGCACTTCTGGTAGTCGGTGGTTTGTTTGTTTATCAACAACACCTGATGCGTCATCGCGCTCGAGATTTATGTTTTCAAGCCTTCCTCAATAACAACTATGTAGGAATGGCCGTCACCATAGGTTTGTTCATTACCTTCTGGTAAGCGATGGTTTGACAACAAGAGCATAAATAAAAAGGCACCCACAATGGGTGCCTTTTTGATCGTTTTCAGCTTAGTGCTTAAAGCGAGCCATCTAACAAACTATTCTGCTTGATGGATGCTCTCTTGAATCGTTAAGCGAACTTCTGGGTAAAGCATTGAGTAAAGAAGCTTAGCGAACCGCTGAGTTTTCTCTAAGTCGCAATTACCTTCGTTATCAAGGTATTGCTGTTGCTTTAGCGTAGCGAACATTGAAGCGAACACGCCTTTATCGAAGAACTCAGGTGCGTTGATACCTTGCAGGCGACCAAGACGTTGTGCAATGTCTTGGCTCTTCTGCTCAAGGTCAGATTTATCTAGTTCCGGATTCTCTGCCAATAGGTTAAGAGCAATCGAGTAACGCTGAAGTGTCTCTGAAATCGTACGACCTAGCAGCATTAGTGCTTGACTGTTCGATTGGTTGATGGTGACTTGATTATCAGACACAACTAGCATGCCCTGGCTAACCAATTCATCGATGATGTTCGACACCACACCTTCAAGCTGGTCTTCGTCGTAGCTTAGGAATAGCTCTTTTTTCAAGAACGGGTAGATTGCCGCGACATTCTTTTGAATCGCATCGATCGTTAGCCCGTGCTGACGAATAGTCATCTGAGCAATAAATGATGGCAGTGCAAACAAGTGAATGATGTTGTTGCGGTAGTAAGTCATCAGAATCGATTGGTGACGGTCTAGTGAAATAATGTCACCCATTGAGTCTGACTCAATCAAGAACTTGTTCAGAGACTCTGCATGTTTCACCAACTCTTCCGCGCTGTCTTTCGGTACCGTAAATGTGTCTGAGTAAGGCACATTCTTGAGTAGAGATAAGTAGCAGTTTATTTGAGAAACCAAAGAGTCACGAGACAATGCACGCTGACGTGATGCAAGCAGAGCGGTTGCACATAATGTCAGTGCGTTGGTCGCTGCCGCATCGTTGATGTGTGTCATCATCTTGGTTGCTAAGTCATTGACCACAGGCGTCATCCACTGTGGCTTGCTCGTACCCATTGGATCGATGTCTTTCGTCCACTCAGGAGAATGTTCATTCAGGTATTGGTTAAGCTGAATCGGCTCACCGAAGTTCACGTAGCCCTTACCAAAGTTACGTAGCTTACGGATAGTACGAATCACTAGGCTCGCGTTTTCTTTCTCTTTGCGCTTACCACGTAGTTCTTTTGCGTAAGTCGCCACTTCCATTACATGTTCGTAGCCGATATAAACAGGCACTAACGTTACTGGACGGTTCATGCCGCGCAGCATTGCCTGAATCGTCATCGCTAGCATGCCGGTTTTCGCTTGTAGCAGACGACCGGTACGAGAACGGCCACCTTCACTAAAGTATTCTACCGAGTAGCCTTTAGCGAACAGCTCTGCTAGGTACTCACGGAAGATCGTTGAGTACAGCTTATTACCTTTAAAGCTACGACGAATGAAGAACGCACCACCATGACGGAAAATCGGACCGGCAGGGAAGAAATTCAAGTTGATACCCGCAGCGATATGCGGAGGAACCATACCTTCATGGTAAAGCACGTAAGATAAGAGTAAGTAGTCCATATGGCTGCGGTGACAAGGGACATAAACAATCTCATGACCATCTTGTGCTAGCTTACGAACAGTTGAAGCGTTGTTGATATGTAGGCCTTGGTAAAGCTTGTTCCACAACCAACCTAGAATCTTCTCGCCACGTTTGATCAGTGAGTAAGAAAAGTTCGCTGCAATCTCATCCATGATGTCTTGAGCTTCTTTGCTCGCTTTCTCGATCGAGATGTTCTTTGACTTCGCTTCGTCTTCAATCGCCTTCTTGATCGCTTCTGATTTTAGTAGGCGATCGAATAATGCTTGACGGCTTGGAAGGTTAGGGCCAGAGGCTGCCAGTTTTTGGCGTGAGAAGTGAATGCGAGCTACACGCGCCAACTTGTGTGCGATAGTGCTGTCGGTGCCGTGTGAGTTTGCCATGTAACGCAGAGATACCACTGGGCTGAATCGTACTAGACAGTCGCGGCCAGCAATTAAAACAGCGATTGACTTCTCCAAGCCGTTCATTGCTTGTAGATAAGGCTTCTGATTATTCTCTTTACCAGGCTTACGGCCCCACAATACGGTTGCTGGGATAACTTGCACATCCAGCTCTGAGTCGTCAGCGTGCAGTGCAAGCAGCTCAGAGAAGACTTCAATAGAAGAGGCCGGGACGTAATCATCATCTTGCAGCAACGTTTTGCGTGAAGAGATGAAAACGTAGCGTGGCAGTGATTTACCACTGATTTCAAGCTTGCTTAACGGATCCGGTAAACCCAGCTCTAGCGCGTGCTTTTGTAGTGTTAGTAGGTCGACGCTTGAGCGAAACGGTAAGGCGTATACAATTGGTTTGCCTAAATCAATGTTCAAATCTTCAACTGGATTCGAAGGGATTGATGTACCTTTTACCAATACGGATAAAGGTAGCTTCATTAATGAACGTGAAAAAGATTGTCCAGAAGACATATAGGTTCACAGCCTCAATAGTTATTTCAATGTGCTTAAGCGTATCTCTATTTCTATGATGAGAGAGGGTAACCCCTTTAAGTAAAATAGGGATAAGCCTAGGCGTAAATTTAATCGATGCAAGAATACCAGAAACTGGTCTAACCTTTTAATGGAAATAGTCATATTGCCGTTAAGTTTGTGGCATATCATTCATCGACTGATTGAGTATAGGGTTAAAAATGACCAAAAAATCAAACACCGGATTTAAACGTATCGTGAAAGCAGCGGGCTTTTCATGGCAAGGCATCATAAGTTCGTTTAAAAACGAGGCGGCTTTTCGGCAAGAAGCCTTCATGGCTGCAGTTCTGATTCCGTTAGCGTTTTACCTCGATGTGAGCCAACTAGAACGAATCTTGATGGTGTCCTCGATTGTGCTGGTGATGGTTGTTGAGCTTATTAATACTGCAATTGAAGCGGTCGTTGATCGTATTGGTAGCGAACATCATGAGCTTTCAGGAATGGCGAAAGATGTCGGTTCAGCAGCCGTTTTCATCTGTTTAGCGCTTGCAACTTATGTGTGGTTCGAGATCTTGGTTTTGTAATTAGCGAAAAATGAACTAAAAACAACCAATTGCTTTGCTTTTGTCCAGTTACTGGATATACTCACAGTCAACTGTATAAAAAGACAGGTGAATCATGAAGCCGTTAACGCCCCGCCAACAACAAGTCTTTGACCTTATCAAAGGTAAGATCGAAGATTCCGGTATGCCACCGACACGTGCAGAAATTGCTCGTGAATTAGGCTTTCGTTCTGCTAATGCTGCAGAAGAACATTTGAAAGCTCTTGCTCGTAAAGAAGCGATTGAGATTATCCCGGGTGCGTCTCGTGGTATTCGTATTTTGCTTGAAGATGGAGCAAACGAAGAGCAAGGTCTGCCTCTGATCGGTCAGGTTGCTGCTGGTGAGCCTATCTTGGCTCAAGAGCATGTAGAAATGCATTACCAAGTCGATCCTGGTATGTTTAAACCTCAAGCTGATTTCTTACTTCGCGTAAATGGCGAAAGTATGAAAGACATCGGTATTATGGATGGTGACCTGCTTGCTGTTCACAAAACACAAGATGTCCGTGATGGTCAGGTTGTGGTTGCTCGTGTTGATGATGATGTAACGGTAAAACGTCTAGAACGTAAAGGTTCTACAGTGCTGTTACACGCTGAAAACGAAGAGTTTTCTCCAATCCGTGTCGATTTAGGATCTCAACACTTGTCTATTGAAGGTCTTGCTGTTGGTATTATTCGCAACACAGACTGGATGTAATCAGTACAAACATCTTATTGATATTTATTCTCAATAACTTGTTATTGTAATTGATATTCATTATCATCTTCTTTGTCGAGATACAAGGAAGATGATGATGCCAATCCAAACCAAGCCTCAAATAAAGCCGCTTATAGCTAAGCCGCGCTCCTCTGATCAAAAGGTTTCCGCTGATCAAGCGTCTGCACATCAAGAACTTCAAGTTCCGACAAACCTCGTTCAACACCTTTGGTTTCGCAGCCGAGAAAGCCTTGCCGATGATGGTCTCGTCTATGATCCTATTGCTGCTCAGGCCTGTAAGCGTTGTCAATTAGCGCCAGAATGCCTTACTGGTGAACTCGACCAACAACAACTTCTCTACGCGACACTAACTCAACTTTGCGATTCTCAAGTTCAGCAGTTCCTATCTCACAACCCTGATGCTTGGATTATTAACGTGGGAGCTGGTCTCGACACCCGTTTTTACCGATTAGACAATGGCCGCTGTCAATGGGTAGAGTTGGATGTAACCGAGAACCTACTTTGGCGACAACGTTTGTTCCACAAAAATGAACGCTATCGCTTGGAGTGTGGTTCCGTAGATGATCTGACTTGGTTAGATGAACTCAATATTCCAGAGCAAGCTTCGGTAATGGTGGTGTGTGAACATGCACTGTTGGACTGCAATGAGCAACAAACAGCGCACTTTATTCAGTCTTTGAGCCGTTACTTTACTCATGCACATGCGTGTGTTGTATTGGCGGGCGATAAGAGCTCAAGTACTTTAGGTAAGAAGCTAGGCTCTGGTGACTATGCACATGGCTTATCTTCTCCAGTCGACAGCATTCTTAATTGGCTACCATGGGCGCAATGGGCTAAAGCATTTTCGCCTTTAGAACAGCAATGTCACCGTTGGAAGTTATGGCAGCGACTATTGTGCAAAATTTCTCAGGTTAAAAAGCGTTTAACGCCGCAACTGGTACTGGTGAAGTGGTAGCGTGAGAGCGGCACGACTTACACATACTCGAAGCTACATCTGTTTAAGCGAAAATTTCACAACATAGTGAAAGCACACTCACTCGGTTAAACTATCGCCTCTAATCAAAGAGGTGATCGTGAAGCTATTTAATCCCCAAACTATTTTTCAAACGCTATCCAATCAAGCTATGCACAAACAAGTGCTGTTGCTCGCGATCCCGATGGTGCTCTCTAATATTACTGTCCCACTGCTGGGTTTAGTGGATGCTGCCGTGATCGGCCACTTAGAACATTCTTGGTATCTAGGAGGTGTGGCGTTAGGTGGCACTATTATCAGTGTGACCTTCTGGTTACTCGGTTTTTTACGAATGTCGACAACTGGCCTTGCCGCACAGTCTTACGGTGCAAATGATGGCAAGCAGCTTGGTTTAGTCTTCGTTCAAGGTGTGACCATGGCTCTCGGGTTTGCTGGTGTCTTCTTGCTATTACATGGCCTAGTTGCTGATCTCGTTTTTTCATTAAGTAGCGCCAGTGATCAAGTGAAGCATTATGGCCAACAGTATTTCTCCATTCGAGCATGGAGTGCACCAGCAGCACTGACGAATTTCGTTATTTTGGGTTGGCTACTTGGAACTCAGAATGCAAAAGCGCCGATGTGGATGGTGATTATCACTAACATCACCAATATCGTGTTGGACGTAGTTTTTGTGATTGGTTTCGGTTGGCAGGTGGAAGGTGCAGCACTGGCATCGGTATTGGCTGATTATGCAGGCTTAACGTTTGGACTGATCTGCGTTTTTGGAATCTGGAAAAAGAGACGGTTACCGTCACCGTGGGCTTTGATTAAGAAAGCCAGCCAAGGTTTAAGTCGCTTCGTAAAACTGAATCGAGATATTTTCCTACGTTCTCTGTGTCTGCAAGCCACGTTTACTTTCATGACTTTCCAAGGAGCAAGCTTTGGTGATGATGTCGTGGCAGCCAATGCGGTATTGATGAGCTTCTTGATGATCATCTCTTACGGCATGGATGGCTTTGCCTATGCGATGGAAGCCATGGTGGGTAAGGCGATAGGAGAGAAAGACAAAGATGAATTAAATCAGTCGTTGATTGTTACCTTCTTCTGGAGCTTCAATATTTGTGTGGTTCTTACCTTAGTGTTCGCGATCGCTGGGTCTAATCTGATTAATATGATCACCACCATCCCAGATGTAAAAAGCCAAGCAGAGGTGTATCTGCCTTGGTTAATTGCAATGCCGTTGGTTTCAATGTGGTGCTTCTTACTCGATGGTATTTTTGTCGGAGCAACTAAAGGCAAGGAAATGCGTAATAGCATGTTTGTCGCGACCTGCAGCTTCTTTGCGATTTTCTTCCTAGCGTCTAGTTTAGAAAATCATGCCCTGTGGCTTGCGATGCTGAGCTTTATGGCAATGCGCGGTATTGGCCTTGGTGTGTTATTTGTTTCTCAGTGGAAGAAGGGCGAATTTCTTGCTTAGCTCTAATAGGTAAAAATAAAAGGTGTACCGGTCAAAGGGCATTTAGAACATCATGATCTAATTACTCTTGGTGCTTTATTTTTCAATATCTTAAATAAAAACAGCAAGCTCATGGCTTGCTGTTTATGCATTTGGCCTATGGGTGGTCAAATACTCCTGTTAGTTCTTTATTTAGAATAAACGGTTAAGGCCGTTAAGAGCGGCAACACGATACGCCTCTGCCATTGTAGGGTAGTTAAAGGTGGTATTAACGAAGTATTCGATAGTATTCGCTTCGCCTTTTTGCTCCATGATTGCTTGGCCGATGTGAATGATTTCTGCGGCACGCTCACCAAATACGTGGATACCCAGAATCTCTTTGGTTTCACGGTGGAATAGAATCTTCAAACTACCGATGTCTTTACCCGCGATTTGGGCGCGAGCTAAGTGTTTGAATGAAGAACGTCCTACTTCATAAGGTACTTTCGCTGCTGTCAGCTCTTGCTCGGTTTTACCGACTGAGCTGATTTCAGGAATGGTGTAGATTCCCGTTGGGATATCTTCAATTAAGTGACTTTCAGCCTCACCTTTAACAATCGCTTGTGCAACAAAACGACCTTGGTCATAAGCAGCACTTGCTAGGCTAGGGTAGCCAATCACATCACCGACCGCGTATACATGGTCAACGTTGGTTTGGTAATTGGTGTTCACTGATACTTGACCACGAGAGTCTGCTTCTAGGCCAACCGCACCTAAATTCAATTTGTCAGTGTTACCGGTTCGACCATTGGCATACAGTAGGCAGTCCGCTCGCATCTTTTTGCCTGACTCTAGGTGAATGATCACGCCATCATCAGTCCCTTCGATTTTCTCAAAGGTTTCATCGTTACGAATTACAACGCCACTGTTCCAGAAGTGGTAAGAAAGTGCATCTGAGGTTTCATTATCTAGGAATGACAGTAGACGATCTCGCGTATTAATGAGATCGGTCTTTACACCTAAACCACGGAAGATAGATGCGTACTCACAACCGATAACACCGGCACCATAGATGATGATGTGTTGAGGGTCGTGTTTAAGAGAAAGAATAGAGTCGCTGTCGTAGATACGTTCATGCAGAAAGTCGACGCTCTCTGGTTGATAAGGGCGAGAGCCCGTGGCAATGACAAACTTGTCAGCACTGTAGTGCTCTTCCGTACCATCACTTTGCATTACAGAAATAGAGTGAGAATCAATAAAGCGCGCTGTACCAAATACTAGTGTACATTGGTTACGATCGTAGAAGCCTTGGCGCAGTCGTGTCTGTTTATCGATAACGGATTTCGCATGACCGAGAATGTTGGAAAACGTCGAGTGAATGCTTTTTTTGTTCTGACAGAACAGAGGGTTGTTATTGAATTCGATAATCCGGCTTACAGCATGACGCAGAGCTTTTGAAGGAATTGTTCCCCAGTGGGTACAACCACCACCAACGCTGCTCTCTTTTTCAATGATTGCAACGTTCAACCCGGCTTTGGTTAATCCCATCGCTGCCCCTTCGCCTCCGGGGCCACTACCAATTACGATTACATCAAAGTGGTTGGAGTGTGGCATAGATATCTTCCTTGTTATATTTGATTAACATTGCTGTTGCGGGATTTTAACTGATTCTGTTCTTACGTACATGAAAAGGACATCAGAGAGTCGGTGGGATCACGCAGTGCTCGCGAAAAAATAATATTTGGTATGTCGAATGTCTCCAAATGGCGGTGTGGATATTGAAATTTTTTCTGCGAACGTATTTACTGCGGTACGTGAACAAAGAGGCGTGTTTGGTGTCTTATATAACCGGAGTATCTTATATAAATAAGTGATTCGCGTTATATTGAACAGAGTGTTAGACATGCCTGTTTAGGCTGTAAAAGAAGAAATTGATAAAGTATGAAACCAATGGGCATTCGCGCACAGCAAAAAGAAAAAACTCGTCGCAGCTTAATCGATGCAGCATTTAGCCAACTCAGTGCAGATCGTAGTTTTTCCAACCTAAGCTTGAGAGAAGTCGCTCGTGAGGCTGGAATAGCACCGACTTCCTTTTATCGTCACTTCAAAGACATGGATGAGCTTGGCTTAACCATGGTCGACGAGGGTGGCTTACTACTACGCCAGCTAATGCGTCAAGCTAGGCAGCGTATAGTAAAAGAAGGCAGTGTTATTCGCACATCGGTTGAAACCTTTATGGAGTTCATTGAAAGCAGCCCTAACGTATTCAGACTGTTATTGCGAGAGCGCTCAGGAACCTCATTTGAGTTTCGTACAGCGGTAGCTCGTGAGATACAGCACTTTTCTGCTGAGTTAACCGAATACCTAATCACGACTGGCATGACACGAGATGAAGCTTTTACGCAAGCGGAAGCTTCGGTCATATTGGTCTTTAACTCAGGGGCAGAAGCATTAGATTTAGATCGACGTCAGCGAGACGAACTGGCTGAGCGTTTGATCATGCAATTGCGAATGATGGCCAAAGGGGCTTTTTGGTATCGTAAAGAACGTGAACGTAACCGATTAAAAGGCGGGATAGAATAATGTCGAATCAAAATAATACTGTAAACTGTGGCTCAGAAAGAAAAACACTGGTACTGGCTCTGATTGCTGGTGTGTGTGGCGATGCACTTTTATCTTGGGTAACAATGAGCGAAGTGGGTTTCTCAATCTTCCCACTGATTGCTTTAGTTTTAGCTGTACAAGCACTGTACCAAGAGTACTTAACTAACCCAGTATCGGAAGATATCCCGCTAGTAGGTTTGGCGTGTTTCTTCGTCGGGGCATTTGGTCACTCTGCGTTTGTGAAAGCACAACACCCAGATGCGGGTTCAAACTTCTTCGCGATTATCGTCGCAATGTTACTGCTCGCATGGGTAGGTAAGAAGTTAGGCTTTATCGGTAAAATAGCTTAAGCCAACCTATAAATAAAAAACGAGCCGATTGGCTCGTTTTTTGTGTCTGCAGTTTGGCTTTTACCTAGATTTGGAAAGCGAGTGTTACGCTTTACGCTCTAGGAATACGCCAGCTTCCATGTGGTGTGTGTAAGGGAACTGGTCGAAAAGAGCAAAACGAGTAATATCGTGTGTTTCGCTTAAAATTTCCAAGTTCTCTTTCAATGTTTCAGGGTTACAAGAGATGTACATGATGCGCTCGTAGCCTTGAACCATCTTGCAAGTATCTACATCCATACCTGAACGTGGTGGATCAACAAAGATAGTGTTGCAGTTGTAGCTCTTCAGATCGATGTTTGCTTGTTGCAGACGGCGGAACTCACGCTTGCCTTCCATCGCTACAGTAAAGTCTTCCGCAGACATACGGATGATCTGAACGTTATCAATCTTGTTGGCTGCAATGTTGTATTGCGCTGATTCAACTGATGGTTTCGCTAGCTCGGTTGCTAATACACGCTCGAAGTTTTGTGCCAGTGCTAGTGAGAAGTTACCGTTACCACAGTAAAGCTCTAGTAGATCGCCTTTGCTATCTTGAGTACAGTCAACGGCCCACTCCAACATTTTCTCAGCCACTTTACCGTTTGGTTGAGTGAAGCTGTTCTCTACTTGCTGGTAGATGTAGCTATCGCCATTTACGTCTAGTTTCTCAATAACGTAATCACGGTCTAAAACGATTTTCATCTTACGAGCACGACCAATCAGGTTTAGGTTAAAACCTTCATCGTTCAATTGCTGTTTTAACGCTTTGGCATCTTGAATCCATTGCTCACCTAGTTGACGGTGGTAAAGCAGAGACACCAAAATCTCACCGCTAAGCGTAGATAGGAAGTCTACTTGGAATAGCTTATGGCGTAGAGAGTGGTTGTCTTTCATTGCATCGACTAACAAAGGCATCAAGTCATTGATAAGACGGCTAGCAGCAGGGAACTGGTCTACACGGTATTTTTCTTTAGTTTCTTGATTGAACATGACGTAGTACATATCGTCACCTTCATGCCACACGCGGAATTCAGCACGCATGCGGTAGTGTTGTTCTGGAGATTCATACACTTCCAGCTCAGGCACATTATATTCTGAGAACATTTCAGTAAGACGTTCTATCTTTTCTGTCAGTTGTTCTTGGTAGCGTTGCGGGTTTACATCTAAATTCGCCATGGTTATGCCTTTTGCTGTCGTGCTTTTAAATCAAGAGCGCAGATTTTATTCAATCACAGGCGCTTGTCCAGTGTTGAGCGCCATTCAATGTAAATCGACAATGAAAACTATAGCTTATAACTATCTCAGACTAGACAAATGATTCATAGGTCAATACTATCTCCGGCAAGCTGGTGTCATTTAGATGTATAGATGGCTGAAGAGGGAATCTGGTGTGAATCCAGAACTGACGCGCAGCGGTAAAAGAGAACGAGTATTCATCAGACACTGCAAATAGCTTTTTGTGGGAAGTCGAATATCAGGTAACCATAAGGTTGTGCTCTTGAGTCCGAATACCTGCCAGCGGCTAAACCATGACATGTGGTTTGGTAGGAATTTACGCGATTTAGGATCACAACATGAACAAATCCCTTTTAGCGGTTGCTGTAGCATCGCTGCTTTCACCTATCTCCAATTTATACGCCCAAGAAGCATCTACTGACGAAACCATGGTGGTTTTAGCTCGTAGTGATTTTAATAATTCAATTGACGATATACCTGCCAATGTAACTGTTATTACATCAGACGATATAGCTGCGAGTGGAGCTAAAAGCTTAGATACATTGCTGCAAGCTAGAGCAGGAATTCAAGTTTCTGATACTAACAGCGGGCCATCATTCTCATTACGCGGTTTTACTGGTGGGCAAGCTGCTAACAATACACTGATCTTAGTTGATGGACGTCGTCTAAATAAGCAAGATTTGTCAGCTCCGCAGGTTAGTTCAATATTGATCTCTCAGATAGAGAGAGTTGAGATACTGTCGGGTAGTGCTGGTGTGCTTTATGGAGATCAAGCCGTAGGTGGTGTTATTAATATAATCACCAAAGGCGCTTCAGAAGATGGTGGTAATTTGTCAGTTAGCGCTGGTAGCTTTGATTCCTTTGCTGGCAACGTTGATGTTTCTAGAAAACTAAATGAGCAATGGAGTTTGTTCTTTAGTGCTAGTCAAGATAACAGTGACAATTATAGAGATCATAATGTTCGTGAGACTGGAGCATTATTAAGCCGATTGAATTATAAGCAGGATTCAACTGAATTTTTTGTAGAGGCTAGTTACTACGATAATAATCGAGAGTATGCCGGCTCATTGACAGAGGTGCAGTACAAGAATGATCCGACACAAGCCGCTTCTGCGAATCAAACAGATTATTCTCATGAAATCACCCAAGCATTAAGAGCTGGTTATAAGCAAGATGTGAATGAATCTTGGGTCTTAGGGACTGATGTTATTTACGATAATACGTCTGGTTCAGGCTCTGCATGGGGAAGCTCAACGAGCAGCGATAGTAAGCAATTATTTGGTTCAATAAAGCTGGAAAATCAGTTTTCAACAGGGTCCGGCGAAGGTAATGCTTTATTAGGACTTGGAGGGGCAAACCGTGATCATTCTTATAAATCCTCTTCCACCGATCGTTCGAATAAACAAGATACTTACAGCGTCTTTGGACAAGTTAACTACCCATTTCTTGATGATTTAACTCTTACAACAGGCGCACGTTATAGTGCAGTCGAAGATAAGATTTTTGATGCAGCTATATACCCAAATAAAGAGAGATTAACAGAGGCACAGGATGCTTATGAGCTTGGGCTGAATTATAACATTAGCGAATCACAACGCATTTATCTGCGAGGCGAGACAAATTTTAGGTTCGCTAAAATTGATGAACAGGCCTATACCTCTCCTGGCGTCCTTGGTCTAAAGCCGCAAACGGGCAAATCAATTGAAGCTGGTTGGGGGGTAATTGAGAACAATTATAGTCTCAGAGTTGATGTGTATACCTTACATCTTGAAGATGAAATTATTTTCGATAGTAGTGCTCCCACTCCTATTGGGGGCACTTTTACTGGAGCTAATGTGAATGCAGATGAGTCGGAGAGAAATGGCGTTACGGTAAGTGGTGATCTATATGCTACCGATTCGGTTTTGTTAGGTTTGGAATATAGTTTCATTGATGCTGAATTCTCATCTGGCGATGACAAAGGTAAGAAGCTACCTTGGGTTGCCCGAAATTCAGGGCGTGCATTTGTAACCTATGACATTAGTTACAACTGGCAAGTTTTTGTTGAAGGTGTCTATACTGGTACTAGATTTAAAGATGGTGACACATCAAATAGTTTGGCAAAGCTTTCAGCCTATTGGTTGAGCAACATTGCTGTTAATTTTTCTCAAGATGTATGGTCGGCAGGACTTCGTATAGATAATGCATTTGACGAAAAATATCCTGCGAATGCCAATAATTGGGGAGCATATTACCCTGGTGATGGTAGGAAAGTCATTTTGACTGGTGCCTATAAATTCTAATTTACACCTAAACCGCCTCCGGGCGGTTTTTCTTATTGGGTATATCAATGAAAAAGAAAGTCGTCATTAACGTTAGAGCGTCTACTTGAAAGGTCCTAATATGAAGTTGTTGCTCTCTGTACGACATTTGTTGGAGATAAAGTCCCTTTCGAAGTCACATCCTATCGATGTGGTTGCCATGCAGGCGCAATTAATCGGTTTGCCGCTTGTCACCATCGAGCCTCCGGAAGCATTCCCAAGCAATGAGATTTACAAAAGTACTCTTGTCTCAGCATTGAAAGGGTCTGGCTTATCAATTGATGCGGTCGCGTTTGGAGACATGTTCTGTAATGGCATTGCAGATTATCGAAGAAGCTATATAGAACCCGCAGTCCGGGAGTGTGTATTTCCTCTAATGGGAGAGAGCAGTCAGGTACTTGCGAGTGAAATAATAGAAAGGTGCATCGACACTTTTCTTGCCACTGTCGACAGTAACGTATTAGATATTAGCTACTGTGGGCTGAAATATACCGATGAGTTAATAGAGAGCTTACCGAGCCAGGTTGATCCGTGTGGTGAAGATGGGGAGTTCCATACCTTAGTGACCTCTGCGTCATGCTTTAAAGGAAGGCGTGATATAGAGCTCGAAGTGATAGGGCAAGGTGAGCGTTTTGTACATCAACGCTATCTAGCTTGCATTGTATAGCGTGAGGATTGGCGAAAACTAAGTGAAGGGGTATTATTGCTGCGAAACTACATATAGGTAATCGTTGTGTCGGATAGTCTGCAAAAAAACATATTAGTCTTTGATTCTGGGGTAGGTGGGTTATCTGTCTATAAAGAGATAAGTCAGCTATTGCCCAATCATAACTATATCTATGTATTTGACAACGAAGCTTATCCATATGGCGAGCTCGATCAGCAGGTTCTCATTCGTCGGGTTCAGAGTATTGTAGCCAGTTTCGTGGTGAGCCATGCCATTGATATCGCCGTTATTGCATGTAACACCGCCAGTACGATTGTTCTCCCTACACTCCGTGTTAATAATGTCATTCCAATCGTTGGGGTTGTCCCAGCGATCAAACCGGCTTCCTTACTAGCGAACAAAGCTGTGGGGCTTATTGCTACTCCGGCAACCATCACCCGTGAATACACTCATGAATTGATCAAGAACTTCTCCATAAATAAGAGGGTCGAACTTTTGGGCTCGACTCGGCTGGTGGATATGGCCGAAGATAAGCTCAGAGGAGAGGCCATCAACTTAGAAGAGCTCAAGCAAATCCTTCAGCCGATGATTAATGCTATTGATGTTGCTGTTTTAGGATGTACCCATTTTCCACTAATAAAGTCTGAGATTCAGCAAGTATTAGGTGGAAGCGTGGTATTGGTTGATTCGGGCAAAGCGATAGCTAAACGAGTTCAAGATTTATTGGGTTTAGAAAGTGGTCATGAAGAAGGGGGAGTGCGAGAAGTTTTTTGTAGTGCACTTCCCAATAAAGAAAGTGCACTAAATAGTATGTTGAAGCAGTTAGGGTTTAGTTCTGTTCAGATTCGTCCGCTTCAGGATGCTTAGGATCATTTGCAACACGTACTTTTAAAGTTCGTTGCATGTAATCTTTGTCGTTAAGGACAGAGATTGCATGATTCACATCATTACTTGCCATAACAACAAATCCGAAGCCTCTTCTTTTACCAGTACGTTTGTCTTTCATTAAGCGTACTGCAAATACTTCACCATGTTCTGAGAATAATTCACGAACATGCGATTCGTTCGCCTTGTATGGAAGGTTACCCACATAAAGCGTTTTCGTTGAAGCTTTAGCTTCTGAATCTGATTTTGAGTCGGTGCTTGAAAAGTTAACAACAAAAGCGGAAGCCAAGACACCAAGGATAAAGGTAATTGCAGGCGATATATCTACCTGAGAGAAAACAATGCCGCCTAATACAGCCAGTGCGACAATTAACAACATCGATTTTTTTGAGTTCATATCGGAATACTACATATTAATAAACGAAATAGACGCATCTACCATTAACAAAATAGATACATGAATATTACGTTCATGCCTTACAATTTTCCAATGTATTGCTGTGATACGTCTCAAATGTTTAGTTTTTATTCGAAAAATGCGGATCTGATGGCTTTTTAGGCGAACAAAACTTTTATTTCAAAAAGTCCTTGTGCTCTAACTCAATCTCTCTATAATGCCGCCTCACCGACACGGAGTGAGACGAAAGTCACACGGCGAAATCGGTAGAGAAAAAGAGTTTAAAAATAACCCTTGACTCTCGATACGGTGCGAGTATAGTACGCATCCCTAGCGACTGAGATGTGAATCACAAAATGCTAGAGCTCTTTAACAATTTAAACCTATCAATCTGTGTGGGCACTCGTTGATGAATATCAAATTGATTCTTAGGAATCACATTGATTTCAATGAGCTGAGTGACCAATTCGAATTGGTACAGCCTTGAGCTGTTTGATTTTACTTTTTAAAGTGAAAACCAATAAGAGCACAGTCAATTCACAGTCACTATTCGTAAGCTTTTTGCTAAAACGAATGGGGAATGTAATCAGTATTC
>JAYYSE010000039.1:0-10094 GCA_036126475.1 Pseudomonadota bacterium | reverse complement strand
GTTGTTGCAGCACGTCTAAGTTGGGGTAGGAACTTTCTAGTATGGTAAAGAATTCATGATAAATCGGGGCGCTGCCCTCTTGGGTGAGCAGGTGAATCACCGCGTCATCGTCGTTTTTAGTGTCTAAGCTTTTGTTAACCGAGCTTTTGCTGCCCGAACTTTCGTTGTGAGCACTTTCAGTGACGTTATTTGGGTTCAACCCTGTTTTATGTTCTTTATGAGAGATTATGTGTGCCAGGGGATCCCCCTCCGTGTTGGATCGGTTGTCTTCCTGGTGGGTGTCGGATTGATCCGCATTAAGATCGAGGATGGGGTTTACGGCGAGTGAGTTTACTTGTTTAGGGGCGATGGAAGCTGTTGGTGATGTCACGGCGGACTGTGGGGTGTCATCGGTTAAGTCTTGCTGTTCAATATGGCAACCTTCAGGCACACGCAGTTGGTACAAGTTGCTGCGCTGGCGCCCTGAATCATCAAAGCGCTTTATCCGCTGTAAAAAACCTTGTTTTTCTAGCTCATTAACGTGGCGTGTCACGGTTCTTAGCGACACTTCGCAATATTGCGCTAAATAATTTAAAGAAGGGAAACACACTCCGCGCGCGTCGGCATTATCGGCCAATTTTAACAGCACCAATTTGCTGATCGGCGAGCCGGTTTTCAGTGGCATAAAAGAAAGAATGAGAGACACACACATCATTAACGCTCCTGGTTAGCGGTTATTCATAAACCTTCTTCATGAAACTGATTCATAAAGAAAAGCCTTGATAAAGTGACCATTAACACCGCTTTTTCAGGGTTAGGGGCATCCATGAGGGCGAGATACATCATCACAAAACGTATTTTTCCTGCTCACTCTCATCGATATGCAACAAGAGTACCTATTAGGTTTATTCCCTTCGAGACACTTCTCATTTTTTGACCAAGCCTTGGTTATTGATGAGCAGCGGCAACCCTAATCCGCCATCGTGAATTACATTGCCCTTCCCATGCAGCAATAAGGTGATGAATGAAGGCGATTGTTTCTCTTTTTATTTCAGCGTACCAAGCCGGAATCGCGAGCATCGAGTGCCGTTATTTTAAAGGCCAGTACTTTGAAAAGGCTTATTCCGAAGCTCCCAGATATGAGGATATTTGTTGGATGATCAGTCGAGCGCGGCGCAGCCAGCCACTGGGTTATTACGTGATGTATTTACGTTATGTCGGCTACCACTCTGGTTATGCAAAAACCGTCGCCACCCGTTTGCGACAACACATTGCATTACACCCTAATTTAAAAGAATCGTTATCCATGTCTCTCATCGCCTATTTACAACAACACGAGGATTTATTTTGTCACACACTCCACCAGCAACTGATCGAGTTCCACACTCACCCTTAACAGAGCCTAGCCTGCCAGAACAGGCCCGCTCGCCCGATCATATAGACACACAACCAACGCGACCACGAGAGCTAAAGACAACACTACAGCTTGTTCCTTCGTTAGCGCCTTGTTTGCCCTCGGCCTCTTATTCCTTCAGCTTGGTGTCGCTCTTACTCCGCCTGCCTAATTGCCCGCCCTACTCTTTTATTACTGTGCATTGCAGCGCCACGCCGCCACAGCAAGATGTAGACGTGGCCGAGATTCGCCAATGGCATAAAAAGAAAGGCTGGCGCGATGTGGGGTATCACTTTGTGATTCGTCGCAGTGGGGATGTCGAACTTGGTAGGCCACTATCACAAACCGGCGCACATGTGAAAGGGCAATATTGGGGTTTGTTTGGTCGGCGGCTGTAATGCCGAGCGGCAACCAGAAGATAACTTCACACTTGCGCAGCGTAAGGCACTGTTTGGCTTGCTGGCGGCGTTGCAAGAACAGTTCGCTATTTCAGATGAAGCGGTAAGGGGGCATAAGGATTGGGGAGTGAATAAGGCGTGTCCGGTAGTGAGATTAAGAGCAGATGCGGGATGCGAGTAAACGAGATGCGAAAAGATTAAGAGCAGATGCGAGTGGCGCGAGAACGAGGAGCGAAGAGACTAAAAGCAGATTCCAGATACTTCGTTCCTCGCTTCTAAAGCAACAGAATGGGGAACGAACGAGATAGGGAATCTAATTCAACGGATGAATGGTAGAGGAGAGGCCTCGCTAAGGTTGTCGAACTATAAGGTTAGTCAGTCAAAGGCTATATAGGCGGTCAAAACCAATCAATACACTAAGGAGCAGTATGACGTTATTCGAGAGAATCTTTGGAAGCCAGACTTCCATTAACAAAGGGTTAGAGGCACTCACCAACACAGGAGATGCGATGTTTTTTACCGATGAAGAAAAAGCGAAGCACAAGCTGGCACTACTGAAAGCGTATGAACCTTTTAAATTGGTACAACGCTACATTGTGTTGTTGTTCACTATCCCTTATGTGGCACTGCATGTGATGGTGATTCTGGGTTGTATGCACGGCTACGATTGGCAGCCGTTGGGGGAAATGACCAATGAAGCGTTTGGTTATCCGGTGCTCGCGGCGATTGGGTTGTATTTAACGGGAGGGGTGATTAAAAAATAGAGGCGGGTATCGAGATGCGAAGGGCTCAAAGCGGATGCGGGTAGCGAGATTCGTGTAAACGAAGGGCTTGAAGAGCGAAAGAAGCAGGTTCCAGAGACTTCGTTCCTCGCCTCTAAAGCAACAGAATGGGGAATGACGGGGGGTAGCCCCCCCGTATTTGTTGAAATCGGGTTGCAAGAATACCAGTACTGCTTTTTTGCGATGATTTTCTCGATAAGATACAAGTAACGGGATGAGAAGGGAGGGATGACTCGCATCCCGTTACTGCCCTTTATTTCTTGTCGCTCGAATACGCGTAATTATAGTAACCGTAGCCGTATGAGCTTGACGCTTTCTTCTCGATGGCGTTGAAGATAACGCCTTTCACTTCAATACCGGATTGTTCGAAGCGTTTACGAGCCACATCGATCTCTTTAAGGGTGTTTTGACCGTAACGCGCCACCATTAATGTGGTGCCAGCGAAAGCACCAACAATGCTTGGGTCGGTTACCGCTAATACTGGCGGAGTATCGACAATCACCAAATCATACTCTTTTGAAGCCCACTCCATCAGCTCGGCAAAGCGTGGGTGCATGAGTAGTTCCGATGGGTTAGGTGGCACTGGGCCGCGAGTAATAATATCTAGGTTTTCTACTGGTGTGGCTTTGATGAATTGCGCAAACGCTTGCTTACTGCTCAACAGATCAGACAGGCCGTTTTCCGACTTCAGACCAAAGCTTTGCTGTAGGTAACCCTTACGCATATCGGCATCAATCAACAATACCTTTTGGCCTGTTTTGGCCGCCACTGCCGTAAAGTTGGTCGAGATGAAAGATTTACCAATGCCCGGTGCAGGGCCAGAGATCATCAACACATTGTTTTTGGCTTCAAGCATCGCAAAGTGCAAGCTGGTACGAAGGCCACGCAGCGCTTCCACCGATAGGTCTGCCGGGTTAGATTCTGCCAGCAGTGCTTGAACGCCTTTGGTTTGTACTTTCTTCGACCTAAAGCGGTTGGTTAGCTCAATCTGTAAATCGGATTTTGGTACAGCCGCATAAACCGGCAAACCAATCTGTTCAATTTGATCTGGGTTTTCAACACCGCGGTGGAACGCCGCTTTCACTAATACAAACGCCACACTCAACATACCGCCTAGCAAGGTCACTAATACCACGTTCAGAGGCTTCTTAGGTTTAACAGCACGAGCATACGCTTGGGCGTCATCTAGGATTCGAACGTTACCTACAGTGCCCGCTTTAATGATGCTCAGCTCTTGAACTTTGTTTAACAGCTGAATGTAGATTTGTTGGTTCACTTCTACATCGCGCGTCATACGCAGCACTTCACGCTGTGTTTGGGGTAGCTGTTGGATCTGTTTATTGAGGCGCTCTTTCTCACGTAACAGGGTTTTACGTTTATCAAGCAGTGATTTATAAGCGGGGTGATCTTTGGTGAAGCGCTGGCTGATCTCGCTCTCTTTAAACGTCAGTTCGTTCAATTGCGCTTCCAGCTCTACCATAACCTTGAGCGTCGATTGCGCTTCTAAGCCCAAGTCGATCGATTCGTTCTGTTGGCGGTAGTTGTTGAGTGTGTCTTCATAGCCGGTCAGCTCAGATTTGATGCCCGGTAGGCGTCCCTCTAAGAATTTCAGGCTGTTTTCGGCTTCCGCTGAATTGCGCTCCACATTTTGCAAAAAGTAGATCTGGCTAATGTGATTAAGAATGTCCGTGATCTGCTGCTTATCTTCGCCTTCAAAGCTCAGCTTTAGAATGCCGGTTTGTTTCCCTTGCTCAGACAAAGTCAAGGATCCTTTCAGCCATTCGATCGCTTCCAATCGGCTTTGTTGACCAATCGAGAATTCAAAACCGTTGTGAGATTCAAACCCAGCCACAAACAGGCTGTAGTCGTCAGCTGTTGCCAGCTCACCCACTTTACCTTGTAGGATAACGCGCTCGTCATCACGCACCAGTTGATAAGTGCCTTGTTCAGCATCAATAATCTGGATGGTGTGTGAGTAGTCGCTCGCATAGCTTGGCAAGGTAAAGCGGCTGACCGCAATATGGTTAATGTCACCGGTTAAACGTGCCAACCCTTTACCGACGATGGGTGCGTAAATCGGTACCGTCACCGTGGTAAGGTTAAATCTATCCACCGTTTCACCCAAGATCATACGCGATTTGATGATCTCGATTTCGGTGGTGGCTGATGACTCTTGTGAGAATAGCTCGCCCATATCGCCGACCATAGAAGAGATGTCACCAGAGCTCTTCTCTTCAATTTGAATCAGCGCATCGGCTTTGTAGATCGGTGTTGAAAGCAGCGCAAACGCAATGCCCAACACAGCAAAAACGAATGTGGTGAGCATGATTAGCCATTTACCATCTAATAAGAGACCAAGCAGTTTTCCTAAATCGATCCCATCAGAGTTATCTGTATGCGATGGCTGGGAGTGTTGTGTTGTCATTGGTTTGCTACTTCCTAAATGATTGCTATTCAAGAGGGTGAACCACGCACCTCTTGTCTATGATTCTGTTATTACTGCTTTTGTGACGGTTCGACGGCTCGACAGTCATGGCGTATTCGCGGATTAATCGCGAAACCTCAAACTACAGCTTTTTTGCCCACGCTTGCGCGGCTTCGTCTATTAACTGATAAGCGTATTCAAATGCTTCACGGCTTTGACGATGCGGATCGGGAATGTCTTTCTGACCAATCCACTGGCCGAATAACATGGTTTTACCACGTGCTTCGGGTGAGATCTGAGTGAGCGCTTCTAAATGGCCCTTCTCCATCACCAAGATCAAATCGTATTGCGCACATAGATGAGGCGTCACTTGCTGTGCTTGATGGTTTTCCACATCCACACCATTTTCCGCTGCGATTAAAATCGCGGTCTCATCGGCTGGCTTACCGAGTAAACGGCTTTTTTCAGCCGCGATTCCGGCAGAGGCTATCGCTTTGCCTGGAAGTAATTGTTGAAGAACGCGTTCCCCCGTCGGAGAACGGCAAATGTTGCCCACGCACACGACTAAAATTTTATTAAACATAGCTGTCTCTAATTGTATTGGGCTTGTACTCCCAAGCGACTTCAATAGGCAGGATTCAAGCATCCCGAAGTGACCTGGGTATAAACATAAAAATCAGGTCGCACTCAACATGTGACCTGGTTGCCATTTCTCTTAGCCTATGGCCAAGTACGGATACGCTCAACGCCTTCAGTCAAGTTATTGAATCCGTTGATGGTCGGTAACAGTTGACCAATCACGCGATTCCAGCGGCTGATTGGTGCGGCCGTTACGTAAACCACATCGTAAGGTTTTAAATCAAACTCGGTGCCGATCACGAGCGCCGATGCATCGGCAATGTCTAGCTGGTAGATGTCGGCCATGCGCTCTGATTTATCATCAGAAGTTCGAATCACAAACACACCGGTTGCGTCTGCCGTCAGTTCGTTAATACCGCCGACATTGCTGAGCGCTTCCGTTAGGCTCATGCCTACGCGGTCGATCTTAAGCAATTTAGGCTCTTTCACTTCGCCCATCACGAAGACTTTTTGATTATCGTTACGCGGCACGTGAACAATGTCACCCGCTTGCAGTAGGCGGTTTTGCGTTAGATCACCACGCTGCATTAAGCCATACAGCGACAGGTTCTCTTCTACCCCGTTGCGGGTTAATGACACATTGCGCCAATCGGCATCTTCTGAAAGGCCACCGGAACGGTTAACGGCATCAAGTAAGGTTAATGGGATATTGGTGATTGGCTGCTGGCCCGGTATAGACACTTCGCCCGTAATGTAGGTTTTTTTAGAACGGAACGCCGCTACGTTAACATCCACTTGCGGGCTTTCGATGTATTTAGCCAAACGCGTCGCGATGTCAGCTCGAATTTCACGAACGGTTTTGCCTGCCACTTCTACCGTACCGATGTAAGGGTAGAAGATGGTGCCATCGGCATGTACCCAGTTACCGGCTTCGGTGCTACTACGGTAAGAACCGGCTGGAATGGTTAACTCAGGGTGATCCCAAATCGTAATATTTAAGATATCACCGACACCGACTTTGTATTCGTATTTTGCGATGTCTACGTCTAGCTTCGGATTCGCTCTTGAAACCGACAATTCGCCCGTTTGGTAAGTCGATACTGACTGTGCAGTCAGCGGGTAAACGTTCACCACTTCAGAAATATCAGACTCTTGCTGATCTTCAGAAGCCTGAATCACATTCTTACCACCAGTAGATAGGTGACTACCTGGAGTCGTACAGCCTGCAAGTAATACAGGAAGGAGCGCCAAAAGGAGACGATTTTTATTAATCTTCATGTTAACCAAGTTCTAGAAACGGAATGTGTTGTGATACCCCAAAGGACACCCAAATGAAATTAAGCGAATTATTTTATCCATTACGCAATATTCATTATCTACAAGAATTTATTTATTATCAACCTAGTTGAATGACTAAAGCGCACATTCGAGGTGAGGGTAAACAAAGAGACGATACATAACGGCCTACGAGTAAACAAAGGGGGAAGAGCAGGTTCAAATATCGATGATTCGACACCGTTCTTTCTCTGATCTTCGTATCTCGCCTACTCGTTTATCCGCCTCTGCTTTCGATCTACTTAACGCGGCTTGGCCTTTGGAACCAAGGCGAACGCGCATCGGTTTGTTCGAACAAGTTGTACTGCTTATTCAATACTTGGCCACCGTCACGCGTGATCGGCAACCAGGTGAAGCCAGCACGGCTTGAGCTTGGTTTTACAGTCATTAAATCAAACGGAATCGACACGTAGAAACCTTTGTTATAGCTGCCTTCACCGTACTCTTCGGTAGTCATATCGGTTAGGCTGACAAATGCACCAGCGATCACACCACTCTTGAACTGCTTAGAGAAGTCGACACGAGTACCAATATCACCCGCCAAGAACTTACCGACTCCCACTTGTAGCAAGGTATCGCTCAAGAAGTCCCATTGTGGGGTGTAGTAACCGGTAATAAAGCCAGTGGTGCCTTTGTCGATCACTTTGTACGTTCGGCTACGGTTATCTGGGTTAACTTGGATCGCTTGATCAAACGTACCAAACCAGCTTTCAGGATCTCGCTGGCTTATTGCCGTCATGTCGGCGCCAATCGCCCAGTTTTGGTTGAATGGACGATACAAAATTTCGCCCCCCACACCCGCGAACATGCTCTCTAAGTAGCCACCATAAGCTTGAGTGTAGATACCGCTGCCGTAATCTTCAAACCACGTCAGTTGTAGGCGATCTAAACGGACCGGATCGTCAACGTAAGAGCGGAACAAGGTGCGCACTCTTGGGGTTTGGTCTGTGCCGTCTGATGGGATTTCGTAATTAAACTTGTCGTAGTTATCGATTAAGTTAACGTAAAGAGAACCCGATAATTCAACATTATCTAACGCCCAGAACGACGCATTAGTGTATAAACCCAAACTGTATAAGTAGAAGTTTTCAGCCGAGCCGAACGATTGAGCAAGGTTAGGTGACACCGACACATCAAAGCGTTCACGACCATCATGGTAGATAACCGCTCGCTTACGCTCCAGTTCATGCGTGTTGGTTGCATCACTGGTTTGAGCATTGAGATAGCTATTATTGGCTGCCGCTTTAAACGCTTGAGCGTCCACTGTTGTTTCAGTGAGTACTAGCGATTTGTCATTTTCAATAATTTTGTAGGTATCGATGTAACTTGGCACCGCGTTGGCAATCACGGTCGCACCGCGCTCAAGGGCGATGTCTCTGTCTCGGTATTTCACCTGATTGCCTTTTACTACAATGCTGTTATCGTCGACCAAGATTTGTGCTTGTTCATAGCCAGCGATCGTTTCAAGCTCTGCCGCGAGGGCGGCCATGTCAATGTCGTCCACCTTCTCAATGCCGCTTGGGCGCAAGTCTGCGGTGTCCGTATCTCGCCACACCGAGTGCATGTCATTAAAGTTAGTCGAGAGATCAAAGCCAAGGGTTAAGGTATCGCCTCGCTCATAGCTCACTTTCGCTGAGCCCCAATCAGTAAAACGGTACACCGCACCCAGGTTCCATGGCGTGTGCTGTGTCATGTCGACACCCCCACGCACCACAGGGAAGTCTTGAGAGTAGTCGTTGGCATCGTATTCAAGCTTTAGAGTAAGCGGCTTATAAGGGGTTTGGTATTCCAAGCCACCATAAATGGCAGCATCGCCTTTAAACCAGCGCTCAAAATCGACACTGCCGCCATTACCTTTCAAATCAGACGGACGATTGCAAAACTTGTCACTGGCTTTACACAATGGATTAGTGAAGTTACCGCTGGTGCCCATGTATCCCCAAGCCATGCCCAAGGTAAAATCAACAGGGCCAAAGCGTTTGCTGGCCGCGACAAATTCGCCATCAAACAAACCGGTACCGCCGAAATCACGCACGCCTACCGATACTTCCGGCAAATAGTACCCCTCTTCGATCAAGCGCAGTTTAAAATCGATGCCTTTATCTGTGTATTTCGTACAACCACTGAAGTTATTTTGCGAGCAATCTTGATTCGCCCCCCCGCTATAGAACAAGTCTTGCACTTGTGTATAACGTATGGTGGTTTCCAGCCAAGGCATCACCTGCAAGCTAACATTGTAAAAGTAGTATTCGTTATTAAACGAAGCACTCACGTTAAACTCGCCTTCTGGCGCCATGCGCCCTGTTGGCATTTGCATTAAACCAACACCACCAAAGTTCATTTGTGACGTTCTGTATTCGGTGGCGTCGAATGGCGCTTTTTCTGCCCGAATCGAAGAGGAGTCAATGGCTGTTTCAGCAAATACTGTTTGCGCAAATACCGAGCCACTGTTGGCCATTAACAAGGCGCTGGTCACCGATGTACACACCACCGATAGAGGAAATGATTTCTGTTTCAGCATTACAGGCCAACCTTATGACGTAGCAAATCGACAATATCTTGGTTCAACGTTGAGTATTCTGATGGCAAAGAGTCAAACGCCATAAATACGATGGCACCGGGTGCTAAATAAACCGGCTGTTCGTTCCAGTATGCATATTGAATGGTTTGCACCACGCCATCTGGCTGAACAACATACGCCACGCTTTTATCCGCTGATTCACCAATAAAGCCGCCTGGCAATGCGTCGAGATAGTCATTCAAGGTGCCATGCTCTATCAGGTTCATTGTGACCGACTCTTTCATTGCCCCCACTAACTGAATTGACGTTGGTCGTTTTGGTAAGTACAGAGCAAACCTTTGAGCTTGAGCTTGAGTTGCCGAGCTTTTTTCTAGATCAGTTCTGGAAACAAGCAGTGGGTTCTTATCTGATTGCGAGATAACCGCATTACGATCTAATTCAATAAAAACTCGATTGAGGTATTGGAAAGAGGCTAACTGTTGCTTGACTCGTTTTGCTTCTGGTTCTTCTACCGAAAAAGCGTCAAGCTGCTTAAATACATGGCGCTTTTGGGCTTCGATATCTTGGTTAAGTCCGTTGGCTTTCGTATTGGTTTTATCAAACAATTGAGCTGAAAGAGGGAAATAACCAATACTGCTGCTGTTAGTCACGTTAGAGCCAACGTTCACGTTAAAGATCGCGT
>JAYYSE010000038.1:0-14894 GCA_036126475.1 Pseudomonadota bacterium | reverse complement strand
TGTTCACCCTAGCTTGTTAAAAACCTCGATAACTTCGTTATAATTTTTGATTGTAGAATAACTACTTATCGAAAAATTCTGCCTTGTTCTCAAGCTTTTTTCCTACGCTATTTTTGATCACTTACTTACTGTGATTGGTATTAGATTGAGATCTTGCAAGTTAAGTACTAACTAAGCTGTCATGGCTTGCGGTTGGATATCGTCGTTATATTGCTTTCGAATTGATAGGAAGCAGTCGAGGTTCTGTTTCAGCGCTTTGACACATTGTGGGTCAAACATCGAACCGTTGTGTACCTCTATATTCTATCACTTCACTTAATGTCCATGCTCGTTTATAGGCTCTTTTGCTCATCAGCGCATCAAACACATCCGCTAAGGTCACTATTCTGGCTTCCAACGGTATGGCTTGGCCTTTTAAGGCGTCGGGTAAACCTGAGCCGTAAAACCTTTCATGGTGATGACGAACGATATTCTTGATGAACTGAATTTCTTTTTGACACATTGAACTTTGGTGAGATAGCGAAACCACAGCGTTAATCATGTCTTCTCCATATAATGTATGGTTGTTCATTATCGCCCTTTCCTCATCGGAGAAACGCTCGGTACTGAACAATACATTATCTGGAGTTCGGTATTTTCCGATATCGTGAAAGGGTGAATATAAGCGAATACGATGGATGAACTGGTGGGTAATCTCTGTGTTTGTATTTGACAGGGTTCGAGCCAATTGTTCACTGTATTTACCCACTCTAATCAGATGCTCTTTGGTTTCCGGATCGCGAGCGTGTCCCATATTCAGTGCAATGGCTAAGGAAGATTGGAAGTGACGTTGCCGCTCGAACAGCTGAATGAACAAGCTTGAGATGACTTGAGTGAGATAAGCTATATCGCATTGTATTGATGATTTAGAAAAGAACCCAATCAATGAGGCATTAACGAATACAAACCCAAGATTATGTTCTTGATAATGAATAGGGTTTGTGTAATTACTCTGATGGCCGAGCTTCAATAAATGGCAAGTTTGCTTTGTTGGTGGAGTCGAACTGAGATCATGAATGATTCGCGTATCTAGAGATCCCGCTAATCGGGACAACGCTGATTCTGGTTTTATTTCTAGGTCAATATAACGATGCTCTACTTCTTTACTCAGGGCATCTGACACAAAATAGTTCGATGCTCTATTGTCACTGCATAATATGACCGAGAGCCGTATTAATGAGGGGTAATGTTCACGAGCTAGCTGGAAAAGGTCATCTACGACGGCGATAATGTCCTTATCCTGTGCGGCTAATCTATTGATCTGGGAGTGGTCAAACATGTTGCAAGTCAACCTTTATTTATAGTTATATCATTGTTTGGAAAGGGTATTTTTATTTTCGACGTTACTCAAATCATAGCACTGCGTGCTGATAAAAGACGATAACATTACAAAAAAAAGGTTATTTCAGTTTGTTCTCATTATTTTTGTTAACTCGCACTTTTGTTTCTGTAGGTCCAAACAACAGCTAGCCCAAATGTTGAGTGTCAGAGCATTTAATGAACGTTTTAAAATTAAATGAAAAGATAAATAGGATAACCGACGCGCTTTATGCCATCATAACGACATAAATAAGGGCAATGGACATAATGCCTAAGTGATTGAGTAAGAAGCGGTCAGTGATGACGGTGTTCTCGCGTATATTCAAGGCGTTGATCTGCCTTGAAAAAGGTAATGTTATGACTGAAGAAGAAAGAATCGAACTGCAACGAAATAACCCACTGCATGGCTTAAAGCTTGAAACCATGATCACTGAATTAGTGGATCATTATGGTTGGGAGATTTTAGACGCAGCAATGCGTATGAACTGCTTTAACACTAAGCCAACTATCGCAAGCGCTGTTAAATACCTTAAGAAGACTGAGTGGGCTCGTGAAAAGGTCGAAAACTTCTACCTTTACCGTTTCAAGCGCATGCCTAAAGCGTCTGATATTGAATACCAAATGCCTCCGCGTTCACGTACATTCCGCCATGGGTTAGAGCCTCGTGAGCCCATGGAGTTAACAGTCGAGTCGATTCAAGCTTCACAAGCTAAAGCGGCTTCTGCATTTAAAGCTCGTCGCGGCGGCAACGGTCGTAACTTTCGTCGATAATAAGAAAGCGTCGATAAATTGGGCGTCTCCAGAAACGAGCGTTACGCCAAAAAAGCGATGAACACAAAAAAAGGAGCCTAAGCGCTTCTTTTTTGTGTGCTCAGCTTACTGCTATCGAGTCTTAAGCTTCGCGATTTCTCTTTTGGTTCTTCCAGATATCGACGACATAAACGATGGCGCTGACCAGTAAGAAGAGCGCAGATACAGAAAACAGAGCAGGCATTTTTAAGATCCACGCGAACGTTGCGGCAAGAAAAGCCACAAAGCAAATGAGTCGACTTGATGACATGACATGACCGAGCTTAATGTTCATAACGCCTCCTAATGAAGTCTCATTTTCGACAGGAGAATCATCCCACTTTGTTCATAATAAAGGCTAAAAAACAGCCTAAATTAATATCAAATTTACTAATTCGATGACGGTATTCACACATTCCAAGTTGGCTATTATATAAGTAATACAATAGTGGTCTGACCAGTTCGAGAGTAAAGTTGTGCAGATAGTCACTCTTGCGTGAGTAACAAAAATTCCGCGTTTAACTGGCGTAAAAGAAGTAAGCCGTGATTAAGAAACTAGCAATGATCACTGTATTTCGAACGTATTGTTGTGGGATACGACGAGAGACTTTGGCTGAGTAATAACCACCAACTAAGGTTCCCATTAAAACTGCCATACCCGATGGCCAGTCAATTGAACCTATGACAATAAAAAAGACTATCGCAGCGAGGGAAGCACAAGCCGAAACTAGTAACTTGATACCATTCATAACATTAATATTGGTGTAGCCAGCCAGAGCCAAGTAGCTCAATGTCACTATGCCTAAACCCGCATTAAAATAGCCGCCGTAGATACAAACAATCAGCAGTAACAGCGCTGAAAAAAATGCCCCAACGCTGGTGGCGTGTTTGTGTTTCGCGGTTGCTTGCTGAAGCCATTTGTTCAGTGTCCCACCAAAGGTAAACAGAACTGCGGCAAAAAGCAGTAACCAAGGTACAGACTGGGTAAATAGAGCCTCTGGCGTGTGCAATAACAAGAAAGCACCAATACCGCCGCCGAGCACACATAAAGCAATAACGAGTTTGAGTTGCTTGGTACCGGACTTTATCTCATGACGCAAAGCGTAAGCGCCACTGGTGTAGCCGGCACAAGAGGCGAAAGTATTCGTGGCGTTGGCCGCAATCGGAGGGACGCCAGCAAACAATAGAGCAGGGAATGTTATGAAGCTGCCACCTCCAGCAATAGAGTTAAGCACACCACCAATTACTCCTGATAAAAATAGAATCAACCAATCCATACTTTTGAATCCAACGCGTTAAATGACTGGTTACCTTACTTTATTTTGTTAAGAATATCAGAGCTGAGCGTCTTAAAAGCGTGAGTTTGTGAGTTTACTAGCATCTTAAAGCTGTGTTTATTCTCAGCAGCGGATAAAAGAAAAGGAGCCAGAGACTCCTTTTGGGTTGCGTATTTTGCACTATGTGTGAGTGCTGGTTACACCTCGACAGGTTTTGCTCGAAAGCTCTTGAACAGCTTAACCAGGATCGGACTTGAAAGAACCAACACGGCTAGGATCGTGAATGTCATCGTAATTGGTCGTTCCCAAAGGAAGCTCAGTTCACCGTCGCTGATCATCAGTGCTCGTCTTAAGTTCTCTTCCATCAAACCACCTAAGATAAAGCCAAGCAGTAGCGGTGCGAGAGGGAAGTTAGCCAGCCTCAATGCAATGGCAGCCATTGCAATAATCAGCATCACAAATACATCCATGGTGTTGAAAGAAATCAAGTAAACACCTGTGATTGAGAAGAACAAAATCATTGGTAGCAATACGGTTCTCGGTACAGCTAGCAGTTTAGAAATGTACGGAATCAGTGGTAGGTTCAAGATAACCAGTACGATGTTACCAAAGTACATAGAGATGATGACGGACCAGAATACATCTGGATGCTCAACAAATAGACGAGGACCTGGCTGAATACCGTAAGCGATTAATGCGCCAAGCATGATAGCTGTTGTACCAGACCCAGGAATACCAAGCGTTAGCAGTGGAACGAATGAGCCGCTTGATGCTGCATTGTTCGCTGATTCTGGAGCTACAAGACCGCGAATGTTTCCTTGACCGAATTCTTTCTGTTTGTCTTTTGGTGCAAGGCTGCGCTCCATGCCGTAACTTAGGAATGCCGCAATAGTTGCACCTGCGCCCGGTAGTACACCTGTAAAGAAGCCAAGGATTGAAGAGCGAATTGAAACAGGCGCCACTTCTTTGATCTCTTCTTTGGTCACTTTCATGCTACCGATATCAGACATTTTTTTGCTTTCTTCAGCGCTGGTGTCTTTTTCTGGCTTAAGAATGCCCATTAAGGTTTCACCCAGTGCAAAGGTTGCCATCGCTAATAGTAGGAAGCTAAAGCCGTCCATTAAGTCGGTTAGGCCGAATGTGAAACGCTCGACACCAACACCTTTGTCGATACCTACGGTTGATAGCATTAAGCCTAAGATAGTCATCATCCAAGCCTTGATAACTTGCCCCGGGCCAGCAAACGCTGCTACAGCAGAGAGACCTAATAGCATCAGTGCAAAGTAGTCAGAAGACTGGAAGCTCAGTGATACGCTTGCTAGCGCCGGAGCTGCAATCAAAAGCATGATCGCTGAAAGCGTACCACCAGTGAAAGAGGAGTAGGCCGCAAGTGCTAGTGCTTTACCTGCTTGCCCTTTTTGCGCCATTGGGTAGCCGTCGAAAGCGGTTACAACTGTTGAAGAACACCCTGGAGCGTTGATTAGAATAGATGAGGTTGAGCCGCCAAATACCGCGCCATAGTAAACCCCAGCCATCAAGATAAGGCCAGAAGAAGGGTCTAGACCGTAGGTGATAGGGATCATTAGAGCAATAGCTGAGATTGGACCTAATCCAAAATTACAGCGTAAGCTGTTTGTAATTTTGGTCAACGCTTTAGCGTTGTCACGGTAAGTACCCCGGGCATGCCGGGGGAATCTTTTCAAGGATAGAATAATGACAAACACAAAAATCTCATTACGGGTGACCGTTGGTGGGATGTTTTTACTTGCTCGTTAATGTTAGTAATCAAAAAGCGTGTAAAACGGTAAATTTCCATACGTACTGTTTCGTCCCATATACTTTCACTTGACTCGCAGCGCTGCTAATACCCCATCGGGTTCTGCTAACGATAATTCACCAATCCAAGCTCATATTGTTCAGTTTTTCTGCGTCATACCTTAGTCTGAAATGTCGACAATTATCTTGATTGTCGACAATTTGATCGTGTATTTTATGTTCATGTTGTTAAATTGTTGACAGTTTGAGTTCGACAATGAGAAGTGAGCAGAGTGAATATGAATACTGCGATAAAAGATCTTAACTTAAGTGCTAACACCAAAACGCGTGTTGGTGACAAAGAAAACACCAAGTCAGAAAGCCTGACGGAATACCTGGTTGAAGCTATAGTCAACGGTGACTTAGCTCCGGGCAGCAAGATATCTGAACCCGAGTTAGCTAAACGCTTTGAGGTAAGCCGAGGCCCATTACGTGAGGCGATTATGCGCGTCGAAGGGCTAGGGTTGATTGAGCGGATTCCTCATGTTGGCGCACGAGTGATTACCTTTTCTGCTGACAAGTTACTTGAGCTTTACGCGGTTCGCGAGGCTCTAGAAGGCATGGCTGCAAGGCTAGCAGCAAGACACATCACACAAGAAGAGCTTATTGGGCTTGATGGATTATTGTCGACACATTCAAAACATATCGATGAAGTAGAGGGTTCTTCCTACTTTCATCAACACGGCGACTTCGATTTCCATTATCGAATCATAAAAGCCAGCCGCAACAGCAAACTTATTTCTCTACTGTGTGATGAGCTGTACCACTTGTTGCGCATGTATCGCTACCAATCGCCACGTGCACAGTCTCGACCAAAAGAGGCGCTTGATGAACACAAATATATCCTACAAGCAATTCGTAACCGTGATGAAGAGCTGGCAGAGATGCTGATGCGACGGCACATATCCGGTAGTCGTCTGCTTATCGAACAACAAATTCAATCCAAAGATATGGATTAAAAAAGTTACAAAAACAACATTAAACAGGGAGCGTCATTATGAAGTTATCAGCAGGGGCGAAGTTCCGCCAAGCTTTGCAATACAATGATCCACTACAGATCGTCGGCACGGTGAATCCGTACTGCGCGATGATGGCAAAGAACTTGGGTCACCAGGCAATCTACTTGTCTGGTGGAGGTATCGCCAATGCGTCTTACGGTTTACCTGATCTGGGTATTACCACATTGAACGATGTGTTGGTGGATGTGGAACGCATTACCAACGCGTGTGATTTACCTTTGCTGGTGGATATTGATACGGGATTTGGCGGGGCGTTTAATATTGCACGAACCATTCGAGCGATGGAAAAAGCAGGCGCTGCTGCTATTCACATGGAAGACCAGGTGGCTCTGAAGCGATGTGGTCACCGACCAAATAAAGCAATTGTTAGTCAAAAGGAGATGGTCGATCGAGTAAAAGCGGCAACCGATGCAAGAACTGATGAGAGCTTTGTGATCATGGCTCGAACTGATGCTCTGGCCGTAGAAGGTATAGACAGTGCGATTGAACGCGCGATCGCGTGTGTTGAAGCGGGTGCGGACATGATTTTCCCTGAAGCGATGAATCAGCTCGACCAATACGCTCAGTTCTCTGAAGCGCTCAAATCAGCAATAGGTAAGCATGTGCCAATCTTGGCCAACATCACCGAATTTGGACAAACTCCACTTTATAACTGCAAAGAGCTGGCGCAATCTCATGTCGACATGGTGCTTTATCCACTCAGTGCATTCCGCGCAATGAATAAAGCGGCAGAGAATGTTTATAAGCACTTACTATTTGAAGGTAATCAGGATGCACTGTTGGATTCAATGCAAACTCGGAAAGAGCTTTATGAACACCTGAATTACCACGACTACGAGAACAAGCTGGATCAATTGTTTTCGAGTGAAGAATAAACACAGTTTCAAACATTAAAACATCAACTTAATCCAATAACGTGAATGGTTAGTTAGTCACATCGAGACCGTGAAATTGAATGAGATAGTTGCGGTCACTGAATATAAATAGTCAGCACCAAAGAGTGCAGGGCGGCTAACCCAGAAAAGGAGTTCATCATGTCTGTATCTTTGAGTGATCAAGCAACTGTCAATAATGCTTCAGCAGTAAACCAACAAGCAAGTGCAGCACCAGCGATTGGTGGCGCCGTTCTACGAGGGCAAAGCGCTGGGTCGACGGCGCTATGTACGGTTGGCAAATCAGGAACGGGTTTAACTTACCGTGGCTATGACATAACGGACCTTGCGAATCATGCTCAATTTGAAGAAGTAGCATACCTGCTATTAAGAGGTCATTTACCCAGTGAAAAAGAGTTAGACGACTACAAAACATTGTTGATTGGTTTACGTGGCTTGCCTGAACCGTTGAAAGCCGCTTTAGAGCTTATCCCTGCAGACGCTCACCCTATGGATGTGATGAGAACAGGCTGCTCAATGTTGGGTAACTTAGAGCAAGAATCTGACTTCTCTGAGCAGCTATCAGCAACAGAACGTATGCTTGCACTTTTTCCTGCCATTATCTGCTATTGGTATCGCTTCAGTCACGATGGTGTGCGAATTGATACACAGGATCAAAACGAATCATGTTTGGGTGGCTACTTCTTGAAGATGCTAACGGACAAAGCACCGAGTGAGCTGCATAAGAAGGTCATGCACTGTTCGCTAACGCTTTATGCCGAGCATGAGTTTAATGCCTCTACCTTTGCAGCTCGGGTTTGTGCATCAACACTGTCGGATATTCATTCGTGTGTTACAGCAGCGATTGGCACATTAAGAGGCCCTCTCCATGGCGGTGCGAATGAAGCGGCAATGGACATGATCCAAGATTGGAAAACCGTCGATGAAGCTGAAGTGAACATCATGAAGATGCTTGCGAATAAAGACAAAATCATGGGCTTCGGTCATGCCATTTATCGTGAGAGTGACCCACGTAACGCGCTAATTAAACGTTGGTCAAAAGAGCTAGCACAAGAAGTTGGCGGCGAGCAGCTTTACGCAGTATCTGAACGTGTTGAAGCGGTAATGAAACGTGAAAAAGGCCTGTTCTGTAATGCGGATTTCTTCCATGCTTCTGCCTATCATTTCATGGATATCCCAACCAAACTATTTACGCCTATCTTTGTGATGAGTCGTCTTACCGGTTGGACGGCGCATGTGTTCGAGCAAAGAGAAAATAACCGCATCATTCGTCCAAGTGCAGACTACACCGGGCCAGAGCATCAAGACTGGCTACCTATTCATTTACGTTAATCCTTCTTTCTCAAGGCGACTCACATATCGAGTTGTTCTTGAGAGCCAATGAATAGAATTTTAGATAATGGTGGATGTATGTCTGATGTGAAAATAGAGAAAAACCAGAGCATTGAACAAGATATAGGCGTTGAAAATAGCCAATACAGAAAGGTTCTTCCGGGAACTGGCTTAGAATATTTCGATGCCCGTGAAGCAGTAGACGCGATATCTCCGGGCAGCTATAAAACCTTGCCATATACGTCGAGAGTATTGGCGGAGCAATTGGTAAGACGCTGTGAACCTGCAGCTCTTGAAGAGAGCTTAAAACAGATCATTGAGCGCAAGAGCGACTTAGACTTTCCTTGGTATCCAGCGCGTGTCGTGTGTCATGACATTCTAGGTCAAACCGCTTTAGTTGATTTAGCGGGCTTAAGAGATGCGATTGCTGACCAAGGTGGGGACCCAGCCAAAGTAAACCCAGTGGTCGAAACTCAACTGATTGTGGATCACTCTTTAGCTGTGGAGCATGCTGGTTTTGATAGCGAAGCATTTGATAAAAACCGAGAAATTGAAGAGCGTCGCAACGAAGACCGTTTTCATTTTATTGAATGGTGTAAAACGGCGTTTAAAAACGTCAGTGTGATTCCTGCGGGTAACGGAATTATGCACCAGATTAACTTGGAAAAGATGTCCCCGGTCATTCAATCTAAACAAGGTATCGCGTTCCCAGATACCTGTGTTGGCACCGACAGCCATACACCTCATGTTGATGCGCTGGGCGTTATTGCGATTGGTGTCGGTGGATTGGAAGCCGAGACAGTGATGCTTGGTCGCCCTTCGATGATGCGTTTACCTGATATCGTGGGCGTAAAACTGACTGGTCAGCGACAAGAAGGCATTACAGCAACCGATATTGTGCTCGCAATTACTGAGTTTCTTCGCAATGAAAGGGTGGTTTCAAGCTACTTGGAATTCTTCGGTGAAGGCGCTCGTGCACTGACCATTGGTGACCGTGCAACTATCTCAAACATGACGCCTGAATACGGTGCGACGGCAGGCATGTTCTACATCGATGAACAGACCATTCAATACCTTAAGTTGACAGGGCGTACTCCTAAGCAGGTTGAGTTAGTCGAGCTTTACGCTAAGCAAACCGGACTGTGGGCGGATGATCTCGATTCGGCTCAATATGAGCGTGTACTCGAATTTGATTTATCGAAAGTTGGACGAAACCTTGCAGGACCTTCGAACCCTCATCGCCGCTTACCAACCAGTCAACTTGCCCAGCAAGGTATCAGCAAAGCTTCTTGGAAAGCCCAACACGCTGAGCAATATAGCGAAGAGCAAATGCCAGATGGCGCGGTAATTATTGCCGCAATAACCTCTTGCACCAATACCAGTAACCCAAGAAACGTGGTAGCAGCGGGACTAGTGGCGAAAAAAGCCAATCAACTTGGTTTGGTTCGAAAGCCATGGGTGAAAACGTCGTTTGCTCCGGGGTCTAAGGTTGCCAAGCTTTATCTAGAGTCAGCAGGTTTGCTTCCAGAGCTGGAGCAGTTGGGTTTCGGGATTGTCGGTTATGCATGTACGACTTGTAACGGTATGAGCGGGGCACTGGATCCTCAAATTCAACAAGAGATCATTGACCGCGATCTCTATTCAACAGCGGTGTTATCAGGAAATCGAAACTTTGATGGTCGAATTCATCCCTATGCTAAACAAGCTTTTCTAGCATCACCGCCATTAGTGGTTGCTTATGCCTTGGCTGGTACGATTCGCTTTGATATCGAGAAAGACAGCCTCAGCATAGACAACAACGGCAACCCTATCTATTTAGATGACTTGTGGCCGAGTGATGCGGAGATCGATGCGGTTGTTGGCGAGCATGTTAAACCACAACAGTTCCAACAAATTTACGTGAAAATGTTCCAGCCAGATGATGAGCAGCTAAGCAGTGAGCCGCTTTACGATTGGCGACCTAAGAGCACTTATATTCGCAGACCGCCTTATTGGGAAGGTGCGCTCGCAGGTGAACGAAGCCTGTCTGGTATGAGACCTTTAGCAATTCTAGGTGACAATATCACCACCGATCATCTGTCACCATCAAATGCGATTCTTGCATCAAGTGCGGCAGGCGAATATCTCGCCCAAATGGACGTTCCAGAAGAGGACTTTAACTCTTACGCGACTCACCGTGGTGACCATTTAACGGCACAAAGAGCCACCTTTGCTAACCCGAAACTGTTCAACGAAATGGTCAAAGAGTCAGGTTCCGTGGTCCAAGGTTCACTAGCTCGAGTTGAGCCCGATGGGCAAGTTACCCGAATGTGGGAAGCGATAGAAACTTACATGAATCGTAAACAACCTTTGATCGTTGTTGCTGGCGCTGACTATGGACAAGGTTCATCACGCGACTGGGCGGCCAAAGGCGTGCGATTAGCGGGTGTAGAAGTAATTGTTGCTGAAGGCTTTGAGCGAATCCACAGAACCAACTTAGTGGGTATGGGCGTTTTACCTCTGCAATTTAAAGAGGGGACGGACCGCAACACATTACAACTCGATGGCACTGAGCTTTACGATGTGTATGGCGACATCCAAGCGGGTTCAGATTTGGCGTTGGTCATTACTCGCAAAAGCGGCGAAAAACTTGATGTGCCCGTGACCTGCCGATTAGATACGGCAGACGAAGTAAGTGTGTATAGCGCTGGTGGCGTATTACAACGCTTTGCCAAAGACTTTCTCGCGCAATAGGAGCCGGTGATGAACGTTAAACAGATAAAAGTCCCGGCAACTTATATGCGTGGAGGCACCAGCAAAGGTGTTTTCTTCTGCTTGAATGATTTACCAGAAGCAGCACAAGTTACGGGGCCTGCGAGAGACGAGTTTCTTTTGCGTGTGATTGGTAGCCCAGATCCTTATGGTAAGCAAACTGATGGTATGGGAGGCGCGACGTCTAGCACTAGCAAAACCGTCATCGTATCGAAGAGTGGTAAAGCTGATCACGATGTTGATTACCTCTTTGGCCAGGTAGCTATTGATAAGCCGTTTGTCGATTGGAGCGGTAACTGCGGTAACTTGTCTGCGGCAATTGGTCCGTTTGCTATACACAGTGGTTTGGTCGATTTAAGTCGTATTCCGGAAAACGGAGTGGTCGAAGTGCGAGTATGGCAAGCGAACATAGAGAAAACCATTATTGTTCATGTGCCCATCGTGGATGGTGAAGTCCAAGAATTGGGAGATTTTGAGCTCGACGGTGTGACTTTCCCCGCCGCTGAAGTTCAGGTCGATTTTTTAGACCCGACAGATGGGAGTGGGTCGATGTTTCCGACGGGAAATGTGGTCGATTTCTTAGATGTTCCAGAGCTAGGTTGCATCAAGGCGACTTATATTAATGCGGGAATACCAACCATTTTTATTGATGCTGAATCGGTCGGATATAAAGGTATAGAGCTTCAATCAGACATCAATAGTGATCTAAACGCCTTAGAAATGTTTGAGTCTATCCGAGCGCATGGCGCAGTTGCGATGGGACTTATTGATTCGTTAGAACAAGCGGAATCACGTCACCACACCCCAAAGATTGCCTTTGTGGCCAAGCCTCAAACGTATCAAGCTTCAAGCGGCAAGTCAGTTGCTGTCGCTGATACCGATCTGTTGGTCCGTGCTTTGTCTATGGGGCAGCTGCATCACGCCATGATGGGCACAGCTGCGGTTGCGATCGCTTCAGCGGCAAGTGTCCCCGGGACTTTAGTGAATTTAGCGGCGGGAGGAGGCTCTCGTGACTTTGTGACTTTTGGTCATCCATCAGGAGCGTTAAAGGTTGGTGCTAAAGCGATCCAGTCTGAAAATGGATGGAAGGTAGAGAGGGCGACCATGAGTCGTAGCGCCCGAGTGATCATGGAAGGTGCCATTCGTGTGCCTTTTTCTAAATAAAGCGATGTTGCGGATGTCTCAAGAACCAAGAGATGATGTACCCCCAGTAATAAAACTTTTGACTTTTTTGGGGTTTAACGTTGTGCGTGTGCAATGGTCTGGGGTTGGTGGAACTGACATTGCTTAGGGGGTAGGAAGGGGGGAAGTACAACTTTCCTGCGCCAATAGGTATACAACACCCTGAATTAACCGCCATAATGTGGTCATTTTCGTATCTAAAACACCCGCTCTAAACCACGAATCATTTCAATTACTTGTATAGCTATCAATGGCAAGTAAACTAGACTCAATGTAGCTATTAACTCTTTTGAGAACCGTACTCGCCATGAATGTCACCCTAAGGGCCGCAAAGCACACCGATCTAGAACAACTTAATGAGTTGATGTTTGATCTTCACCACCACCATCATATAGCCTGCCCTGAGCACTTTAAAACGGCAGAAGAGATCGAGCAGGAAAAGAGTATTGCAAGGTACTTAGATGATCCAGAGTGCTTAGTGTATTTGGCGGTCAAAGGTCAGCTGATTGTCGGATTCATTTCAGGACACTTTTGTGAGCTGATCTCTACAGTGAGCAAGCCGGTTCAAATGGGTAGTGTTGATGAGCTTTTTGTTCTTCCTGAATACCGTAAAGCAGACGTGGCGCAGATGTTGTTTCAACGTATTGAATCAACTTTTGCTGATTATGGTGTCGCGCAAGTGTTCGTCGAGGTTTGGGACTTTAATTCACCTGCCAAGGACTTCTATCAAAAAATGGGGTTCACACCTCACATCCAATGGATGAGAAAGGCTTTGCACAAAACATAGACAGCGATTTTTTTGTGTGTTTCATTACAATAGTTCAACTGCGATAGCAGTCTCAATTTCTTCTATTATTCGTAGGTAAATTCGTTGGTTATTCGATATCTATTGGTTCTGATTCTTTCTCTATTGAGTACTACTTCCGTTTGGGCGAACAATATCTTGCCTGATCATATTGAGGGCGCACTGTGTGTAGTGCGCGCTGATAACCAAATTGTGTTGGTTGATGAGTTGATCACGGGGCAATTGTCTCTACCAGGAGGCACTGTTGTTTCTGGTGAAGATCCAGCTATTGCAGCGCAACGTGAAACTTGGGAAGAAGCAGGACTATCCGTAACGGTTGGTGATGTGCTCGGTTACACCGATAGTGCGGTTATTTATGATTGCATCTCTGATTCGGAAGTCATCAGCTATCAAGCCAGAAATGAAATGGGTGGCTTTGAACTTCCTATTTGGTTCGCTCCTCATTATGGAGTGGAAGTGAGTAGGGCGATGTTACTTCCTCCTACAGCATTGTCAGCAAATCAATACCGCTATCCAGAACAGTGGTCTGAGATTAATGAATTATTTTTGTCCGCGACAAACCAGCCTGTGACTTATGTGACGGAGCTGGTGGGTGCAGCACCAAAAGTTCATCAAGTTGAGCTAGGTTGGATTGTCTCGTTGCAAAACGTGTTCGATAACCTACCTAGTATCTTTTCTAATACGGTTCTATTGACCGATCTACTCGCAAAACCATGGGCTTTCATTGTGATCTTGCCATTGATCGCTTGGCATTTTGGTCGCAACTTTGCATTGAAGTTCGGTTTCACTTTGATATCGGTGACACTGCTGACTTTGATAGCGCACCAAGGATTCGGTTTCCCACGCCCACACGCTTATCTTCCAACATTGAAGCTCGTTATGAGCAGTGGTTACAGCTTTCCAAGTTTGTTGGCAGCGCTATGGGTGAGTTTGACTTTGTTGGTTTTGTGGAAGTTGAAACGTATCTTCGAACAGAAATCGATACTGATAGTACTTGCTGGGCTACTTTGGATTATGCTTTTCAAAGCTTACACAGGCAGTGCGTTTTTCAGTGATGTTTTGATGGGTGGTTTGTTAGGCGCCTTAACGACTTGGCATATAGTGAGACTAGATAGTAACCCCGATGTTGATATTAGTGTGTTATTGAGTTCCAAAGGTGTGTGGTGGGGCTTATGCCTACTGTCAATCGTACTTACGGTTATCTGGCCATTGCCAACGTTCTCATTCTGGGTCGCAATTTTAATGACCATCGCTTGCTTGGTAACGTTAACGGACTCTAAACCTTTGACTGGCCAGTTCTCATTTAAGATTGTTTTTGGTGTTATGGTGATGTTGTTAGCGGGAAATCTATTGATAAGCTGGGCTGGGAGCTTTGTTTCATTTAGTGGTATCGCTTCCTTTGTCGTCGATACGCTGCGTTTTCCTATCTTGATCCTGCTTGGTGTTGTGGCATTTCGTTTGTCTTGGGCAAGAAAGTAGCCAATGACCTGTTAAACAAAAAAGGCTGTGCAGTGCACAGCCTTTTTAGTATCAATTGTCTCGTCCTGAAATGTGTTTACACATTGAGGACGAATTATGACTACTTCAAATAATACCTACGTTAAGCGCACTCAGCGTGATTACACACTAGGCTTTAAATTACAGGTCGTCGCAGCTGTAGAAAGAGGCGATA
>JAYYSE010000037.1:0-13965 GCA_036126475.1 Pseudomonadota bacterium | reverse complement strand
CCATAACGATACAACTCAGCTCTATCTGAGCGAAATAAGAAAGAACTGCAGTACGATTGAGTTTCTTTTTTCTAAGGATCTTTCCATGTGATGTCATATGCACAGCATGGAAAATGTTCTTGGCTATATATAATCCAATCGTTATAGTTTTCATATGGACCTACCCTCAGTTAGATGATTGTGTTGAATATTCATCTTGGCGCATTACGACGCCGTTTAGAAGGGTGGGTCCATTTCATTATTCCATACATGGGTAACCAGCAGCGGTGAAACTGATGGTGAATGGTATAAAGCACCGACCACTAACAAAGTTATATCAGCGGCGGTGGAGGAGGTGGCGGTGGTAACACGAGTGCATCACCTGCGCAGACTCCAGCTGCGACACCGTCTCCAACGCCTGCTCAATTGCCTGCGTCTGCAATCCAACCTGCCGCGATCAGTACGTCTGACATTGTGGCGCCTGTCGGTTTCTCATTTGATATTGGGGAGAAGATCAGCTTGTCTATGGATTATACGGGAACGACGGCAGGGGCTCTTCATTTGTACTCTGAGTCAGCATTTGTCATGAGCAATGGTGATGTTGTCGCAGAGCCGACCTCTCGAATCACAACCGTTTATCCAACATATACCGACGTCGTAGAGTTGGAAGTCAATGGTAACTGGGAGCAGATCTATGCCCGTTGGGTGCCAATGAGCAGTCAGGAGCAAGAACAGAGCTGGGTAATCACACTCGATCAGCCGAGCAACAGCTCTCACTTGGCTTTCTAATAACGTGTTGCTTCTCGGTAAAGCATCGAGCGATATTATTGATAATATTTCCAACTTAAAGTACTCAAATATTTGGGTACTTTTATTTTTTTACCTGCTTTTCCCTTCCTTCATTATCAAAGATAAATAGAGCCGAAAAGAGGGTTTTCTCGTTTAGTCGGCTCGCCTCTTGTCTTGCTCAAAAATTGAGCGTTTTAATTAATATCTATTGAGTCATAACCATCATAGTTCAAACTTTTAATTAATTTGATTAGTACTCTAAATTGATTCTAAGTGATTGTTTTTATGTTGCTTGTTGTTGGGTTTGTGCTGTTTTGTTAACAGTTTGTTTTAAATAATCATTTGAACCCTAACTAAATTTCTGTCATTTTATATTTAACTGAACGTTCAATATAAAATAAAAGGACTGACAAATGCCGAAGGTTGGGATGCCTGATATACGTAAACCACAGCTTGTTCAAGCCACTATGGTTGTGATCGATCGAGTGGGTTTGCACGCCGCGAGTATTGCGTTGATCAGCAAAGAAGCGGGAGTCTCTACTGGTATTATCAACCACTATTTTGGCGGCAAACATGGCCTGCTTGAAGAAACCATGCGCGAAATTCTTCGCCAACTCTCTAATACCATCACCACCTCATTAAAAGCCCTCCCTGTTGATGCTCACCAACAGAGGATCAATGCGATCATCGATGGCAACTTCGAAGGCTATCAAGCCGAGAATAAGGTCGCGAAGGCGTGGTTGGCGTTTTGGTCATACTCCATGCATGACGAACAGTTAAAACGATTACAGCGTGTGAATGAAAGACGTTTGCTATCGCATTTACGCCTTGAATTAAAAGGTATTTTGGATCATGAACAAGCGGATCTCGTTGCTCACGGGATCGCATCTCTGATTGATGGATTATGGCTGAGAGGCACGTTAAACCCTCATGGTATTGATGCTAAGAAAGCCAAAGCCATCATCAATGACTACCTTGATAAACAACTGACGTTCTACTCGTGTGACACCAAGTAGACCGCAGCTTAGTCATAGAACAGCACTAGAACGACCAATACTTACAACTAATATTCAAACAAGACCAGCAGAGTCTAGTAACAACAATTAAGTCAGAATCTCAAATGGAAATGAACTCGTTATACATTGACGGCGCAGCAGTGAAAGCTACGTCTGGTGAAACCTTTGATAGCATCAACCCTGCAAACGGCGAACCTATTGCCACATTAGACCAAGCCTCCGCGGCGGATGTAGAGAGCGCTATCGAATCAGCAAAACGTGGATTCGCTGTGTGGTCAGCAATGACAGCAGTTGAGCGTAGCCGCATTCTTTTGAAGGCGGTAGAAATACTTAGAGCTCGAAATGATGACCTTGCAAAACTTGAGGTTGTTGATACGGGTAAGCCACTACAAGAAGCGATTGAAGTGGACGTAGCCTCTGGCGCTGATGTTATTGAATACTTTGCAGGCTTGGCGCCGACGCTTCAGGGCGACCAACAACCGCTTAGCGAATCTCAGTTTTTCTACACACGTCGTGAACCGTTAGGTATTTGTGCGGGCATTGGCGCGTGGAACTACCCAATCCAAATCGCGATGTGGAAATCAGCTCCGGCACTAGCTGCGGGCAACGCAATGATTTTCAAACCTTCAGAAGAAACACCGTTAACCGCTCTAAAGCTTGCCGAAATCTTTACCGAAGCAGGCCTTCCAGATGGCGTGTTCAACGTAGTTCAAGGTGACTACCGTGTGGGCCAAATGCTAACGGCTCATCCAGATATCGTGAAAGTCTCGTTTACGGGTGAAACTGGTACCGGCAAAGCAGTTATGGCTGATAGCGCTAAGACGCTTAAATCAGTGACGATGGAGCTTGGCGGAAAATCACCAATGATCGTGTTTGATGACGCGAAATTGGATGATGCGGTTTCGGCTTCTATGGTCGCTAACTTCTATACCCAAGGCGAAGTATGCACCAATGGTACTCGTGTCTATGTACACGAAAATATTTATGACGCATTCATCGAACAACTCAAAACGCGCACAGAGAAATTGATTATTGGTAATCCAATGGAGATGGAGACTCAGATCGGTGCGTTGATTTCTAAAGAGCATCTTTCGAAAGTTCTTGGTGCGATTGAGCTGGCGAAACAGTCTGGCGCTACTCTATTGACGGGCGGCTATCAAGCAACGGACAACGGCCTAGAAAACGGCAACTTTGTTATTCCAACGGTGTTTGTCGATTGTGATGACGCTATGCCACACGTTCAGCAAGAGATCTTTGGCCCAGTGATGTCGGTGATGAAATTTACCGACGAAGACGATGTGATTCGCCGTGCTAACGACACCAAATATGGCCTGGCTGCAGGTGTATTCACACAGAACCTTTCTCGTGCTCACCGCGTGATCCACCAAATGCAGGCGGGTATTTGTTGGGTAAACACGTGGGGTGACTCGCCGGCAGAAATGCCTGTTGGTGGCTACAAACTTTCGGGTATTGGTCGTGAAAATGGACCAGAGACTCTACTTCATTATACGCAGACCAAGAGCATTCTTATCGAACTTGGCGATTACGCCAGCCCTTATGCCTAACGCGTAACACTCGATTTAACGGGCTAGGGTGATAGAGCTAGCCCAACTGACTCATCTCAGGGAATAGATAACATGGAACAACGCTACGATTATATTATCGTCGGCGCGGGTTCGGCCGGCTGTGTGTTAGCGGATAGGCTAACGGAAAGCGGTGAACATAGCGTTTTATTACTGGAAGCTGGTGGCACGGATAAGAGTATTTTTATCCAGATGCCAACCGCGCTTTCTTACCCAATGAATACAGAAAAGTACGCTTGGCAATTTGAAACCGAGCAGGAACCGGGCCTTAATGGGCGTGAATTGCACTGCCCACGTGGCAAGGTGTTAGGTGGCAGCTCATCAATCAATGGCATGGTTTACGTGCGTGGCCATGCGTGTGACTTTGACCAGTGGGAAGAAGAGGGCGCTGCCGGTTGGAATTACCAAGCGTGTTTGCCTTATTTCCGCCGTGCTGAATCGTGGAACAAAGGTGGCGACGAAAACCGTGGTGACAATGGTCCTGTCGGCACATGTAACGGTAACGATATGGCGCTTAACCCACTTTACCAAGCCTTCATCGACGCGGGAAAAGACGCCGGTTACCCAGAAACACAAGACTACAACGGCTATCAGCAAGAAGGCTTCGGCACCATGCATATGACGGTAGATAAAGGCGTTAGAGCCTCAACCTCTAACGCTTATCTGCGTCGCGCATTGAAGCGCCCCAACCTTACGTTGAAAAAAGGCATCGTGGCGCGCAAGTTTTTGATCGAGGTTCAACCGGGCCAAAGCAAGAAAGCAGTCGGTGTGGAATTTGAAAAGTCAGGCAATATCCAAACTGCGATGGCGAACAAAGAAGTGATCTCTTCTGCGGGCTCTATCGGCTCTGTTCAACTACTGCAACTATCAGGTATCGGCCCGAAAGCGGTACTTGAAAAGGCAGGCGTGGAAGTTAAACACGAGTTGAATGGTGTGGGTGAAAACCTTCAAGACCACCTAGAAGTTTACTTCCAATATCACTGTAACGAACCTATCACGCTTAACAGTAAGCTTGGCTTAGTGAGCAAAGGAATGATCGGTGCAGAGTGGATTCTTACTCGCAAAGGTTTGGGTGCGACTAATCACTTTGAATCGTGCGCCTTCATTCGATCTCGCAAAGGATTGAAGTGGCCAAATATCCAATATCACTTCCTACCGGCAGCAATGCGTTATGACGGTCAAGCCGCCTTTGATGGCCATGGCTTCCAAGTACACGTTGGTCCTAATAAACCAGAAAGCCGCGGCACGGTTGCTATCACTTCAGCAGATCCGCATGCCAAACCTCAGATTCAATTCAACTACATTTCGACCGAGCAAGACCGCCAAGATTGGCGTGATTGTATTCGTCTAACGCGCGAAATTTTGTCGCAACCAGCAATGGATTTTTACCGTGGCGAAGAGATTCAGCCAGGATCGGATGTGACTTCTGATGAAGCGATTGACGAATGGGTTAAGCAGAATGTTGAAAGTGCTTATCACCCATCATGTGGCTGCAAAATGGGTGCAGACGATGACCCAATGGCTGTGCTTGATGAAGAGTGTCGTGTTCGCGGCATCGACAGCCTGCGTGTCGTTGACTCGTCTGTTTTCCCAACCATTCCAAACGGAAACTTGAATGCGCCAACTATCATGGTTGCTGAACGTGCATCTGATCTGATTCTAGGTAAACCAATGCTCAAAGAACAAGACGTGCCAGTGTGGATTGCACCTGAATGGCAAGAGAAACAAAGAATCAACAAACCAGTCAGGGAAGCGTAATGCCCTATGACTGAGTGAAAAACCATAAGAAATTAGCAATAAAAATAATTAGTTAAAAGTCAGCAAAACTGCCTCTACCGTTTGAGAAGAGGCAGAAAAAGGAAAGATTAAAAGGAACCATTATGACGACTCTAAACATGCACAACCTGACCACAAAAACGTTAGCCTCATTAGCGATTAGTTCATTTGCATTTGCATTTGCATTTGCCGCTAACGCTTCCGTTGAACCACAACAATGTGAAAACGTACGTTTTGCCGATGTTGGTTGGACTGACATTACCGCTACCACCGCTGTCACCTCTGAGCTTTTAAAAGGCTTAGGCTACACCACTAAAACCGACCTGCTTTCAGTACCTGTAACTTACTCTTCAATGGCTAACGGCGACATCGATGTGTTCCTAGGGAACTGGATGCCGACTATGGAAGGCGACATTGCTAAATACCGTGAAGCGGGCACTGTCGAAACGGTTCGTGCCAATCTAGAAGGTGCTAAATACACGTTAGCGGTACCTAAATACGTGTATGACGCGGGGGTTAAAAGCTTCGCAGATTTAGCTAAGCACGCCGATAAATTCAAAGATCGTATCTACGGCATTGAGCCAGGTAATGATGGTAACCGTCTAATCCAATCCATGATTGATTCTGACGCTTTTGGCTTAAAAGATTTCAGTTTAGTTGAATCAAGCGAAGCGGGCATGGTGTCGCAAGTATCACGCGCAGCACGCCGCAGCCAATGGATTGTTTACCTTGGTTGGGCACCGCACCCGATGAACAGCAACGTTGAGATGGAATACCTTGCTGGCGGTGACGACTTCTTTGGCCCGAATTACGGTGGCGCGAATGTTTACACCAATGTTCGTTCAAACTACCTATCTGAGTGTTCAAACGTCGGTCAGCTTCTGCAAAACCTAGAGTTCACACTAGAGATGGAAAACCAATTGATGGAAGCGATTTTGAACCAAAACGTGAAGCCAGAGAAAGCGGCTCAGCAATGGTTGAACAGCAATCCACAACAAGTGGAAGCTTGGTTAGACAACGTTAAGACACATAAAGGTGAATCTGCAACTCAAGCGGTTACAGAGTACCTAAAGCAAGTAAAAGCATAGTTCTACCTATAGACCGGTTTACCAAAGCTATATAAAGAATAAAGGTGGGCTTCGGCCCGCCAATAATGAAAGGCAATATTGTGAATTTTATTACGGAAAACAAAATCCCTGTCGGACAATGGATGGAAGCTGGTGTTGACTGGTTAACTATCAACGCAGCGGGCTTTTTTGATGCTATTTCTATCTTTTTAGAAACCGTTATTCTGTTTTTAGTCGATGTATTTAAATGGATGCCGCCAGCGCTCCCTATCGTAATTACCGCTGCGATCGCTTGGTATTTACACCGTAAATTGTCGTTGGTGATCTTCGTTGTCGCGGCACTTCTGACCATCCTCAATCTTGGCTATTGGCAAGAAATGCTGGAAACCTTTGTTCTCGTCTTTGCGGCGACAACGATTTCCGTATTAATTGGCGTACCGGTTGGCATCATGGCAGCGCACCGTCCTTGGCTGTATACGTTACTGCGCCCCATTCTCGACTTAATGCAGACGGTCCCAACGTTTGTCTACCTTATCCCAACCTTGGTTCTATTCGGCTTAGGTATTGTCCCTGGCTTAATCTCAACCATTATTTTTGCTATCGCGGCGCCAATACGTCTGACCTACTTGGGCGTGACTAAGGTGCCAGAAGAGCTGATTGAAGCAGGTAAAGCGTTTGGCGCTAGCCGTATGAAATTGCTCCTGAAAGTGGAATTACCGGCAGCATTGCCAAGCATTATGGCAGGTGTCACTCAGTGCATCATGTTATCGCTTTCTATGGTCGTGATTGCGGCACTTGTTGGTGCAGATGGGCTTGGTAAACCTGTCGTTCGCGCCTTGAATACAGTGAACATCTCACAAGGTTTTGAAGCCGGACTGGCGATAGTATTAGTCGCTATCATTCTTGATCGCTTGTGCAAAACACCAAATCAGAAAGAGGCTTAATCATGTCTAGCTCTCAGGAAAAAAAGACAATGGATGCGATTACTATTAAAAATCTGGATGTCGTTTTTGGTGACAAGTCGAAGCAAGCACTTGAGTTACTTGACCAAGGTAAAACTCGTCAGGAGATTATTGATGAGACAGGCCAAGTCGTGGGCGTAGACAATGTGTCGCTAACGGTTAAAGAGGGCGAGATCTGCGTGCTGATGGGCTTGTCTGGCTCAGGGAAATCTTCATTACTTCGAGCAGTAAACGGTTTGAATGAGATCAGCCGTGGCTCGTTGGCAATTAAAGATGGCGATAAGCAGGTTGATTTAGGTGAACAGTGCGATGAAGCGACACTGCGCCACCTTCGTACTCACCGTGTTTCTATGGTGTTCCAAAAGTTCGCCTTGATGCCTTGGTTAACCGTGTTAGATAACGTGGCCTTTGGTCTTGAAATGCAAGGTGTTGCTAAAAATGTTCGCCGAGCTAAGGCGCGTGAGCAGCTTGAAATGGTTGGTCTTGCAGAGTGGGAAACCAAATACCCTCATGAGCTTTCTGGCGGTATGCAGCAACGCGTTGGTTTAGCTCGAGCATTCGCCATGGACACTGATATTCTATTGATGGACGAACCGTTTTCAGCCCTTGACCCATTGATTCGTGCACAGCTTCAAGATGAGTTGATCACACTGCAGGACAAGCTCAATAAAACGATTTTGTTCGTAAGCCATGATTTAGACGAAGCGCTGAAGATTGGTAACAACATTGCGATCATGGAGTCAGGCAAGCTGATTCAACATGGCAAACCTGAAGAGATCGTACTCACACCTAAAACGGAATACGTGAAAGACTTTGTTGCTCATACTAACCCATTGAATGTACTAAAAGGTCGCTCATTGATGCAGCCTCTGGGTTCTCTGAAACAAGAAGATGAAAGCTGGCAGATCTGCGATTCAAAAGACCTATGGGTTGAGCAGAGCGAAGGGGAGCTATCTGTAAAAGGTGAATCGGATTTGGCACTTGTCGAGTGGAATGAGTCTGATGATTTAACCGAGATCAGCGGGTCGAGTGTGGTTGTCGTAAGCCCTGAAATCGGTATGCGTGATGCAATCAAGCTCAAGCAGATCAGCAACCATCCGATCTTGCTGGTTGAAGACAATCAACTGGTCGGGATCTTGGATAACAGTGAGTTCTACAACGCATTGACGGGGAATTTCCAACTCAATAATGCTGCCTAGTCGTTTGAGTTAAGCACACTCGCTTTTTAATGATAAATAGGTAGTGAAACCTCGCTACCTATCTGACTCTACTCTCTTTTTATTTTTTCTCTCGTTCGTGATTTTTCTTTGATGGTTCGCCGCCACAAACCTGAATATCAGTACTCAAAGTACAAAAGTGTTGTCACGCTCAAACTCAGAGGCATAGAAAAGTTTGAGAATAGTATGAACATCAGTACAATGCGGAAAAATTAATGAAGTAATTTATCAATTTACAGTGTAATTCCCGAGCAGCTTTGGCTCTATTACTTGGAGTTTCGAATCGCTTGAACACTGTGAAAACATTCACCGTATATTAGTACAAAGGTCTGCATCTTGGACAAACATGACGAAATCCTGGTCGCTATTCGCCAAATTATTCGCGCTATCGATTTACATTCGAAGAAGCTGAGTAAAGAGTATGGTTTGACTGGCCCTCAATTAATCTTAATGAGAGCAATCCAAGAAATGGGTAACGTGACGATCAAAGAATTGTCTAACCACACCAATGTAAGCCAAGCGACCACCACTACGATCATTGATCGTCTAGAGGTGAATGGCTATGTACAACGTATCCGTAGTGTTGCTGACCGCCGTAAAGTGCATGCAAACTTGACCGAAAAAGGTCAAGAGCTGCTAAACAATGCGCCACCACCACTGCAAGATAGCTTCGTTAACAAATTTCAAAACCTTGAGCCGTGGGAGCAAAGTCTGCTGCTTTCTTCGATGCAACGCGTGTCATCTATGATGAACGCGGAAGACATTGATGCCGCTCCAGTTCTTCAGCTTGAAGGTATTGCTAATATCGCGAAAAGCTAGATAACACAACCTGGGAACACGAGTTAAATTCAACCCTCGGTAATTATGAATCGGTTAGCTTCCACGATGGTGAGCTTTACCTATTTTGTTTTTAACTTCTCAGAAAAATTGAGTCTTGTACTTCCCTCCACATGAGCCAGGTTACCTGGCTATTTAAAGCTTACTGATTTTTCGACACGTACCTTTATCTGATGATCAGCTACGTCATAAAACCTTCTGTAAGCCACAAAACTTTTTTCAAAATAAACGCGTTCTATTAACTGGAAAAAGCCCTCTTAAATCGCCTATTTGGTGCCTTAAATTGGCTAAAAACGGGTGCTTTAAGTTGCTGTTTTTGTTGGTTTTTAATTTGGTGTTTTCTGAAGATCTCAGTGGTAGTCTTAGCTTACTTTCTTTAGGGGGCTAAATGGACACTAATAACAGTACTTATCATCACCACAATTTCGCTCAACAAGATCTGTCCGATATGACTTTCACAGCATGTACCTTTATTCGTTGTGACTTTAGGCGTTGTAACCTACGTGACACGACCTTTATTAATTGTAGGTTCATTGAGCAAGGCGATATCGAAGGATGCCACTTTGGTATCGCAGACCTGCGTGATGCAAGTTTTCAGAGCTGCCAGCTCGCCATGGCGAATTTTAGTAACGCCAATTGCTATGGGATTGAGTTACGTGAATGTGACTTGAAAGGGGCTAACTTTACGAGAACGAACTTTGCCAACCAGGTGAGTAATCGTATGTACTTTTGCTCAGCGTATATCACAGGCTGTAACTTGTCTTATGCTAACTTTGAACAGGCTTGTTTAGAAAAATGTGAGCTGTTTGAGAACCGTTGGATAGGGACTTACCTTGCAGGAGCGTCATTAAAGGAGTCGGATCTGAGCCGAGGCGTATTCTCTGAAGATGTATGGGGACAGTTCAGTATGCAGGGAGCAAACTTGTGTCACGCTGAATTAGAGGGGTTAGATCCTCGAAAGGTTGACACATCGGGCATTAAAATTGTCGCTTGGCAACAAGAGCAACTGCTTGAAACTATGGGTATTGTGGTGATGCCTGATTAATAGGGTTAGCGAAATCTTTGATTAACCGAGAAAAGACGGTTGTTTTGCTTCTAACCACTCTGGCTGCACATGGTTTATACCTGCTTTATCTATGAAACTTATCTTGTGAGAGTTTTAGGTAAGATGTTGATTTAAATAGTCAAAGCAAGATTAAAATAAGGCACTTTCCTAGCAGGAAAGTGCCTTGCTCTTATCGGTTGAGTGCTTTACGTACTCACAATCTCTTCACCGACTTTGGCCCAGTTCGAACTAACCTCTAAGCTAAATCACGCCCTAATCTTTGATGGGCACCCACGTTCTTCTGCAGCTTGAAGCCTTGCTAAGTGTGGCGTAGTCAAAGTTATATGGCACAGAATGGTTGGTTTTTATTAATGTTTGTACAAGGCTGAGATTCTCGTTTGTTCGTGTTACGCCCCAATTCAACCACTTGTTTACCATTGACATCAAACATCGAGAAATCGTATGTCTCAACTTGATCTGTGTCCCATCGGTCTAGCTTGAGTGTTTTATTCTTTAAGTCTACTTGCGAAACCCATAAAGTTGGAAAGTTCGCGTCATAGGCGACGTCCCATTTTGTATATCCGCTACGCATCTCATGAGCAACACCTTCAATAATATTACTTAATTGTTTGTTGTCGCGGATACCAAAACGCTCTTCATACGCTTTTACTTCCTTAAGAGCGTATTGAGCACGATAACGACGATCTATAGAGTTGATTGAAGCTGTTGGGAAGCGCTTTTCACTTAATAACTCTCTGTCCATTTCTGTCATAGTATCAAACGTTGGGTTGTTTGAAATGACATCTAAAGAACCTGTTCCTCGGTAGAGTTTCTTTTCACCATTTACCATTTCAACAAGGATGGTCTCACCAGAGTTATCAGCAAAAATGAAGTGAGCCAAGAAGTGGTTTACAGTTGTATTCGCATCATACAGACCAGGTACGCCACCAAGTTTTTGGTCACGGATGTTGGTGTTATTGATAATAGACTCAACTTCATCAAGGCTTTTTGCATTCGCAATAACGTATTGCACGAATCGCTGACCATCGATGTCTTGATTACCTTTTACTCGCGCTTTTTCATCTTGCCAGTCTGTATTGAGATAATGAATTTGACCAAGAACACCATGTTCGTTGATTGCTTCTGTGACAAACTCTGCGTCGAAGCTTGCAATCTCAATCATGGCATGTTTTGACTTGTAAATTTGATGGGCTCCCCCTGATTTGCTGAGGCCGACACCGTATACCGTGGGTGCACGTGTATCAAGTACAGTTCCTCTCGGTACACCGCGCACAACCCCTTGATCGTAACCTTCCCAGTCCATTGAACGTGTGACCATCGTCGTATCTAAAGTATCCGAGTGGTATAAAGCTCGTGTACAAGCTTGTGCTGTACCAGAAATGGCTCCAATCGTTGTGGCAACTAGGGTGAGTGTTAATAATTGTTTTTTCATGATTTAAGTAACCTAAAAGATAAGTTCGTATGTGTCGAATGCTAGGTGTTATGCGCTCGCTATATATGTCATTGGTCGATAGAATTTTGCACTCTTCAGAGTTGTGGCTAATTCAACTTTTATTTCTCAGAAACATATAATAATGAGAAATTGAAGTGTTCTTGTGATTTCGTTGCCATTATGCAACTTTGTTTATATTTGTTCAATTAGCCATCAACAAGTTAAAGCTCTTCATAAGCGGCATTGAATCACTTAGTAGTTTAGGTTTAATATACGGTTTCGCGGCTGCACATGTTTATACTCAGTTCAATCTAGAGAAAATTATGACTATAGAAAATGTGCTTCCTGAAGATTATGCAGAAATGCTTAAGGTTTGGGAAAATTCAGTCCGAGCAACTCATGACTTTATTACAGAAGAAGATATTGAGTTTTTTAAACCTATCATCATGGAACATGCGTTCCCTGCGGTTTCTTTGAAATGCGTTAAAAATGAAAGTGGTTCGATTGTTGGCTTCGTGGGCGTCCATGATGCAAAAGTCGAGATGCTTTTCGTTTTGAACGAAGTTCGAGGACAAGGAGTGGGTACGGTGTTGTTGCAACATGCGATTGAGCAGTTGGCAGCGACCAAAGTTGACGTGAATGAGCAAAACCCACAAGCGGTAGGCTTCTATCAGCACATGGGGTTCAAAATTGAATCACGCTCACCATTTGATGACATGGGGAAACCATTTCCAATTCTGCATATGACGCTGTAAGACTCGGTTGTCGTATCACCCGGTTGTGACCAACCACAGTCGCTAGAAGAAAAGCCCAAAGCTAATAACTTTGGGCTTTTCCGTATTTGATAGCCAACATTTGAGAATGCTTTGAAAAAGATAAATGCTTTGCTATCTCGAATTTGATTAGTGCATACCCGAACGCATTTTGTCGGCGAGGGCAAAGAACACAAACAGCACAAAACACACCAAAGCAACACTAAGTGAAATTAGTATCGTTGTGGCATCTTTTGTCATTAATGGAACCACGATAGAAGCTAATGCTATCAAGATTACAAGGATATGAACGGTTCGTCCGGGGATTGGATTTTTATGACAGAATGAAGCCCATAGGTAACGCATTATTAACACCAGAACAAGATTATTGGGTCTATTTTATTAGCTTAATGAGTGTTTTGTAAATAACTTTTCATCCGGGTGATCGTAAATATGATCTAAGTAAACGATTTAAATCACAGTGATTTATTGTTTTTTTATAAGGCTAAAAGTATGCAAGTGAAAATAATAGTATTCTGTATCCTTTAGCTTGGTAAGTTAAAATTCGGCAAATTTTGGTTTCTTGACCGAATACCTCACTTATTAAGTATTTTTTTTATATATTGCTCGTGCATTTGTATGCATATTGTAAATGTAAATTAAGTGGGTAGTGGTTTGGATCTGTGAATCGTTTTGTGTAATTTATTAAAGAGAATGTTCGAATTGAGAGCACGGTAAGCTTGTCGTAGATTGGGTTTGATATACTCAAAGTTCATTCTACGAAGATGATGGAGATGATATGTCGAAAACCGCGAAGATCATGAATGAAGATAAGCTGGTTAAGAAGGCTCTAGAAGTCGGTTTTAAAATGGCAAAGTTGCAAGGTTTCGATTTGCCGAACTCATCTCAACCAATCAAGGTTAAGGCAGTTTATCTATTTCTTGTTGAAGTTAATCAAATTATTCCGTTACCAGACAGTAAGTTGGACGGTGCAAATATCAAGAAGCGCCTGGCTTTATGGATACACAATGCATTGCCTGATAACGACCCTCTGAAGTAAGCAAAGAGTAATTCGTTTTTATCTTTGAAACCTAGCGACCATTTGCTAGGTTTCTTTGTATTATGGTGACCAGTTCAAGTTCGAGATACTTCAATAAAGTAGTATCAAACCTTGGTAACCATCTATCTGTACTTCATCTATATATTCTCCCACTCTTCCATCAGCACTTACGGGCTTCATTGGTGGGTCTAATCGAATAGATATTTTCTCTGCGGCGTAAAAGTCAGCATTTTTCCCATAAAAATCGGTGCTATAGAGAACGCGTCCATGATCAAATTCTCTGGCAATTACCATGTCTTCTGGGCCGCCTTCGACAACCTGTTTATCTGATTGATAAAGGAAATAGGCATGAGTAGGTAAGAGTGAAACCTTGCCATTCGGTAGATCTGGGTGATCGGTGCGGGGTTGTGACGCTTTACCAACAATCAT
>JAYYSE010000036.1:0-10015 GCA_036126475.1 Pseudomonadota bacterium | reverse complement strand
TAGATGGTGCCCCGGGCCGGACTTGAACCGGCACAACGCGAACGTCGAGGGATTTTAAATCCCTTGTGTCTACCAATTCCACCACCAGGGCACGCAATTCTTTATTGCGATGCCGATTACTGAAAAGTAAAACACCATCTTAATGTCAATATGAATCAACATTACAAAATTTGGAGCGATACATCGGGTTCGAACCGATGACCTCAACCTTGGCAAGGTTGCGCTCTACCAACTGAGCTAGTATCGCAATTTCATTCTAATTTATCTTAACTTATCAAACTAAGAGAAAGAATGGAGGCGCCTCCCGGAGTCGAACCGAGGTCCACGGATTTGCAATCCGCTGCATAGCCACTCTGCCAAGGCGCCTTTTTATTTCAACACTTTAGGGAATAATCAAGCCACTCCGCTGTGTTCGGGTGCCTACTTTACGGATTAAGGAGAGATAGTCAAACAAAAAAGTGAATTTAAATTCTGCTTGCTGACATTTAAATCAAATTGCTGCTTGTTCGATCTTTTCAGCTAAAAAACATACAGCAAAATGGCTTAAATTGATGATTCGCGATCTACCACTTCTTCATGAAGCGACCAACCAAGCTCGGGTGATATGCCCAACAATGATCAAACATGCTCATTAATTGAGGGTTGCCGTACTTAGAAAGGCTCACTGCGTGGAAACGGTTTTTATGTTCCTTCAGCTTTTCAACCTGAGCGATCATCTCATCAGACTGCTTAGGGGCAATAAAATCAGACAGTACGATTAAATCGGCATTCTTGTATTTGTCACCTGTCATCAAATCGATCGATTTCATCAATACAGGTTCCAAATCTGTGCCTCCGTGGAATGAGTAACTCAAGAAGTCGCTCGCTTCACGTAAGCCATCTTGTCTTGTTAGCTCGTAAGTAATCTGTTCTGAAGAGAAAAGGATCACGTAACAATCCCTCTCTTCCGCCAAAGCGATTTGCATTAGTGCATAGGCCATTGCTTTAGCAGATTGCTCAGGGAAACCACTCATAGAACCGGAAGCGTCTACACAAACGATAAACGGCCCCTTCTCGATATCAACGTGTTTACTATCTGGCTTTTGTGCCTTAACTTTACGTAACGTACGAGACTTACCTTTGGAGCGGTAACTCAGTAAGCGTTTATCCGCCAAGTGTTTGTAGAAGATAACTTCAAGCTCTGGGTACGCCAAGAACATAGTCTCGTTTGGCAGCATCTTGTTAAGATCATCGCTTTCATGAATCCCAACGATATCGTCAACGGCTTCATCGCTTTTCTCTTCGACCATCTGCAGCTCTTCAACAGGGGCTTTATGTAAAGAAGGATCGTCTTCCATGCCCGCCATACGGCCCAGTTTCTCGGCGATTTCTTGTAGACCTTTGTGTTTATTTAAAAACTCTGCATGACGCTTCATTACAGTTAAGTCTGTTTTACTCAACTTAGCAGAAGCCATGTCCCACAAACGTCCTACGCTTCCCTCATCTCCAGATTCCGTCACTTTATCCATGTTTTTCATGGTTTCCATGCGTTGGTAGAGATCCGCTAAAACTTTCTCTTTGCTTGTTTGAAGTTCTGTTACTTGAGCTTGCTTGATGGCATCTGACAACGATTGATACCACTGATCGCAGAAGTAGTGCGGGAACATTGCATTGTAAACACCCTTGTTGTTTTCTATCAGACGTCTAGCTTGTAGGTAAAACGCTGAGTGCCACTCCAGCTTTTTGATGACACCATCAATCTCATCAAAAAACTGGGACTCATCCCAGTGAATTACTTCTTGGTAAAGGGCGATTTCTTCTTGGAATCGGTCGGTCTCACAAACCTTAGTGACGCGTTTTTTTACTTTACCGCGCCATTTCACTAGGTGGTTTTTAACCGACGTTTTAACCCCTTTATTCTCGGCAGCCATCATAACTTGAGAACGGGCGATGAGATCATTCATCGCCGTATCAATGATGCCTGAGTCAGCAACCATTAAAGCAAGGTTTAAACCGTCTGCTCCTAACATACTTGTCCCCTCTACTCGAAGTACTGACTCATAAATTTAAGACGCTGAGCAATCTTGCTGCTCTTCACTTTCGCAGTCTCAAGCTCTTGTGTTACCGCTTGTAAACTTGACTCCATCGCTTTTGGTAACTCTGGATCGATATAGTTGTGAGGCAGCGCGTCGTGGAAATCGGTGCGCACTCGCTTTAACTTGAATTCAGCTTCGTTTAACTGCTCAAGTGCTCGCTCAGCACCACTCAACCATTTATTGTAAAGCTCATGGTCCAAACCATCAGTTGTCACCACACTCACTAATACCGAGCGATTCGCGATGTCTTTAATCACTAGTTGGTTCGATGCGTCAAGATCCAACTTCAAGCGACACAGGTTCTTGTTTTCGTTTACGTAACCGTAAATATCTCCGTGCCCTTCTTTAAGCACACGGTCGAAATCATCTTTAGCTACGTAAACCCAGCGGCTATCACCTTTCTCTGATTCTGAAACTGACATGTTGCTTTGCAGCAGAACTAACTTGACTAAGTTGTAAGCGCTGCCGACGCTGTACGTCTTCGCGTTTTTAATATCGTTATGGTAAACGTCTTTACGTAGAAGGCCACTGGTTGTTTCCATAGAGAGTGAAACAGAGAGTGTTGCTTCAACTTCGTCTTGGATATCTTCAAGCTCTTCACGTGACATTTCGATTTGAGCTTTAGACTCTTGTTGATCGAAAGCTAGGTTCAACGCAAAGTCTTTAACCACACTACGAACCATATCTCGTGATTCAGGGCTGTGCCATAAACAATCTTGAAGTAAGAGAATATCGAGCGGGTTGACGCTGTCACGACCACTGAAGAACGCACTCGCCTTCAGCAATTTCACAGCTTTCTTCCAACGTCTGTCTGAAACATACAGAGCAGATTCAGAAGTTGACCCCTGCTGCTTAACTGTCTCTTCTAGCATAGTCTTCAACTCATACAGCTTGTTGAAAGCATTGTCCGTCAGTTCAAGCTTGTCGAGTTCTTTTTGCCATTGGTGATATTCAATATCAGTAATCGCTAAACCCTTCGGAATCTCAGCTTCTTGAGAAGTACCCGCTGTTAGCATCGATTTGAAATTTTGTTTGTTCTGAATACGGTTTACAAACACTCGCACAAGCATGCGGTCATAAAGCGCTTCTAGGCCGCTATCTTCATCTGGAAGTTCATTAGATGCTGACACCAATAAACGCATTGGTACGCTTTCAATATCGCTACCGTTTTTGAACGTTTTTTCGTTGACAACGGTAAGGAGTGTATTAAGGATTGCAGGGCCAGCTTTCCAGATTTCATCAAGGAAAACTACTTGAGCTGTTGGTAGATAACCTTCAGTCAACCTTACATAACGCCCATTGTCTTTCAATTCTTGGATACTTAAAGGGCCAAACACCTCTTCAGGCGTAGAAAAGCGTGTCATCAAATATTCAAAATAGCTGCTGTTATCGAAAGCTTGGATTAGGCGTTTAGCGATAAGACTTTTTGCAATGCCCGGAGGGCCAAGTAGGAAAACACTTTCACCAGCCAAAGCAGCCAGTAAACAGAGCTTGATGGTATCTTCTCTTTCATAGACACCATCAGAGAGAGCTTGCGCTAATTTGTTAATTCTTTCAGAGAGTAGCGCCTTGTCAGCATGTGAAGAAATAGAAGGGGTCATGCATTACTCCGAAAATCTTTGGACAATAAAGAGTGTAGATATGTTTTTATACATTTGTTAGCACTTTGTTACAAGTGTATTTTATTATTGAGATGCATTTATATCAGATGGTTACGCCCGCAATTTCGGTGTAATCATAGATTGCAAATTTGAGAGTAGAATCACGTATGGTGTGAAATTTAATTCAAATCCATGCCTAAATTTTCTTTTATTTTCGACACCATAGGCGTTATGGTGGAGCATGTCTTTCGAATACGAAAAATTGGCAAGGAATGTGGCCAGACTGCATGAATAAAGTTATCCATCAATGGAAAAGTATTTCTCTCATAGAAGAGAACGTGACGCTCCCTACGAACGTCGTGATAAAACATACAACAATTAATCACCCTGGTGCCGCCGTTATTCTTCCTATTACGTCTTCTGGAAAAATCATCCTGATCAACCAGTTTCGCCCCTCACTTAAAAAATGGCTTTTAGAACTGCCCGCAGGCACGATGGAAGTCAATGAAACACCACTAGAGTGCGCTCAACGTGACCTAGAAGAAGAAACCGGTTTTAGCGCAGAGTCATTCCAAAGTCTGGGGCAGGTTACCCCCCTCGCAGGCTTCTGTGATGAGATTCAGCATTTGTTTGTAGCAAAACAGCTCAACCTCACTACCCGCTTTGAATGTGATGAAGATGAAGTAATAGAAGTGATCGAACTTAGCTTAGAAGAACTACACGATAAAATAAGAAACGATCAAATCACCGACACCAAAACTATCGCTTGTTTAAGTAAAGCCCAACTATGTGGCCATCTATAGCCGGCTATGTGGCTAAGAACTCTAGGAGAAAAACATGGACTTTCGTTCTGATACCGTAACCAAACCTTCACAAGCTATGCGCGAAGCAATGGCGAACGCAGTTGTAGGTGATGATGTATACGGTGACGACCCAACCGTAAATGAACTTGAGCAGTGGGCTGCAAAAGAAACGGGTTTTGAAGCCGCAATGTTCACCTCATCAGGTACTCAAGCAAATCTGCTTGGCCTCATGTCACATTGTGAACGTGGTGACGAGTATCTTTGTGGCCAACAAGCACATAACTACAAATATGAAGCTGGGGGGGCGGCGGTACTTGGTTCCATTCAACCACAACCGATCGAAAACAATCCTGACGGAACACTTGACTTTAAAAAGCTGGCAGCCGCGATTAAACCCGATGACAGTCACTTCGCTCGAACTAAACTTTTAAGCCTAGAGAACACCATTAATGGCAAAGTACTTCCGATGTCCTACTTAGCCGAAGCTCGCGAGTTCGTAAACCAGCACGGCTTACAAATGCACCTAGACGGCGCGCGAGTATACAACGCAGCTGTTGCATTAGATGTCCACATCAAAGAGATCGCACAATACTTCGACTCGATGACAATCTGCTTATCGAAAGGTTTAGGTGCTCCGATTGGTTCATTACTGCTCGGTAGCAAAGAGTACATAGCGAAAGCACGTCGCCTACGTAAAATGGTCGGTGGTGGTATGCGCCAAGCAGGTATTCTTGCTGCAGCAGGAAAAATGGCACTGACAGAAAACGTAGCTCAGCTCAAAACTGACCACGAGAACGCGAAAAACCTTTCTATTGGCTTGAGTAAACTGGAAGGCTTCTCTGTTAACCCTGATTTTGTTCAAACGAACATCGTATTTGCGAAGTTAGACGAGTCAGTGGATATCAACCGTATCGCAGGTGAACTTAGCGAACAAGGTATTACAATGACACCTGGTAACCCTGTACGTTTTGTTACTCACCGCGACATTAGCGCAGAGGATATTTCTCGATTCCTAACGGAATTAGAAAAAGCGCTGTAACTCTCTCCAAAGTTCTCAATCTATTGCAATTAATACTTGAGCTTCCCCTAAGGGGAGGCTTTATACTTTTGTTTTCTCAGAAGTATATACGTGTTTAGTAAATCCATAATCTTCCTAATTGCTACTCTCTTCCTCATTGCACGCTAACGATTTTGGGGATCCAGAACTTGGTAAGCTGAAATCACATACCTGTTCAATACGATCAAAGCGTATCTAGACGGAAGTAGAAAAGGTGACTACGCATAAATGATGGCTTTCAACACATTAAGTTAATCACGAGCTGAGTAATCATCACCAAGTCGCCTATACTTCAAGCAAATTCACATAGCTCATTAAACGTCAGGATAGATATGGCTTTACACGCCCTATTGAACCCTTACAATGTGCAGCAACTATATTTATCAAGGTTTATCTCTATGTCTATTCAATGGTTTCCGGGTCACATGCATAAAGCCCGCAAAGAAATCGAAGAAGTTATCCCACAGGTTGATGTGATCATCGAAGTACTGGATGCGCGTATCCCGTTCAGTAGTGAAAACCCTATGATCTCCTCACTGCGCGGCGATAAGCCTTGTGTAAAAGTACTGAACAAGCGTGATCTTGCGGACCCAGAGTTAACTGAACGTTGGATCGAGCATTTCGAAAAAGAGCAAGGTGTAAAGGCTATTGCAATTACCACCAGCGTTAAAGAAGAAGTGAACCACATCATGGAGCTGGTTCGTAAGCTGGCACCGCACCGTGAAGAGATTGGTAAAAACATTCGTACTATGATCATGGGGATCCCAAATGTGGGTAAATCAACCATTATCAACTGCCTAGCAGGACGTACAATCGCTGTAACAGGTAACCAACCTGCGGTGACGCGTCGTCAACAGCGTATTAACCTACAAAACGGCGTGATTCTTTCTGATACCCCAGGGATCCTTTGGCCTAAAGTAGAAAACCCACACAGTGGTTTCCGTCTAGCGGCTACAGGTGCAGTAAAAGATACAGCGATGGAATACGATGAAGTAGCATTCTACACCGTTGAATATCTTGCGAAGCAGTACCCTCACCTACTGCAAGAGCGTTACCAAATTGAAGAGCTACCAGAGTCTGGTATCGAGTTGATGGAAGCTATTGGTCGTAAGCGCGGTGCACTTCGTGCTGGTGGTCATATTGACCTTCATAAGTGTTCTGAGATCTTACTGCATGAACTTCGTAACGGCACTTTAGGTAAAGTAACTTTAGAGCTGCCAGAAATGATCACTAAAGAGCTGATCGAAGTTGAAGAAGCCGCTGCACTGAAAGCAGAGCAACAAGCTAAGAAAAAAGAAGAGCGTCGTAAACGTTACTTGAAGAACAAGCGTTAATAACGATTAATCACTCTTATGTATCCCTCTAAACATGTTCACGTTCTATTTCATGTAGGACGTGAATATTGTGCCCCTCCGTTGTTGATCTAGCTAACATACTGACAAATCAATAGAAATGCGCGTTTACAATCATCAAGACTGTGACATGCTACGTAAATTATTGTGTATCAATTACGGCTAGCTTCTCAATGCGCTCTTATACTAGGTTCAAGAATCAGCGATTTAAAACCTATTTCGACAACGAAATTTATCTGCCGATAAATTTCATCTATATTCCTATCTCAATATTCTGCGCTTTTGTTGTCACTGACTATATTCACTTCGGTACGGAGTGCGTTACACCAATCATCTTACGTATTCTCTTGTTCTTGATGATGGCCGTTAGAGTTCGTAGAAAGTACCTTTCTTGTTATCAGCTCTCTGTTTTTAGTCTATGTTGGTCGACTCGCTATTGATTTAGGGAACTTTGACTACCAAGGTGGCATCATTCTAGTGATGACCCACATAGGTACTTTTTCTCGATTGTTTGCCAAATAAAGCATTACGACGCTATCATTTACCTTTTCCGCGTACCTGATCGGTCTATCTCCCCCTACTATACGCAGCAGAACCTACTCACGAAATTGAGACCATTTCAGTTTACTTATCTGGCTATGTCTTGATTTCTGCAGCCTGTATTCGGCGTGACTTAGAAGTACATAAACGCTTCCCACAGTCTGAACAACTTCGTAAACAATCGATACAATACCTAAACAATCGAATATGTTTGAAGCACTATCTTATAAAGACGCGCTTACTGGCTGCTACAACCGACTTTACTTTCAGCAGGTTATTGGACCAAGCATTAACCGCAAACAATCGATCACATTGATTATAATCGACATTGACCATTTCAAAGCGTTCGACGATATCTACGGTCACCAAATGGCGATTTAGTTATTAAAGAGTTGGCCATCGGGATTCAGAAAAGACTGCCACTAGAAAATAACTGTTTTCGATATGGTTGCAAGGAATTTCTGATACTGGTTCAAGGTAGTACTAAAGATTCAATTCAATTTGTGTCAAACATGCTTCTCAAGCTCTAGGTTCCGTCGAGCAACTCATTGATGACGCAGACCAAGCACTCTATATTTAAAGAAAAATGGACGGAATCAAATCTTTTGGTCTTATTAGCTAGAAGCTTGATGCCATCTGATTAGAGGACGAACGAAAAAGCCCTAAGCATCTATAGAGCTCGGGGTTTTATCGAAGGGTAAAAATAACAAATATAAACAATAGTTTACAAAAAAACCAACTGAGAGATGGCGACAAGGTGGCGATAATTTCATTGCCCATCTAACCACTCGATATCTGATATTTGATGTGCTCTAACATCAATTAGGATAGTTAATATGAGGCCTGATAAAAGGATTCATTTGTCGTTTGCCAGTTACAAACATTTGAAAATCATTTTCGCAAAATCGAACATTAGCAAAACATAAATAACTAGAGATATGGAGAATTAGCCAACGAAGTGCTCACCATTGATAATTAAGGTTAGATATCTAGTTGTATTTGAGCTGTGGTCAAGTTGGTATCATGGACACAAGTGATCGTTTGTGGTTTTAGGAGTTTCCACTCAGTATTTTTTTCGAGGGGTTCAGATGCAATGCTTACGTTTAAGCCTTCAGCTTTAATATAGATCGTCGGTGGCTCATTGTCACTAGAGTAGCGTACTACCCAAAATTGCTTACCATCTGACAAACAAATAGATGCCTTAAATGGTGACAGAATAGATTTGCTCTTTTTCACCATTTCGATTTCTTTAATAGTAGCGATAATCGCTACATCTGCATCGCTAAACAAACCATTCTTAACCATAAGGAGAAAAATTAGTTCACTATCAGTAGTACCCTGTCGGAAATTAAAAAGGGACTCAGGTAACAAGCGTTCAAGATGGAATCGTAACTTCTCGAATTCAGCGATCTGCCCATTATGCATAAACATCCAATTGTCTAAGACAAAAGGATGACAGTTTGAACGCGATACAACTGAACCCGTTGAGGAGCGAATATGAGCCATAAATCGATGAGAAGATATATGATGTGTTAGAGAACGAAGGTTATCATCCCCCCATGCAGGTAACACTTCTCGATATTGACCGGGAGTATCACGTTGTGTGTACCACCCCACACCGAATCCATCGGCGTTAACTCGAGTAGCCCCTTTTCGAGCCTCTTGACTCTGAATGATGAGTGAGTGAGTAGGTTCATAAATAACTTCATCCAAATAAATAGGTACTCCCTGGTAAGCTAGCCAACGACACATTAAAACCTCTCTATTAAAGTTATCATTAAATTGAACGTCGTAGAGGTGGTCGGAGCCCCACGCCTAAAACGAAACTAGTTTTCAGAGTGAAACTTTTAAGTTCGGTCAATTACAACCTTGCACATAACAAAGTTCGACTTTGCTAATTTAGCATGCAATAAATAATTACAGGTATGACAATCTTAGTTCTGAAAAGTCAGTATTGTTACATTAGATTTCCGTTAAACCCTATCTAATCATCAATCAATGATAATCTTTCTACTGCTAACGATTAAAAACTCAACGAGTGAAAATTCAGCCTGAGAAGTTCTTGCACATTTCTTTGTTCAGTCATGTACTAATTTAGCTTTACACGGTTAAATTTTCGTATTGAAAAATGACTTAGTGAGTTGTCCAGTATTGCTGGAGCAGATCACATACAACGATGATGTAGTAAAAGACAGTATCACTTTATATAGAATGATTCTTGAAGTGAAAGTACACATCGGTCTGAAGCGCCAGTTACCGTACCTCAGATATAGCTCGAAGGAGAATACATTGGCGGTGCCGATAGTCTAGAAAAGTGGCTAAGCCGCCATGATTTGGGTAATACACCTGAAAATGTTTTGGATTTCGGAGAGATGCACGTCTCTTATCTGTCTGCAACGTGCCAAATATCAAAAAGCCCTCGACTTGGTCGCGGGCTTTTTGTAAACAATTGTCTCGTCCTGAAATGTGTTTACACATTGAGGACGAATTATGACTACTTCAAATAATACCTACGTTAAGCGCACTCAGCGTGATTACACACTAGGCTTTAAATTACAGGTCGTCGCAGCTGTAGAAAGAGGCGATA